>PMKP01000444.1 GCA_003157775.1 Myxococcales bacterium | reverse complement strand
CTGCGTGAACGCGCAGAGGACGTGACGCCACTGGCTCGCCATTTCTTGGCGTCAGCCAATCGCCGCAGCCACAAGAACATCACCCTGTCCGAGGCCGCCCTGCTCGCCCTTCAGCTCTACAGTTGGCCGGGCAATGTCCGCGAGTTGGAGAACCTGATTGAGCGGCTAGTCATCCTCAATCGCACCGGGGTCATCGGTTTCGAGGACCTGCCCACGGGGGTACGCAGCCCGTCGGCGGACTTCGCGGCTGCCACCGTGAGCAGTTCGTCCACCGAGGCGATCGATCTGGTGGCGACGCTGGCGCGCATCGAGGCCGCACTCATCGACCGAGCCATGCGCACCTCGGGCGGGAACAAGACCCGCGCAGCCGAACTGCTGGGACTGAGCCGCACCACCTTGCTGGACAAGCTGAAGCGAGCGAGCGGCGAGTCGGGAAACTAGGACGCCGCTGCGGCGGCCGGTGGGCCGGCTCCGGTGGCCGGTTCCGGTGACTGGTGGCCAATGGCGGCCCCGGATCCGGTTCCGGCTTCCGGCCCCGCCGCCGTCCACCCGGTCGCTCAGCCTGCTGCGAATTCTCGAAAGGCGGTCCGGTCATTTCGGCGTGGGACCATTGCGCGGCAGAACGAACCAGAAAGTGCTCCCCCGGCCCACCTCGCTGTCCACCCCGATGCGGCCACCATGCGCGTCCACCGCCAGTCTACAAAAGGTGAGGCCCAGGCCGGTGGAGAATCTTTGGCCACGCGAAAGCGCCTCAACCTGACCGAACTTCTCAAACACCCGTTCGCGGTATTCCCGGGGGATGCCGGGCCCGGTGTCCAACACAGCCACTCGTACCATATCGTCGTTGGCCTCTACCGCCACAGTGATGAGCCCGGTAGCGGGCGTGAATTTGAGCGCATTGCCCAGCAGGTTCTGCATGACCCGCGCCACCACGTCTCGATCCACCACCGCCATCACAGGATCCTCGGGCCAGTCTCGCACGAGCTGTCGCGTTCCGACCAGGGATTCCAACTCGTCGATGCTCTCCCGTGCCACCGCGGCAATGTCGGCGGGGGCGAGCTGCAGACGCATCTCGGTGCCCTCCATCTTGCTCACGTCAAGAACCGAATTTACCAGTCGGATAATCGTGCGGGTGGCGTGCAATGCCATTTCCACATCGGCCGCCAACTCGTGACGATGTTGCTCCTCCGCGTCCCACTTGATGACCTCCAGGCAGGCCGAGATGGCAGCCAGGGGCGAGCGCAGATCATGCACCACCATGTGTACCAGGCTGTCCCGTAAAGTCTCCAGGCGGCGCAAGGCCTCGATGCTTTCCTGGAGCTCGCGGCGTTTGCGCCGGAGTTCCAGGTGGGTGGCCACCCGCGCCTCCACCTCTGCCATCTGAAACGGTTTGGTGACGTAGTCCACTCCCCCGACGGAGAATGCCCTCACCTTGTCCACCGTCTCGGTGTTGCCGCTGATGAAGATCACAGGGGTGTCAGCCAGCTTGGGATCAGCCTTTAGCTGTTCGCACACCTCGAAGCCGTTCATGTCGGGCATGTTGATGTCGAGCAAGACCAAATCAGGCACCTCGGCCTTCGCTGCCCGCAACGCCAGGCGGCCTTCCAACACCGGGCGCACACGATGTCCGTGCTCCTTGAGCATGCCAACCAATACCTGCAAGTTGGCCGGCGTGTCGTCAACCACCAAGATGCTGGCGCCGCTGTCAGGGCGTGACGAGTCCTCAGGCATGCCCTTGTACCCCCTGTACATAGTCGATGAGCTTCTGGTAGTCGAATCGCTCCACGGTCTGGCGCAGAACCCGCGCCGAATCGGCATCCAGTCCTGCGATCTGGTCGGCCAGGGCCATGAGCCGATCATAGTCGGCATGGATAGCGGCGGTGTGGAGCTCATCCCGCAGGGAGGAAGGGAGCTGCGCCAGGGTGAGGCCGGGCGGCAGATTGTTGTGGAGCAGCATCGCCCCCGGAGTTTTCGCTGTCGGCACGTCGACCGAGATGTACTCGATCCCTAGGCGCACGCGCAGCCGCTCCAGCAGATCTGCTTCGCGAAAGGGCTTGCTCAGAAAGTCGTCGGCTCCTGCGGCCAACGCCTGTTGCCGATTCTCGGCGAAAGCGCTGGCCGACACCGCCAGGACGAAGGGGGGCTGCTCGGTTGGCGTCGCACGGATTTGTCGTATCGCCTCGGCGCCTCCCATCTTCGGCATGCGCATGTCCATCAAGATGGCATGCGGGCTCCACTCGGCAAAGCCGGTGACCGCTTCCGCCCCGTCGTTCGCCTCGCGAATGCGGAAGCCAACCGCTTCCAGCATCTGCGACATCAGCTTGCGATCCTCGGGCTGATCGTCGACGACCAACACCCGATAGGGATCCGCTGTCGGTTTGATGCCAATCACCCGTCGCGAGGGCAATCCGACGTACGGCCGGTCCGATTCACCCTTGCCGAGAGAAATCTCGACATGAAAACAACTTCCCCGCCCCACTTCGCTGGAAACCGTGATATCGCCGCCCAGAAGACGCGCGAACTGCCGGCTGATGGCAAGCCCGAGGCCAGTGCCCCCGGCCCGTGCCCCGGCGGCAGCCTGCTCGAAGGGATTGAAGATCCGTTCGCGATCCACCACGGAAATTCCCGGTCCACTGTCGTCTACATCGATGAAGAGGTGAGAGGCGAGTGTATCGCTGGGATCCACCCACACCCGCCACAGCACGTGCCCCTGCTCGGTGAACTTGATGGCATTGCCCAGCAGGTTGATGAGGATCTGACGCAGTTTTCTTTCGTCGGTCACCACGGTGTCCGGCACCCCGTCGTCCACCTCGACCTCAAAGCGCAGCTTCTTGGCCTCGGTGCGCAGACGGAACATGCCGGTCAAGTCGTCCACCAAAGCACGCAGGTCAAAGGTAGATGGCTGCGCGGCCACTCGCCCGGCCTCGATCTTGGACATCTCAAGAACGTCGTCGATGAGCGCCTGCAGATGTTCGCTGCTGCGCCCTATGGTCTCCAGGTACTGGCGCTGGCCCGCGCTCAATGAGGAATCGCGCAGCAGGAGTTGGGTAAAACCCAGGATGGCGTTCATCGGGGTACGGATTTCGTGCGAAATGCTGGCCAGAAATGCGCTCTTCGCCCGGTCTGCCCGCTGGATGCCGTCGATGAGCTCGCGTTCACGTGAGACATCGCGGAACACCGTGACCACGCCCTGAAACTCGCCCTTGTCGTCGAAAAGTGGTGCCGCGCTGATGCTGACCGTAAGGTGCCGGCCGTCACGGTGATGGGCGGACACCTCCCGCGCGCTCAAAGGCAGGCGCGCGCGCCTGATCTCCTCGAAGGGATACCCTTCGGCAAAGCAAAGCATCTTGCCTTCCGAGTCGAAGGGACGTCCCAGCTCACTGCACAGGCGTCCGACCGCCTCTTCTGCTCCGTAGCCGGTGATGGCCTCGGCCCCCCGGTTCCAGGACACGATGCGGTTGTCGGTGTCGACGGTGAACACGCCGTCGGTGATGCTGCGGACCACGTTTTCGGCATACTGTTTCTGCAGGGCGATCTCGCCTGCCAGCTTCTCAGCGCGTCGCTGAATGTCCTGGTGGATGAGCGCATTATCGATGCTGACCGCAGCGGCGCCGCAGATGGCCTGGAGAAACGCGATCTCAGCGGGAGAGAAATCCCGGTGCTTGGTCGTGACCAGGGAGAGGACGCCGATCACCTTGCCCCGCGAGACCAAGGGAAACCCCGCGTAGCCCAGGGCGTTCTGCCCGGTGGTGCCCCACCCGCAATCGCCATCCCAAGGAGCGACGAACTGGGAGGACTTGCGCACGTCGGAGATGACCAGGGGCTTGAGGTCACTTAGCACCCGTCCCGCCGCGCCCTCACCCCGACACAGACGGAGGTTGGCGGGTATGGGGCCGTCGGGACCAATGACCGCCGCGGTCTCGAGCAAGTCGGTTTCCCGGTCGAGCAGCATGATGCTGGTCCGGTCGACCCGCGACATCTTGCGTACGCTATCGAGGACGCTGTCGAGGATTTGCCGGGGATCGAGGGTGG
Organism: Myxococcales bacterium; assembly: GCA_003157775.1. Taxonomy (GTDB): domain Bacteria; phylum Myxococcota_A; class Polyangia; order Fen-1088; family Fen-1088; genus Fen-1137. The sequence goes on along the minus strand of PMKP01000444.1, from coordinate 9,004 downwards.
ATGTCGTGGCGGTGACGATCTCATTGAGTGCGGCCAGTTCCTGTTGGTGCTGGGCTTGGTCGCGCTCCGCAATCCGGCGCCGGGTAATGTCGTGCAAAACACAGATGCCTCGCACGAACTGATTCTTTTCGTCGCGGATGGCTGATGCGACCAGGTTGATCCAGGCGACGGCGCCATCTTTGCGCAAGAAGCGCGCCTCGACCTGAACCCACTCTCGCCCGCCCGAGACCAGCGCTGCGTGCGCAGCCGCCAGGGGCTCGCGGTCTTCAGGGTGGGCGAACTCGCTGAAAGGAACCTCCCCGATCTCATCGTTGCCGTATCCCAACGTCTCATGCAGCGCATCGTTGGAACGAAGCGACCGTCCGTCGGGGTCCACCAGCACGATGCCCACGGGCGCGCGGTCGAAGATGGCGCGAAACTCCGCTTCGCTACGCTGCAGGGCAAGCTGGGCATGCCGCTGCGCTGTTATGTCGCGACGGGTGCCCCAAATGCAAACCACCCAGTTCTGTTCAATGATTCCCACCAGGCTGTTGAGCGCCCAGGTTTCGTCTCCCTCGGGTCCGTTCCCCGAAGTCACCAGGTCGGCAACCCGGAATCCGCTGCGAGCAAAGCAACGCAGAAACTCCAGCTGAGCCGTCCGTGCCCCTTGCATCAGCTCAGGCAGGCGTCGGCCCAATACATCCGGCGCCCGGCTGTAGCCATGCTGGCGGGCGAACTCGTCGTTGCACTCGCCCACGCGCGCGCGCTCGAACAGGGCAGCCACCAGCTCATCCTCGGGCAGGTCAACCGGCACGGGCGGCAGCAGGTCGTAGCGCCACACCCCCTCCCCGCTCATCTGCACGAAGCGACGGTAGCGCTCCTCGCTTGCCCGGCGCGCCGCCTCTGCGCGTTCCTGCTCGGTCAAGTCGACGGTGATGATGAGAAGGCGATCCCCCACCCGCGCGGCGTGAAACTCCACATGGCGAAGCGACCCGTCCTGGCAGGCAATGATGGCATCCAGGGGCCGCATAGGGGTTCCCTTGAGGGCAGCGTCGGACAAGCGGGCCATCCAGTCGGCCTGGACGCGTTCCCGGTAGTCCACCTGGGGATAGGCTAGACGCCACCAATCGTCCACCGTGGCCGGTTCGCCCGAACGGTAGCCGAACAAGTTGAGAAACTGGCGGTTGGCATAGATCGGCAAGCCCTGCTCATCGAACACAACTGCAGCGAAAGGCGAGATCTCCAGCAGGTTGTGAAAGTCCTCGAGGACGCGAAGTGGATCAGCCAAGGCGGCACCCTCCTCCGCTCAGCAACGCGAGCAAACTAGTCCGCTGCCTGTTGCGCGCGGTCTTTGCCGCGTTGCCAGGAGAGACCTGTCGATCCGAACGCGGGGTGGCTCGGCTGGTTGCGACAGGCTGCACCATGGTCACCAGGACGCGTCTCACGTCGTCCACTGTCCTCGGCAGAACCGCGCTCTGCCTATAGTCGAAGCGCATTCACCCACGCGAGCCATGAAAGAGAATGGGAACCACGTGCTCCAGCACGTCAGGTCCGTCAACCATCAACGATGGGTGCTGATACGTCTGGTCCACATTGTCGCAGATCCACACGCATCCGCCGACAACACGCACCCGACAGCTTGGTAGAGCGACCTGCCAATTCTCTCTCTTCGGACTTAAGCAGAGACCATGATCTTACGATATCTATTCTTGCCACTCCCGGCACATCCCCGCGCGCGCCGGCTTTGGCCCCCAAAATCATCTCAGCCGCGTAGGCACGCAGCCCGAGAGCGCCGCATGGAACCTGTCCTTCACACCGACCCGCAAGAGCAGCTGTGTAGCCTCTACCGGTCCCTGCTCGGCCGGCAGGAGAATCTGGACGAGTTCCGACAACTGCTGTCGCAGTATCTACCCATTGATGACGACGACACGGAGCCGCTCAGCGCGACCGAGGTGCGCGAGAGGCTCAACCAGCGGATCCGCCAGTGGACCGGCCGGCCTTTTGGAGGCTTCTCCGCAGCCCAGATGCAGATGTGGCGGGCCATCGTGGTCGACAGGCGCTTGGCGCTTTCGCCGTGGAACGAAGCAAGAAACTAGCCGCGTGGAGAGCCGGCGAGCTTCCCCACGGGGNNGAACCCTCCCAGGGTTCCCATATCTATGGCAAGAAGCCTTTGCCGACCAGATACAGCTCCGTGCTCTCCCCACGTGAGCTTTCAGGTTTGAGCAGGCGCACCTCCGAAAAACGCGTGGACATGCGCGCGCGAATACGGGCCACCTCAGGGCTCTGGAATACCTTGGCCACGAACCCGCCCAGCGGCGCGAGAAGCCGTTCGGCCCGGCCGAGCGCTTCCTCTGCCAAGGCCGCCGAGCGCACCTGATCCGTCGCGCGGATGCCTGTCGTGTCGGGCGCCATGTCGGACAAGACCACGTCGAAAGCCGCCTGGCCGCATAGCAGCTCCTCATCGGACAAAGCAAAGATGTCTGCGACCAGAACCCGCGCGCCTGCAACCGGCTGCGGCAGGGACTGTCGATCCACGCCGACCACCACGCCATGAGGCCCCGCCACTTTGCACGCATACTGCAACCATGATCCGGGCCGGCAGCCCAGGTCGAGCACCCGCGCGCCTGCGCGCAGGAGGTGAACCCGACGGTCGATTTCCTCCAACTTGTAGACCGACCGCGCAGCGAATCCCTCGCTGCGTGCCTTGCGAAAGAACGCGTCGTGACGCCGGTTGCGGTCGCGTAGCGAAGCCAACCTGCCTGCCTAGCCCAACGAATTCTAGCCGCTCGCCTGAGCCTTCTTCGACGCCTTCATCGGGTTCTTGGACTCGACTTCTTTCTGCACGACCGGAACGATGTACTTCTTCACGTTCTTGGAACTGCCCTTGAGGAAGACGAGGCCATGGGCCGGTCCAGGGACCGCACCCTTTACCAGCACGATATTCTGCTCCGGGAAGACCTTCACCACCACCAAGTCCGAGGAGGTGCACCGGACATTCCCCATGTGCTGGGACATCCGCTTGCCCTTGTGGACGCGGCCGGGGGTAAGGCGGCAACCGATGGAGCCGCCGTGACGGAAGAACTCGTGTGATCCGTGGCCGTTCACCGAGCCCGCCATCTTGTGCATCTTCATCACGCCCTGGTAGCCCTTGCCCTTGGTGATGCCCGCCACGTCGACGACGTCGCCCGATTTGAAGACCTCGTCGGCCTTCAGCACCTTGCCCACGTCGAACTTGGCCACATCGCTCGGCTCCAGGCGAACTTCGCGCAGCACCGCAGGGGTCCGCTCGATCTTCAGCTTCTCAAAAAGCTTGGCCTCCGAACGGCGCAGGTGGCGCAGTGAGCGCTCCTCGAATCCGAGTTGCAGCGCCGCGTACCCGTGCTTGTCCGGCGTCCGTTGAGCTGTGACCACGCAGGGCCCAATTTCGAGTGCCGTGCAGCCCAGAGATGTTCCGTCATCGTGGAACACGCGGGTCATCCCCAACTTGCGGCCAATCAAGCCCATCTTCAGCGACATGGTTTGCAAACCTCTGGAAAGAACGTGGCTTTATAGTCGGCGCTGGGGGCCAGGTCAAGTTGACTCAGTCGCCTCTGCCCTTCTCTGCCGCACCGCTCTCCAGCGCCTCGCTCTCAAGTAGCTTCTGCGGGTCGAAAGTGACTGGTCCCAAGATGAGATCGATCTGCCGGTCGAACGGTGACGCGTCGGGGTGATTCTCTTCAAGCGTGCGGGGCCGAAATACCAGGTTGACCGCAGCCACCGTCGGCGCATCACGAAACATGGGGCGGGGGTACTCCACGTAGAAGGCAGCTTCGCGCACACAACGCTCGATCTCGGGTCGGTCCAGGCTAGACCGGCGGATGATCGCGTCCTCGAGTTCGCCCCGTTCGAGGTGAAGCTCCAGCCGGAGCCGACCGCGCAAGGCCAAATCGGCGCTATTGGCCACTCTCCGCGAAACATAGCAGGCCCGCGCGCGCGGGAGAAAAGCCAGCGCGAGGGCGTTGCGCAGGACCAGCGGGTCCATCTGTCCACGCACCACGCCATCTGCGGACGGCTGCGAGTGCGGCACGACGGCCTCGACGTAGGCAGCAACTTCGGGTAGCGAGCCCGCCCAGGTTTTCGGGGGCTGGGTGTCGACCAGGGGTTGCAGCCACTCGATCGCGACGCTCGCGGCAGATGCGCTGGTCCGCACCGCCATGCCCGCATATTCAGCCGCCACCTGGATGCGGGAACCCCGACTGATCGGCAACGTCAACCCCTTCACCAAGCCCGTCCCCGGCGCCACGCCAGCGGCGAATTCCCGGCGCCCCTGGATGCGAACATTGAACAAGTCTCCACCCTGGGCCAGCGCAGCCAGCGAGGATCGCGCCACCCCAGGCAGATCTTCGGCCGCCAGGACGCGCACCACTCCGCCGAACCGTCCCACCAGCCTGTCCAATCGCTGGACGGCGTCGGCTGGGACAGGGTCGTCGGCTGCCGGACGCACCAGCAAAACCATCATCCGCAGCTTGTCGCCCGGAACCACGGGCGCAAGTGCGCTGGCGAACATCTCTGTGGTCTGCGACTCGGGCAAAGCTCCGTCGCTGACGATCACCAGCAGACGAGGCCCACCACCCGAGGAAAACCCGTCAGGCTTGACCCAGTCGACGGCGCGGCGGAGCGCCGCCAGCAAATCAGTGCCGTTTTCCAGTTGGTTTGGATCGGCCGCTGCGGCAAGTGCGTCCAGAGCCTCGCCCGTAGCGGTGCGTGAGATGGGAAAGACCTGCGTTGCCGTCCGCGCAAAGAGAATGACGTTGAATCGCTGGGCAGGAGGAAGAGCCTCAAGCAGGGCCCGCGCCAGGGCTCGCTGGCTGGACATGCCGCCCGTGCCGACGCTGCGGGAGCGATCGATGAGCAGCATCACCTCACCTGGCGGTTGCTCGCTGATATGGGAACCCTGAAAGGGTTCGCTTCGCCCTTCGGCCCCCCACCCGCCACCCCCACCCCGCTCGCTTCGCTCGGCCTCGCCATCCCTCCCGCGATGGTGCTCCGCCGGCGAGGGCGCGCGCGAAGCGCGCGGGTGGGGCAGGGTGGGTTGTCCGTCCCGAAGTGCCGGCGGGCTCCCCACGCGACTGGGCGGGCCTTGTGGCCGACAAAGGCCGACCGCCAACACCTCCGTCGCCCGCGGAGTGCCCTTCGTGCGCCGGCTTGCTCGCGCCGCCAGCAATTGGCCCGGCCACGCCGCTGCCTGCTCGCGCAGGGCGTAGCTCACCTCCCAGGCAGCCCGCAGGGGTGCTGTCGCACGGACCACGGGAGCGCGCCCGTTGGACGGGATGCGAACCGGCACACCGGCGACGCTCGCTTCGGAGAGCCTGGCTTCGGCCGGCAGATCGTCGAACCTGACCGTCACCTGGGCTGCCGTCGGATTGTCCTCCAGGCTGGCGGGCAGGCGCAGGACGAAGCGACCGTCGGCACAAGCCACAGGCGCCGTGTAGCGATAGCGCAGAAGCACGCGCCCAGAAGCAGCCAGCCGCGCCAGATGCACGCGGATCCGGGCGGCGTCGTCGGAAGACGCCGGGGCGGACGTGATCTGATGTGATGACAGTAGGCGCGCGTAGTCGGCGCGGGCCAAGGACTCGGCCGTGGCAGCAAGCCTGACCATCCGGCCTGCGCTGCGGGCTCCCCAGTCGACCAGGGCCGCACCCTCGGGCAGGTCGAGGTCGACTATCGTGTCATGGGTTGGGGCTCGCTCAGCGCCGACGAATACCTCGCGTTCCACCTCGACCAGGGCTACTGGCCCGACCATGCGAATCGAAACGCGATGGGACGGCTCAGGCTCAGGCGACGATCCCCGCTGCGACGGGCTTGTCGCCAGGGCGAGCAAGATGGCGCAGATGGGCGCGAGCATCACGGGCAGTCTACCGATCCTGGTGACGCTTGGCCATGCATGCAAGACTTTGCGTGCGCGCCGCCCACCTGCCACTATACGGGCACGATGACTTCGCCCCGAGCACCCATCGTGGAGGTGTCGCCCTCAGAGCCCGCCGAGGCGGTTGTGCAGCAGGCGATTGCCGTCCTGTCGGCGGGAGGAGTGATCGCGTTTCCCACCGACACCCTGTACGGCCTCGGCTGTGGTTTTGGCCAGAAGCAGGCCATCGAACGGATTCAACGCATGCGCGGTCTCGATCTCACAACCCGGCCGCTGACGTTCTTGCTGCCCGACGTGGGCGAGCTTCCCCGCTTCACCCGCATGAGCGAATCATCCTATCGTCTGGTCAGCCGTATCTTCCCCGGTCCCTACTGCGCCGAACTGCTGGCCCACCCTAGCGTACCCTCGCCCTTCGTGAAAGGTGACCGGCGCACCATCGGGGTTCGCATCCCGCAGAGCGCCCTTTGCGAAAAGCTGATTTGGCGGCTGGGCCGGCCCATCCTCACGGCCACAGCCAAGTCGCGCAACGGCCACGTCCTGACCACCGCCGCCGAGATCCGGCAGGAATACGGCGCCGATCTCGATCTCATTCTAGACGGCGGAACCCTGAACGGCCCGCCCTCGACAGTGGTGAGCTTGGTGGACGACTGGGTGACTGTGTTGCGCGAGGGATTGGGGCCGGCGAATCGACTGGTGGGATAGTCACACTACTTCAACTTCGCCGCAGCCGCGCGGGCCTGTTTGATGAAGGCGCGCAGCTTGCGCGTGTCCTTGATACCTCGCGCAGACTCGACCCCAGACGACACGTCCACGCCATCCGGCCGAATTGTGGCTATTGCCTCAGCTACGTTGGCGGAATTCAGGCCGCCGGCGATCAAGAATGGCCGCCGCGCGCCCGCTGCCACGATCTGCCACGGCGCTCGTTTGCCGCTGCCGCCATACCCTTCGGCATACGCGTCGTAGAGGAACAGGCTGGCCTGCCAGCTCAGCGCTTCCTTGAGCGACGCCTCGTCCCGAACCCGAATGGCACGGATGGTTTGCTCTGGCGGCAGCCAAGTCCAGCTCGCCGGGATCTCGTCACCGTGCAGTTGCACGCGGTCGAGTTTCAGCTCATCCACCGTCTCGCTGACCACCAGGGGATGGGCGTTGACAAACACGCCCACACGCAGCACGCCCGCGGGAATGGCCGCGACGATCTCGCGCGCCTGGTCGTCCCGCACGAAACGCTTCGACCCACGCCAGAAATTCAGGCCGATCAGATCAGCGCCGGCCGCGACGGCCTGTTGCGCGTCCTCGGGACGCGTGATGCCGCAGATCTTGACCAAGAAACTCATGGGCCACCCAGAAGCTTGCGCAACGCCGAGCCAGGGTCAGGATCGCACATCAGGCTTTCACCCACCAGGACGGCGTCGACGCCCGCCTCCTGCATCCTTCTCACATCGTCAGCCGTGCGGATGCCTGACTCTGCGACCAGCAGGCGGTTCGACGGAACCAGGGGTCGCATGCTGGTGGCCAAAGTCATGTCCATCTGAAAAGTGTCAAGGTCGCGGTGGTTGACCCCGATCACGCACGCCCCTGCCGCAAGCGCGCGCTCCACCTCACCACGGTCGTGGGTCTCCACCAAGGCCTGCATGCCCAAGCGCCTGGCATCGGCGAGCAGCCCGACCAGATTATCCTGGCGCAGGGCGGACACGATGAGCAGAAGCGCGTCGGCGCCCGCCGCGCGCGCCTCGGCCACTTGGTACGGGTCGATGATGAAGTCCTTGCGCAGAACCGGGATGTCGACGGCGGCGCGTGCTCGGCGCAGATCATCGAGTGAGCCACCGAAAAACGGGCCGTCGGTCAGCACGGAGATGGCAGCGGCCCCGGCAGCTTGATACGCACTCGCCACCACGACTGGGTCAGCGTCTTGCTTGATCCAGCCCTTGGAAGGCGAGCGTCGCTTGAACTCCGCAATGCACGCCAGCCCGTGCTTGCCAAGCGCCGCACGGAAATCCCGCACCGGTGGCGCCAGGGCCAGCTTTTCCTCCAGCTTGGCAAGCGGCAATCGCCCTCGGGCCAAGGTGACCCCCTGTCGCGTCTGCGCGAGAATCTCGTCGAGAATCATTCTTTCTTCTGCACGGGCGACAGGCGGCGAAGCTGATCCACCACGGCGCGGGCCTTGCCGCTGTCGAGTGCCGCCTCTGCCTGGCGGGCGCCGGCCCGCAGATCGGATGCCGCATCCACCACGTAGAAGCTGGCAGCGGCCTCCATGAGCGCGGCCACCCGAATCGCTCCGGGCGCGCCGGCCAGCGTTGCCTCCAGCAGACGCGCGTTGGTCGCGACATCGCCACCAGCCAGGCCTGCGGGATCCTGCTCGGCTAGGTCGAAATCCGCGGGCCGGATCTGGTAGCAACGAACCTTTCCGTCGCGCAGCTCGGCGACCTGGGTCGAGCCCGCGGTGGCGATCTCATCCAGCCCGCCCGCGCCGTGCACCACCAGGGCGCCGAGCGATCCCAGTTTCGCATGGGCCTGCGCCAGAAACTCGCAGCGCTCGGCCGCGAACACGCCGTTCATGTGATAGCGCGCACCGGCTGGGTTGGTGAGCGGCCCCAAGAGATTGAACAGGGTGCGAAAGCCCAGCTCGCGGCGCGGACCAGCCACATGCCGGGTCGCCGCATGGAAGCTGGGCGCGAACATGAAGCAGAGGCCCACTTCGGCAAGGCAACGCGAGGCCGTCTCGGGCGTAGGCATGGGGTCGATGCCCATGGCCTCGATGACGTCGTGGGAACCGGAACGCGACGAGAGCGCCCGGTTGCCGTGCTTGGCCACCTTGACCCCGCAGGCGGCCACGATGAACGACGCCAGGGTCGAAATGTTGACCGTGCCCGAGCCGTCGCCGCCGGTGCCGCAGGTGTCAAGCAAGGCCAGCTCGCCTGCGGGCACGCGCACCATGCGCTGCCGCATCGCCGAGGCCGCGCCCACTACCTCATCCACGGTTTCGCCCTTCATGCGCAAGGCTGCAAGCAGACCCCCCACCTGGGCCGGGGTGGCCTGCCCGTCCATCATGCAGCCCACGACTGCGCTCATGTCCGCGGTCGACAGACTGCGACCCGCCACCACTTGGGCCAGGGCCTCGCG
>PMKP01000439.1 GCA_003157775.1 Myxococcales bacterium | reverse complement strand
TGCCGCCGCTGCCGCCCGTGCCACCGCTGCCGCCCGTTCCGGCTGCTGCATCGCTGCCGCCCGTGCCACCGCTGCCGCCGTTGAGCGGAAGCAGGGTGAACATGTGGCTCGTCGAGAGGCCCGAAGAGCTGCAAGTCGCGGTCACGGTCACCGTCTCGCCGTTGGTGCCAGCGCCGGCCGCTGCGTTCAAGGTGATACCGGTCGTGAATGGCGGGTCGAGGGGCGTGAGCGCCGTGCCCGCCGGATTCCAGACTATCGTGTAGGCGGTGTCGCAGCCCGTGGTCGGGGCAACGATCTCAAGCTTCACCTGGTCGCCGTCGTTGACGGTGTCCGTGGACATGTAGTCGAAGCCGAAGACCGGGTTGCCCTTCACCACGTCGCCCGGGCCCTTGACGGGCAAGCTCAGGTGGTTGACGATGTCGCACTTGGCCTTGCCATCCGCGAAGGTACCGTCGGACACGTGCACGAAGAAGGTGCAGGTGCCGCTCGGGGGAGCGGAGGTCAGCAGGAACCACGTCCCGGCCTTGGCCGTGCTGTCATTCCAGTTACCGAAAGTGGTGGCCGGGGTGCCGCCAGCGCAGTCCGGCGAGGACCAGCTGTAGAGGAGCGTGTCGCCTGTGTCGGGGTCCGTGGCAGACACGGTTACGAATGTAGACTGGCCAACCACCATGGGAACATAGGATGGGGTGCCATCACCGGGCACAGGGCCGACGACAGCGCCGATGTTCACGACTACCGGGCAGGTGTTCGGGATAGCCGTGATCTTGGCATTGCCAAACGCGCAAGCGTCGCCGATCGAGATGGTGACCGAGCCGGTCGTCATGAGCACGGCCGGCTCGCGGGCATCCGCGATGGTCAGGTTGACCTGGCAGTTGGCGCTGCTGGCGGTCGCGGTGAAGACGACCGTCGAGGTCCCGGGATGAGCCTGGTCGGTGCCGCCAACATTGGCGGGGGGGAGGCTGAGTGTGCCGCAGGTATTGTCCACGCTCCACGACCAACCCATGCCAGCCGTATCGCCAGCATCTGGATCGTAGGCAGTGGCCTTGATGGTGACCGTGTCTCCTTTCGCGACACAGCTCGCCGTCTCGGTGAGCCCGGCGATCACCGGGGCCTCCTCGTAGAGGCCGGTGGGCGCCCTCTGGTTCATGTCGATGACGATGTTCGCGGTCTGGTTCTTGGTGATGGTCTGGCCGCTCACGCTGCCCGTGTAGAGCACGGTCGTGCCGTCGGCCGCATAGGCCGAAGCAGTGAAGACGTAGTCGCTGGCGATGGGCAGATCGCTGACGAGTGCAGACCACTGCGTGCTGGTCGCGTTCGCCACGAGCGGAATGGTGAGGTTGACGATTCCACCATCGCCCTGCACGACCACCTTCGCGCTCTTGGCGTCAGTGACTAGCAGGCTGTTGACATTCAGTTCGGCTGCGCCCTTGCCGGCGCCCTGGCTACCCTTGCCACAACCTACGAGCCCGGTGAGGACAACCGCGCCCAGCGCGGCTGCCATCCATGTCATTTGATTACGTCGCATTTGGATCCTCCTTGATTCTCTGTTCTCGTTGACTGACTGACTTGTTGATTGATTCGTTGATTGATCACTATGCTTAGGTTTCGACTATTCGCAACGCGCCCGCAAAATCTGCGTCGCTGCCGGTTCCCCGCCCCACACCGCCTCGCCTCCCGCTGTGCGGGAGGCGAGGCAATGTCCTCGACTCGCCACGCCCCCACCGACCCCGATATGACTAGACGGTCATCTCTAGCTAGTTGCAGGATCCGGCAGTGGTGCCGCTGGTCGGGCAGACGCCGCTCGAGCACTTCTGGTTCAGGTTGCAGGCGTAGCCGCTGGCCAGGACCGGGATCACCGGGCAGGTGCTACCCACGCCGCCACAGGTGAGCGGGGTACCGGTGCCCTTTAGCCCGTTGGCGACGCAGGGATAGTTCACGTCGCAGGCGTTATTCGAGGTCTCATCGCCGATGTTCATCTTCGGCGTGCTGACCCCATAGTCAGCCTTCAAGCAGGTCAGGATAGTCCCCTCGCCCGCGGAAACGCAGGTCTCGGAGCTGGTGCAGGTAGTGGCGATCCACTTCGAGAGGAATCCCACTTGGGGGTTGGTGGCAATCGTCGACACGTCGCAGACATTCGAGACGGTCATCCAATTGTAGAGCTTCTGCTCTTCAGTTGGTCGGCCAGCTTGCTCGGCCGGCAAAGCGTTGGCTTGCGTGAAGCCAGGATTGTTCATCACGAACAGGCGGCGCGCGAACATGTAGTTCCCGTGGTAGATGTTGTTGGGCACGGTGGTGATCCCGTCGATGCTGGGAACATCGTTCACGCCAACTTCGCTGGCGAGGCCCGCAAGTCCGACGATTGAGCCCAGCGGAAGGCCGGCCCCAAACGCAACGCGAAGTCCAATCGACGAGGTGATGTCATACGCGCCGCCGGCGGTGGGGTCGTTCTCCGAAAGCGCCACCACAGCGCCCTGGGTACAATGGAGGGGTTGAGTGTATGGGTTCGTGAGAACGGTACCTCTGATAGTGAGCGTTCCGGGCACTCCGCCTACTGCCGCGGGGATATCACCATCTAGGTTACCATTTACGTTCTCACAGCTCTGACTGGTTGGGTAGTAGGTACACCGGCTCACGGCATAGTTGGTGTCCGAGGCCATGCAGTCCTTCCGGATGGGATCCAGGTCCTCGTTAAGAAGATTGCTGCCGAGGGCGTTGACGTTGCCCTCGGACTTTCCGTTGCACCAACGGTCGACATTGAGCTTCTCGCGGAAGGTGTCCTGCGTACCGGACTTGTCGTCGCGGCGAAGGATGTGTTCGATCTGCGTGCCCTCACCACTCTGACTGCCGAGCTGGTTGAGAAGCCAATAGCGGCAGGGATGCGCGCACTCCGGCGTGGTTGCCTCGCTCCTGGGTGGACTCCCAGTGAGACTGGCGGGAGCGCCGGCGATGAGGATTGCGAGAGGGCTGACGCCTGCGTTCATGAAGGGCGTGCAACTAGAATCGACCGGGGTGAGCATGGGCCCGGTCCAAACTGAGCTCCAAAGGTTCTTGACATCACCGCCTTGCGTGTGAAAAGTCCAAATACCAGCGTCAAGCGCAACCACGTTCTGGTCATTTGGAACCCAGGTCGGGTTTACAATGGCGACGCCGTGGCTAGAATCGTTGTTGGCCGCAGTGCTCTTAAAATTCCGCGACATGGGGCCGATTCCCTGGTTGACGGTGCCGCTTCCGGTACCGACAGCGGCTAGCATGTTGGTTTCGGCTTGTCCCGAGCCGATGTTGTGGTAGCTGATGCACGCCCCTGACTGGTTGATCGACCTTTGGATGACCTCGGTCAGAGTATCCGAGCCGTCCAACCGGAAGCACGCTGGAGTGCCGTTGACGCCGTCGTAGACTTTGCCGTACTTGGTAGCGCAAGCCTGAACGTTGGCTGAATCCATGTACCCCGGGAAACCTGTCATTGGCTCCTTGGCCGGCGCAAGGGCCTTGTCAGGACACGTTTCCTGCGCCCAGGCGGCGCCGCTTCCTATCGCCAAGATGGCGATCGATGTCGGGATGGCCACCCCGGGCATCCTCATGATGCGATTCCATGCTGTTGACATTTTGCTGCCTCCTTCGAATCGTTGGTTTTCCGCGCCGGCTTGGCCGCGCGCCCCCTTGGCCGCTTCCCCTATTCCGGCGCCACGCTTAATAGCAGCTTGCAAGGGGGATGTGTGTGAGGGCTTTGCCAACCCTTCGCAACGGATAACTGACGCTCTTGCGAGATCCATTGCTGCCCCGCATAGCCCGGAGGGGGAGCACCGACGGAAAACCCAGCCGTCACTTGCTGGTGTCATCGACAGTGAGGCATGGGATTTGTTAACTCTTTGCAAAGATAGAGTGACACTCCCGTCACATGCGCGATCCGCGCTTGATCAGACGCGTTCTGCATTCGATAGTGCGTCTGCATTGTGGAGGTGTCCCGTCATGTGCTCTTGTCCTAAGTTGCTGCGGCTCCATCTGCTCGCGGTGGCGTTGCTGCTCGCGCTTCCCAGCCCGTCGGTGCTGGCCAAGGGATCGGGCGAAAGCCCGGTCGCTGGCTCCGAGCGCGCCAAGGGTATGGTCGCGCTGAATCTGGGTCGGTACGATGAAGCCATCGAGCATCTCGAGCAGGCCTACACGCTGACCCAGGATCCGATGCTCCTTTATAGTCTGGGGCAGGCCTATCGTCTGGCGGGCAAGCCCGAGAAGGCTCTGGCTTCATACAGCTCATTCCTTCGTGCCGCCGGTTCGACGCCGAAATACCGGACGCAGTTGGAGCGAGCCGCGGCAGAGATCGAGACCATCACCTCGTTCGTGCTCAATCGACCGGTGGATCGGGGCGGCCAAGAAAAGCAACTGGACAACTTGATGACCAAATCGGCTCGGGCCGGGCGGGATCTGGCACCGCCCCCGCTAGAGGATCTACAGACCGAAAAGGCTGCTGAGCCACCGCCGCTCGTGCTGACTCCCCGCCCCCCGTCGCCCCCGCCGGCGGCTGGCCTGTCACTCTCGTCCGAGCCGGCTGCGCCGGTCCAGCCGCGCCCGCGCCACATATACAGCAAGTGGTGGTTCTGGACGTCGGTCGGTGTTGTGCTGGCTGCGGGCGGCGCGGCGGCCTGGTGGTTTACCCGTCCCGAAAACCAGGTTCCCCCTTCAACCTACGGAGCGATTCGGGTTTCGCCATGATCTTGCGCCCGACCGCCGTGTTCACGGGAACGGTCGTTCTGTGCGCGCTTTCGTGCCAGTCCGAAAAGGACTCGTATGTGGTGCTTCACACAGACGTGAACTGCGACGTGCCCCGGGTCTACCAGCTTCGCGTGACCGTCATCAACCCAGGCACCCCCGGGTTCCAGAAAGTTATTCCCGACGCCGCTTCGGCCGAACTCGGTTTTCCCAACTCGATCGTGCTGATCTTGGCGAGTTCGCACAGTGGATCCGTCCAGGTGCAGGTCGATGCGCTCAACAGCAAGTTCACGATCGTGGGTTCTGGCGCAGTCAGAGGCCAGATCGTCGTGGGCGGACGAATCGACCTGTCGGTACAATTGGCCGCGCTTTCCAACGCGCCGGGATCCTCAGGATCTGTGGATGGCGGTCCGTCCGGGGATGTCGATGGCGGGACCACCGGAACGTCGGAACTGGGCGCAGCGGGTAGCGGCGTGCCCTTTGTCCAAGTCGCCGTGGGCAAGGAGAGCACCTGCGCGATTCGCTCGGATTCCAGTCTTTGGTGCTGGGGCGGCAACAGCAATAATCAACTCCTCTTGCCCGGCACTTCCAACCGCCTGACCCCGGTGGCGGTGGGGGCGGGCGCCCTGTGGAATCAGGTGGCTTGCGGACAGAGCCATTCCTGCGGGATTAGCAACCAGACGGCGCTTTCCTGCTGGGGCAACAACGGCACAGGTCAACTGGGGGCGGTTCCAGCGTCTGCGGGTGGACAGGCGGATGTGCCGGGCGGCCCCTGGCAAAGCGTGGCGACCGGCCTGTACCACACCTGCGCCATCAAGCAGGATGGCACACTCTGGTGCTGGGGTGACAACACCGATGGTACGCTTGGAACTGGCGACACGAACCCGAGTAGCGTCCCGGTCCAGGTCACGGGACAAGGCTGGAGCCAGGTCAGTACGAACTACTTGCACACCTGTGCCGTAGAAACCGATGGAACCCTGTGGTGCTGGGGCCTCAATGCCAATCTCGAGGCTGGTACCACGTCGAATTTCACCTGGTCACCGGCTCAGATTGGCGGTACCACCTGGAAGCAGGTGACGACCGGCCTGTACCACACCTGTGCCATCAAGACGGACGGTGCCCTTTGGTGCTGGGGTGGCAACATCTCCGGCCAACTGGGCAGCGACAGCATTTCCGTGCTCCCGACCTCGCAGACTAGCGATCCGGTGCAGGTCACCGGCACCACCTGGCAGAGCGTGTCGGCTGGCGAGTCCCACACCTGTGCCATCATGCTGGACGGAACTCTCTGGTGCTGGGGCAGCAACACCTCGGGGCAACTGGGGGACAATACCCTCGATTCAAAGAGCACGCCCGTTGCTGTCGGCACTTTCGGGCAGACTTGGGCCATGGTGGCCGCGGGCGTCACCCACACCTGCGCGCTTGCCACAGGTGGCGCGCTTTGGTGCTGGGGCGACAATTCGGCGGGTCAGTTGGGCATCGGTTCAAAACAACCCAGCGAGATCCCCACCCTTGTGGCCCAATAGATCGGTGAGGATGTTACCATGAGATTCCATCCTGTCTTGCTCGCGACCGCAGCACTGGTGTTTCTGTCATGTAGCCCCGAGAAGGATACCTACGTCGTCGTCCACAGCGACGTGAATTGCGATGTGCCGCGGGTCTTTCAATTGCGAGTGACCATCAACAACAACGGCACGTCGGATCAGAAGACGGTTCCTGAAACCGCCTCGGCCGAACTCGGTTTTCCCAGCTCGATGGTTCTGGTCTTCTCCGGCTCGCGCAGCGGATCCGTGGATCTCGTGGTTGAGGCGATCTCGAACAACCACCAACTCATCGGCCAGGGCACGGCAAGCGGAACCCTCGTTCCTGGCGGAACGATCAATTTGTCCGTCCAGTTGGCCGCGACCAAGATCACGGGGACTGTCACCGGGCCTGACCAAGGCGGGGATGGCGGTGCGGCCCCGGACGGCGGGGAAAGTGGCGGGGCGGATGTCTCCCCTGCCAGCGGCTCTCCCTTCGCGCTGGTGGCGGCTGGCGCCCATAGCACCTGCGCCATTCGCAGCGACACCAGTCTGTGGTGCTGGGGAAGCAATACCTACGGTCAGCTTCGTCTTTCAGGCACATCCAACCGCCTTATTCCCAGCGAAGTGTCAGCTACTTCCTGGGCCACGGTCGCCTGCGGGCAAACCGATGCTTGCGGCATCCGCACGGATGGGACGCTGTCATGCTGGGGCAACAATGGCTCGGGGCAACTGGGAACCGCCACGACTGCCGCGGAGCCGCGGACCGAAGTGCCGAACGGCCCCTGGCAAAGCATTGCACCTGGCAGCTACCAGAGCTGCGGAATCAAGACCGACGGTACTCTCTGGTGTTGGGGGGACAATACGAATGGCCAATTGGGAACCGGCAACACGGTAGCGCTGAGCGACCCTACCCAAGTCACTGGCACCGGCTGGAGCCAGGTCAGCACCAGCTACTATCACACCTGCGCCACGAAGCAGGATGGAACCCTCTGGTGCTGGGGCCTCAACGCCAACGCAGAGCTGGCCGATCCCTCAGTCGGCTTTCGCATGGTGCCTGGACAGGTCAGTGGAAGCGATTGGACCCAAGTCGTGACTGGTCTTTACCATACCTGCGCGACCAAGCAGGACAAGAGCTTGTGGTGTTGGGGCGGCAACACGGCGGGTCAGCTTGGCAACAGCACCGCGCTTCTCCTGGCCAAGGGCGCCCAGGGCGGGAACAGCGATCCCGTGCAAGTCACCGGCGCTTGGAGTAACATCTCCGCGGGGCAAGAGTATACTTGCGGCATCATGAGCGACCGATCACTGTGGTGTTGGGGGGACAATTCAAATGGGCAACTCGGAAACGGGAGTCAAACCTCCGCGAGCACGCCGGTGGCCACCTTGGTTTCGGGTCAGGCCTGGGCGAGCGTCGCTGCGGGCTCAGCTCATACGTGCGCGCTCGCGACAGACAGCACGCTGTGGTGTTGGGGCGACAACTCGGATGGCCAACTGGGCACAGGCTCCGGTGGGGTTCAGCTGCTTCCCGCGCAAGTCGTGCAGTAGGGCGATATTATTGATGTTTCCGGCCATCTCACGCGAACTGAAGGCAGGAGCCCTGCTGGCATGCCTGTGCGCGCTGGCCCCCTCCTGCGGACAGCCCACGCCTACCCCGGCAGGCGGAAGCATCAACATCATTGCCAGTTCGCTGCTCGCCACGCCCACGACCTGGGTGCGTGTCACGCTCCAATCTCCGACCGTTCTCAGCGACCCGCTGACCATTCCCCTGATGGTCAAGGGCGACCAGGCCTCGACCGTGTTCAAGAACCTGCCCGTGGCTAGCGACTACCTCCTTACCGCAGATGCGCTCGACAGCGACAACGTCCTTCTCGCCCACGGCGCGGTGGCCGCTGTGTCGATCGTCAGGGGGCAAACGACCACGGTCATCATATACTTGAACCAAATCACTCCCCCCATACCGTTCGTCAATTCCAGCCCTCTTATCGATGCCATCACGCTCCCGACCGATGCGGTCGCGCCGGGCGGCCAGATCACCATGACAGGCACCGCGCACGATCCGGACCCAGGGCAGACCGCTACCCTTGCTTTTACCTGGGTGCCCGCAGCCTCCTGCGGAGCCATCGCGAACGCTAGAGATGTGCCAGGCGCGGACAGGAACCATCCTTCCCAATCGTTTGCCACGTGGACAGCGCCGCAGAATCAGGGGACCTGCCAAATCACCCTCAAGGTCCAGGATGTCCTGGGCCTAGCCACCAGCGCCTCGTTTACCGTGCGCGTGGGCGCGGCGAGTGACACAGGCTCCACCACGGTCGTCAGCACGGGCTCCGTCACGGTCATCGTTCAAGCGCCGCCACAGATCGCCATCGCCACCGTGACGTTGAACATATCGAAATCCAGCACCCCGCAGGTCGATATGACGGTTCCGCTGGTGGGGGACGGAACGGGGTGGTCGGCCTCGGTTGGTGACTTGCCCATCGGCACGGACTACGTTTTCAACCTTTCGGCCAGGGCGTCGGATGGTACTGAACTCTACCACGGCATCGCGACCGGCCAGACCATCGAGAGGAACAAGACCGCGGACATCGTCATCGACATGAGCCGGACCGACAACCCGGCCAACCTCTACGACTCGGCGCCCGTGATCAAGTCGCTCACGCCGACGGCGACTAGTGTCTCGAAGAACGACACGGTCGACATCAAGGTCAGCGCCCTCGACAGCGATGCCGGCGACACGGCTGGTATCACGTGGGACTGGACCGTGCCCTCGAGTTGCGGCTTGCTCAGTGCGCCGGTCAACACGGCCGGCGACGACGCCACCCCAAGCACATCAGTGGTTGTCTTCACCGCGACCGCCACGAATGCGAGTTGCCAGATCAACGTCACGGCGAAGGATGCCCGGCTGCCGCTCTACCTGCAGAGCTATGGCACGGTCACCATCCAAATTGGCGACACCTCACCCTGAAGCCGGCCGAGCCGCTTCTGACCTGTGACGAGGGCGCAAGCAAGTAGCAACCGCCGGAGATTCGAAGCCTCGGCAGTCGTCCTTCAACTTCTCGCTGACCCCGGCCAACCATCCGTAGCGACGAGGTGCGGTCGCCCGACCCTCTCTTCGCCCGCGCCCTAGCACCTGGGCCGTGAAAGCGCGGAGTGGGCTGGTGCCTCTCCCGGATCCGTCGCGGTCTCTGTTGACCATTATAAGGTTGTACTTTATATTGGTCGGTACTGTGGTTTACGTCACGCGTCTCACCGAGCCCCACCTACGGCGAAGCCTTGGCGCGTTTCCGGCTGTCGTGCTCAGCGGTCCCCGACAGTCGGGCAAAACCACGCTGCTCCGTCATCTGCTGGCGCAAAGCCACGCCTACGTTCTGCTCGACGAGATGGATCAGCGCAGCTTCGCCGAGGGCGATCCCATCGGCTTTTTGGAGCGCCACCCGGCCCCGGTCATTTTCGACGAAATCCAGAACGCCCCGGGCTTGCTTCCTTCAATCAAGGCCCACATAGAGCAGGATCCGCGTCCCGGCCGCTGGGTCGTCACGGGATCCCAGCGTTTTTCGGTCATGAAGAACGTCAGCGAATCACTGGCCGGTCGCGCCGCCATCGTGAATCTGCACCCGTTCACCTTTGCCGAGTGTCAAAACCGGCGCCCTTCCGCCAGAACCTGGGATGCGTATGTCGATATGCTGGTTGCCAGACGCTCGAACGACCCTGCGCGAACGCCAGACTTGGGCGTTTGGCTGCTCAAGGGTTCCTATCCCGCGGTCTGGCGTCGCAAGAATGTGACCGCCGACCTCTGGTATCCCTCGTACGTTCAGGCCTATCTTGATCGCGACGTGCGGGGAAACATCCGCGAGACCAATCTGTACGATTTCCAGCGCTTCCTGAAGCTGCTCGCCGCGCGCACCGCCCAGGAGCTCAACCAGTCCTCACTAGCCAAGGAGCTGGGCATCACCATTCCCACCATTCGTTCATGGATCTCGCTGCTAGAGGCCAGCTCGATCGTATTTCTGCTGCCGCCATTTCATCGCAATTTTGGCAAGCGCGTGATCAAGGCACCCAAGCTGTATTTCATGGACACTGGGCTGGTGTGCTACCTGGTTGGGTTGCAGTCCGCCCAGCACGCACTCGATGGGCCGATGGCGGGGGCGCTGTTCGAAACCGCAGTAGTCTCCAACTTCAAGAAGACCCTCGACGCCTACGGTGTACGCGACTGTCTCTACTACTGGCGCGCGGTGGCCGGGCTGGAAATCGATCTGCTGATCGACCGCGGTGGCGAGTTGCTCCCCATCGAGATCAAGATGTCGTCGACCCTGACGCCTCGTCATACCGCCGGCCTCCTCGCCTGGCAGCACCTAGCCGGCGAATCCTCGCCGGGACTCATCATCAGTGCCTCCAGGGAAACCGGTACGATGGGCCCTCGCATCGTGCGGCGGCACTGGGCCACGCTTTGACAGGCGCAAAACCTTGCCCACTATCCGCCCGCGTCCTGAACTTGGACCTTGAAGACAAAGGATGCGCTGGCGCCTCCTGCATCCGTGGCAGTCGCGGTGATGGTACAGTGGACACCTGGGATTGCGGGCGCGGTCCAGCGCACGTCGCTGAATCCAGGCTGGTCGACTTGATCCGATAGCACGCCGTCGCTGGCCTTCCAGGTCCAGGTTAGCGGCTGGCCTTCCGGGTCGGTGGCGCTTGCGTGCAACAGGACGACTTCCCCCGCATCGGCAGCGTCGGTTGACTGGTAGACAATGCCCATGGCGGGCGCAATGTTGATCACGGGCACGGCCGACGATAGGACCAGCCTCCCCTGCGCAGTTCCGCCGTGACCGTCACTCACCAAAACCTGGAAGGTGCAATCCGTGCCGGTGGCCAGGGTACCGGTAATGAAGGTCACCTGATCCAGATCCGCTCGATCGAATGAGCCCGGACAGGTGCTGGTCCAGGCGAAGCGGAGCGGGTCGTGGTCAGGGTCGCTGGCCGTGACCTGCAAGGTAAGAGGAGAGTCGCTCGCCACGTTGCCTGTTGAACTCGTCATGGCGTCGACTCGTGGCGGGGCGTTGACGATGATTCCGACCTCGGCTGTGCCCTGGTCGGGTCCGGTTTTCGACAGAGGCGCGGCATTGAGCGCAGGTTCTGTCGGGCCTTCTGGCGGCGGCTGGCCTTCACATCCCAAAGTGGTAGCGACTACCAGGGCCGAAAGAACACTGGCGCGAAGAACATGGTGCACGGTGGAACTCCTCCTGTCGCGGGGCACAGTCCGTGTCCGGTTGCAAAACTGCGATCTAGCGGTCACAGAAGGAAGTTCGGAACATCAGTCGCTAATAGTTAGCAATATAGCTTGCTATTTATGTGACAACTTTATTCGCGGATGAAGTCTTCCCAGCGACGAGAAATCGACGTTTCCCATTGTCGGAATTCCGACGTTGAAGCGCGCCCTGCAACTGTGTGATTTGCATGGGTTGCGCACGCCGATTTGCTCCTCGCCTGCCTAGATCTTCGGTGGCAACGTCACAGTCAGCGACGGTGAGCCGACGCCTGCAGCTGTCAGAGCCAGACAAGCTGAGGCTGTAACTAGCGCCCGGCCGGTGCGACGGTCCCTACCGCCCCGGACATCCCCGCCCGGCAGCTTCGCGGGACGCGCGCGCCCGATCCTCGGGCAGGGCAGCCGGCCGATGCAGGACATCGCCCCAGGCCGCACAGGCTTCTGCGGTAAGCCCAAGCTGCGCATACACGCTGGCGAGGTTCAGGCGTGAAATGACGTCATCGGGATTGGCCCTCACCGCGCGAGCCAGAGCCTCTACCGCCCCCTCCAGATCTCCGCGGGCCGTCCTAGCAGCGCCTAGGACCAGCAGCGCATTCCCCAGGTCTGGTTTCGCCGCCAGTGCGCGTTCGGCGAAAGACTCGGCCTTGGCCCGATCGCCGCGATGCCACCACGCCTCTGACAGGCCGGCCGGGATCTGGGGGTCCGGCGGGTCGTGTGCGAGCCCCCCTTCAATCACCGCGATCCCTTCGTCAATGTGGCCCAGATCCACCAGCGAAGCACCGAGCCCGAGCCGGGCTTGGACCTCTTGGAAGAGGTCGTGGTTCGCAGCCACCTTCAAGGCCACACCGTACTCCGCTACAGCTCGTTCCAAGTCGCCGCGATCCTGATAGGCCGCCGCGAGCAGGACGCGACCACGAGCGTTCCCCGGCGACTTCGTGACGACGTCGGTCCACAGCGCGATGGGATCCTGCCAAACCCGGTTGCGACTGTGCAGGCATATGGCAAGTGTGCACCAAAGGAAGCCGAGCAGCGAGACAGCCACGAGCCTCCTGCGCTCCTCACGGAGCCGGGCGAGAGCGCGCCCCAGAATCATCGCAGCCGCGGTGAAGATCCCCCAAGACGCGAGGTACACCCTGTGTTCCACCAACACATCCGCGATGGGGACGAAGCTCGAGGTTGGCGCGAGCAAAACGAAGAACCACAGCACACCAAAGCCCGAGATCCTGGCCGCGGCGGCGTCCTCGCCGGCCTCGCCGCGAAACCGCCAGAGGGACACCAGCGCGCCGCCGCCAACGGCCGCCAATCCAACCCCAGCCAGGATCGTACTGGCATCGAGGTGGGTCGTGACAGGATACCGCCAGTCCAGGCATTGCCCGGCCGGCCAGAACACGAGCCTAAGGTAGATGAGAAGTACCTTCCATTGCGTAAGGAAGTAGGTCCAGGGGGTCATTCCCGCGACGGCTGCGCCCACGTCTAGATGTCCCTGCACCGAGGCCATGAGCTGGTGGACGAACCAGCCTGCTGTGGCGAGGAACGGTGCCAGCACCGC
>PMKP01000062.1 GCA_003157775.1 Myxococcales bacterium | reverse complement strand
CACCGGGAGAGTCCGGCGCAAGTCATGGACCGTGCTCAGCGCTGCCTTGGCTTTGTTGGTCATTGCGGGGCTGACGGTTGCGTGCCATCGCGAGAGCCCACCCCCGCCAGCTCCCTTGTCCCCGGCGGAGTTCCAGCCGTCCCCCGATGCACAGCGGCCTGCCGACGCACATCCGTTCCCCGATCCAACGTTCCTGGTGCTGGTGTGGATGGAGACCACTCCGCCGGGTGCAGCCGTTGTGCGAGTATCCGATGGTTACGTGATGGGATACACGCCCG
Organism: Myxococcales bacterium; assembly: GCA_003157775.1. Classification (GTDB taxonomy): domain Bacteria; phylum Myxococcota_A; class Polyangia; order Fen-1088; family Fen-1088; genus Fen-1137. The sequence goes on along the minus strand of PMKP01000062.1, from coordinate 2,762 downwards.
AAATCATCGAATTTCACCAGTCCGCCGAGCCTGTGCTGGTCCGCTTCGTGCTGGCAGGTTACGTCCCTGTCACGCGCGAGGTTTCGGCGGTTTCAGACGGAGAATTGAAGATCGTGCTGAAAGCGAGCCCGAAGAAACATGTTCCAGCGACCAGGAAGTCCAAGGGGAGCAAAGCGCAAAGGAATTCGGACTAAACGCGCCTCTCCTCTGGGCAGGGAGAATGGCTGAGCCCTGCGGCAAGGCAGGGCCACTGCACTATCAAGCGTCTGAGCATGGGGGCGGCCAAAGGGAGAAACCGATGCAAAGAGAGCAACCAACGCAGGGTCGAGTAGGTCGAATTGTTGCACCATTCTTGTACGCCATCAGCGTGGGAATGCTGTTTTCCACGTGCAGTTCCTCGGGTCTTCGGAAAACCTCCACGGATGGCAGCTCGCGCTCCGATGGTGAAACGGGGGCGGGAACAGGCGGCGCAACCTCGGGTGGAACAACCAGCACCGGCGGCATCGCCAGTTCCGGCGGCGTCGCTAGCTCTGGCGGTGTGACGAACGCGGGCGGAGTCGCTAGTTCCGGCGGCATCACCATTTCGGGTGGTGTGACGAACACAGGCGGAGTCGCTAGTTCCGGCGCCATCACCACCTCGGGTGGTGTGACGAACGCGGGCGGCGGCGCTAGTTCCGGCGGCATCACCACCTCCGGTGGTGTGACGAACACAGGCGGCATCGCTAGTTCCGGCGCCATCACCACCTCGGGTGGTGTGACGAACACAGGCGGAGTCGCTAGTTCCGGCGGCATCACCATTTCTGGCGGCGTCACTAGCTCTGGGGGGGTGACGAAAACAGGTGGCGTGACCAGTTCCGGCGGCATCACGGCAACTGGTGGAGGACCGAACGGGCACTACCAGATGGAGAACGTGGATCGCGGCGTGGTGGCAGTTACGGTCACGGGCGGCGTCTATGTCGGTTGGCGCATGTTTGGTTACGAGTACGACACCACGGCCAGTAACGTTGCCTACAACCTCTACCGGGATGGCGCCAAGCTGGCGACGGTGACTGATAGTACCAACTACTTGGACGCGTCGGGCACCGCCAGCTCGAGCTACACCGTGGCCGCCGTGATCAAGGGGGTCGAGGGGGCGCAGTCTCCTGCGGCCACGCCCTGGGCGCAGAACTACTTGAGCATTCCTTTGGTTGTGCCGCCGATCGACCCGCAAGGAGAGCCGTACCAACCCAACGATGGGAGTCCAGGGGATCTCGATGGCGATGGACAATACGACATCGTGTTGAAGTGGGACCCGCCGGACGGTGGAGACGACGTGACCACCCAGGGTACCAACGTCTTGCTGGACGGGTATACACTGGCCGGCAAACATCTGTGGCGCATCGATCTGGGGCCGAACAGCCGCGGCGGAGCACACTACACCCCACTCGCAGTGTATGACTTTGACGGTGACGGGAAGGCCGAGGTGGCCGTCAAGACCGTGCCGGGCTCCAAAGATGGAACCGGGACGTATCTGCACACGGGACCTGCTGCCAGTGACGACGATAGCGCGGTCTACGTCAATTCGTCCGGCTACATCGTGACCGGGCCCGAGTACATCACGGTGTTCGACGGAGCGACCGGCAAGGAACTGGCGACCGTGGACTACCCGATACCCCGTGGGAACGTATCCGATTGGGGCGATGGCTACGGCGACCGAGCAGACCGTTTCAACGGTGGCTTTGCGTTCGTCAAGGACGGTGGGGTTGCGAACGGTCTGCCGAGCATCATCACGGGCCGTGGGTACTACACCCGTACGGCGGTGTCTGCGCTGACCTTCCGGAATGGGGTGTTGGCGCAGAACTGGGTCTACGACAGCGTTACCTCTTTCCCCAATGGCGGTGGCGACCACTCAGAGATGGCGGCAGACACTGACGGCGACGGTGGACAGGAGATAATCACCGGCCCACTCACCATCGACAGCACCGGAGCCTTGAAGTGCAACTCGGGAATGGGCCATGGCGATGCCATGGACGTGGGCGAGTTAATTCCTGGCATGGGAATCTCCGTGTTCTCGATTCACGAGGCTCTTGGGGGCATGGATGCTCATGACGGTGCCACCTGCAAGTCCTACTTCGCCATTACGGAACCCGGCATCGCCTCCAATCGTGGCCGTGCCGAATATGTCGGCGCGGGCAACGAAAACAGCGCATCTTGTTACTGCGCATCGTGTTCCACGAAACAGGTGTTGTGCGCCACCGGTGCCGTGGGTGGCCTCAGTGCTGGGAGCAACTTTGTCATCTACTGGGACGCCGATGAATGGCGTGAGCTCGAGGACGCCAACAAGATCACCAAGGCCGGCGGCGGAACCCTGCTGACCTGCGCCGAGTGCTCGGGGAACAACGGTACCAAGAACACCCCGGTGCTGACTGCAGACTTGCTGGGCGATTGGCGCGAGGAGATCGTCTGGCGCGAAACCGTCGGAACGGCCTTGCGGCTGTACACGACGACCGATGTGACCACGCGCCGGATCTACACGCTCATGCACGATCCGACCTACCGCGCGCAGGTGTCGTTTGAACAGTCAGGCTACAACCAGCCGCCCCACACGGGCTTCCGCATCAGCCCCAACATGGCCGATCCGCCCAACCCCGACATCTTCTTGAGGTAAACTCGTCGCGAGTCGAGTCGCTCTGATATGGGAACCCGGAAAGGGTTCGCTTCGCCCTTCGGCCCCCCCACCCGCCACCCCCGCCCCGCTCGCTTCGCTCGGCCTCGCCATGCCC
>PMKP01000461.1 GCA_003157775.1 Myxococcales bacterium | reverse complement strand
CACCTCCAAGGAACAGGCGCTCTATGTCGGATTGCAAGGCGCCTTCTGGAATCTGGGCAAGGTCCTGGTCTCGGGCGCGCTGGTCAGCCTGACCAAGGTGATCTACGACTGGGCCGCGGCAGGCCAGCCGGCGCCGGTGGCTGGGCCGAACCCGGCGTGGTTCACGGCATGGATGATGGTGATGATGCTGATTGCGGCCATCTTGGCCGGGACCGCCCTCTGGCACTTCTATCTTCTTCCTCCTGGGGCCAAAGCCGCGGACGCGCCGGCCAGCGTGCGCGCGGCCTTGGCCACCACCGCGGATGCCTGGGTCAGCTTCTTCAGGAAGCCGCGGGTTTGGATGATGATCACGGCGGTTTTCTTCTACCGATTTGGCGAGGGCTTCATCGAAAAGATCGGTCCTTTGTTTCTCATGGACAAGCGAGCCGTCGGCGGTCTGGGGCTCGACAACATGGCCCTTGGCAACATCAACGGAACCTTCGGGACAGTGGCATTCGTCGGCGGGACCCTGTTGGGAGGTCTGCTGGCCGCGCGCTTTACCCTGCGGCGCGTGTTCGTGGTATTGGCTTTTGCACTGAATGTGCCGCATGTGACGTTCTTCTACTTGAGCCAAGCCCTGCCCCACGATCTGGTCTGGATTACCTGCGTGGTGCTGATTGAGAAGCTGGGCTACGGCCTGGGCACGGTTGGAATGATGTTGTACATGATGCAGGAGCTGTCGCCTGGGCGCTATCGCACGGCCCACTATGCCTTTGCCACCGGGATCATGGCGCTCAACATGATGCTGACCGGAATAGTGAGCGGACGCATCCAGGCCTGGCTCGGCTACCAGGCATTCTTCGGCTTCGTCCTGCTCGCCTCACTGCCACCCATCATCATTTCCTTTTTCGCCCCGTTCGGGGCCGGCGCCGAGCCCGACGCCTCTGCCCCGTAGCGCGGTGGCTATCAAGATGAACTCAATCACTTTGCCCGCGGCCACAATGCTTCGCTGATCTCAGAACTGCACGCCGGTGTTGATGTAGTAGAAATCCTGGTAGAACTGTTTGAGGGTTGCGTCGGTGGTGGCCGGCGGAGTCCAACTCGTGATGGCTTGCTCCGATACCACCGAACGTCCTGACGGATCCGTGAACCGCAGGGCCAAGGGCAGTGTGAATGGCCCCTTCCCTTGCGGAAGCACCCAGGTGCCGAAGCGTTCCTGCGGCCTGTACGGCTCGTAGTTGGGGTCACGTATCAGCGAAACCCAGTCACCGGACGGGAGCCTGGCTTCGACGTTCACCAGCGATCCAAGGCCGGAAACGTTGACCACGCTGAAAGCAAAGTAGTACTCACCCCCATTCTTCAGCAGGATGTAAATGTTGCCTGTCACCGGGCAGGGCGCGCGACGATATCGGGTTGGGATCACCCCATCCACCATCAGCCCGTTTGCGTCCCCCGTCTGCAGCCGCGACATGGCGATGTCCGAGAGATCCAGGTGCAGGCTCTCGTTGGGTAGAGGGTCGTGGTCGAGCGGTGGCACGGGCGGCGCGGGCGGAAGCGGACAGCCGTACTTGAAATCCGAAACCTCGCCACAATGGTCACGTCCCGAGCCACAGCACCACTTGGGATTGGCCGCGCACGGGCAGGAATCCACAATCTGGAGTGTAATCGGCGGCGTGTAGCCAGTCTCTCCAGATTGGTAGTCGGTGCCATCCTTCTTGGTACGCACGAGCTGAAAGCATTCGCCGCAGCTTAGATAGTTGTCGTTGTCGCCGGGAAGATCAGGCCAGAACTGCGTGTAGTAGTCGCCGTCAGGGGCCGCGAAGTTCCCCCTCAGCGTGGTGGTAGCGGGGTCTTGGCAGAGATCCGGGTAGGTGTTGCAGAAGGTGGCGCATAGCCCCCCGAGCTGCGAGTCCGTGAATGTGTAAGCTTTGGTGCAGAGCCCATAGAGACCGAAGGCGCAAGCGCCGCCGTAGGTCAGCCCGAAATGGGTGGAGCGGGAATAGTGCCACGGCTCGTTGTCGCTGACACAATGGACTTCCGGCCATTGGCCCGAGGTGCACGCCTTGCTGCTGACCACCGTGCATTGGGCCGAGCCTGTTCCTCCGCACAAGTCGCATCTTTCAGACCTATCGTCGTTGCTGCAGTACTCAGCACAGCACACACCGTCGGTCACTACCCAATTGACGTTGCCGCACATGGAAGAGTTGGCGTCAGGACGGGGACCAGGGTGACGCAGAGAGGGGTCCTCTGAAACCGCGGGACCTATGCAGACAAGCGACGCATCCACAGGCGCGTCGCTGCTGGCGTCTGGGGTCGAGCTGCTTCCGTCGCAGCCGCCCCCACCGCCACAGGCAGTGCCGGTGGTACCGCCTGAACCACTGCCGCCTGCGCCCGTCGCGCCTGCTTTCCCGCCCGAGCCTGCGTTCCCGCTCGAGCCCGCCGTCCCGGTCGAGCCGCCCGTCCCCGTCGAGCCGCCTGACGCCGTCTGGCCTCCGTTGCCAGACGCGCCACCTGTCTTCGCCGAGCCACCTGTGTTCGCCGAGCCGCCCGTCGCTGTCCGGCCTGCGGTTCCCGTCGACCCACCACCGCCCGCCCCGCCAAGCTGAGCGTTCCCACCTGCGCCGCCAGTCGCGGTCCTGCCCGAAGCGCCGGCAGCAGCATCCTGATCGGCGCCCTCGCTCGTGGCGACTGGCGCGCAGCTAGCTGCGAGCAAACCGGAGAAAAGAAGAACACCTGCGATCCGCGCTGGCGTTTCGTGGTGTCCCGTGAGACGAAAACGTCTCGCCCCCTCACGCGACATTAGGTCGCGTTCCGTCTTCAGGTGCATCCTTGTATTGTCGCACACACGACCGGGCGGCGCATTTCGATCCATTCTGTTGCAGCGGCACGACGTCGCGCCGCTCTAGTGCATGGCTCCTGCCCATGACGCTCACCCAGCAGGACGATGACCGGTGAGCGAGAATCGCGGCCGCTTCGCTGATGTCAGAACTGCACACCAGTGTCGATGTAGGTGAAGTCGTTTGCGTCGGATGGAGGCCAGGCCGTCACGGCTTGCTCGGATACCACCGAGCGTCCCGATGCATCGGTGAATCGCAGGGCCAGCGGGAGGGAAACTTGGGCCCCCTGCGGAAGCACCCACCTGCCGCCGCGTTCCTGCGGCCGGGACTGCGAGTAGTTGGGATCCCGCATCAACGACAGCCACGTGCCGGACGGCAATCTGGTTTCGACGTTGATGACCGCACCGAACCCCGAGACATTGACCACACTGAGAGCGAAATAGTACTCGCTCGGCAAATTGTGCAGCCGGATGTGGATGTTGCCCTTCACCGGGCAAGGCACGCGACGGTACCGGGTTGGGACTACCCCATCGGGCATTGGCCCGGTAGGGTCACCGCTCTGCAAGCGCGACATGGCGATGTCCGAGAGATCCAGGTGAAGGCTCTCATTGGGCTCGGGGTCGTCGCTTGCCCGGGGAACCTCTGCGGGCGGAAGTGGACAGCCGTACTTGAAGAGAGGAACTTCGCCGCAATGGTCACGTCCCGAGCCACAGCACCACTTGGGATTGGCCGCGCAGGGGCAGGAATCGATAATCTGGAGCACGATGGGCGGCGTGTAGCCGGTCTCTCCGGGCTGGTAGTCGGTGCCGTCATTCTTGGTGCGCACGAGTTGGAAGCACTCGCCACAGCTCAGGTAGTTGTCGTTGTCACCCGGGAGACTGGGCCAGAACTGTGTGTAGTAGTCGCCGTCGGGGGCCGCGAAGTTTCCACGAAATGTGGTGGTGTCAGGATCACTGCAGAGATCCGGGTGCGCTGTGCAGAAGCTGCGGCATTTGTCGGCGAACTGGCCAGTGGCACTGTAGTTCGTCGTGCAGAGGCCATAGAGGCCGAAGTCGCAGGCCCCGTCGGAGGTCAGCCCGAAATGGGTAGAGCGGGAGTAGTGCCACGGCTCATTGTCGCTGACACAATGGACTTCTGGCCACTGGCCCGAGGCACAAGCCTTGCTGTTCACCACCGTGCACTCCGCGGAACCCGGCCCTCCGCACGAAGTACAGTCTTGGGATTCATTGTCGGCGCTGCAGTACTGGGCACAGCAAACACCGTTGGTCAATGCCCAGGCACCGCAGGAGGTTGCGCCGGCGTCGGGACGGGGTGCAGGGCGGCGCAGAGAAGGGTCCTCGGAAACCGTGGGACCTATGCAGACAAGGGGCGCATCCACGGGCGCGTCGCTGCCTGCGTCGGAGGTCGAGCTGCTTCCGCCGCAGCCGCCTCCACCGCCGCAGGTCGTGCCGGTTGTGCCGCCTGAACTACTGCCGCCTGCGCCCGTCGCGCCTGCTTTTCCGCCCGAGCCAGCCGTCCCGGTCGAGCCGCCCGTCCCCGTCGCGCCACCTGTCTCCGTCGAGCCACCTGACGCCGTCTGGCCTCCGCTGCTAGCCGCTCCACCTGTCTTCGCCGAGCCACCTGTGTTCGCCGAGCCACCCGTCGCTGTCCGGCCTGCGGTTCCCGTCGACCCACCACCGCCCGCCCCGCCAAGCTGAGCATTCCCGCCTGCGCCACCAGCCGCTTTCCCGCCTGTGCAGCTAGCCGAGCCCTTGCAAGCGCCGCCCGAGGTTCCGGCCGCAGCATCCTGATCGGCGCCCTCACTCGTGGCGACCGGCGCGCAGCTAGCTGCGAGCAACCAGGCAAGAACACCGGCGATCCGCGCTGGCGTTTCATGGTGCCCCGTGAGTCGCAAACGCCTCGCTCTCTCACGTGACATTAGTCGTGTTCCGTCTTCAGGTGCATCCTCGTATTGTCGCACGCCCGACCGGGCAGCGCATTTCGATCCATCCCGCTTCTGCGCCGCACCCGTCCTTGGACAACGCATACTCAATGGTCAAACGTAGTCGCGGCGTTGCTGTAGCCGGACGCCTGTCGCCGCGATCGCCGGTCTACGGCCCTTTGCTCGTCGCCGCCAACATCCGTTCGACCATGCCGCGAAACGGTCCTCGCGGATACAGCTTGAGATAGCGTGCCGCAAGTGCCGGGGCATCGCTGTCGCCGTTGCCCGCAGCCGCCTCGATCAGCATTACCAAAGCCTCTTCAGACAGCTTGCCATTGGGATGGTGATCCAGATACGCGATCAGTAGCGCACGCGCGCGAAGGGGATTCCGTTCTACGCGCAGGGCACGCATGGCGTCCAAGAGAGGCCCCATATCTGCTTCCGGCCATGCAAGTCTTGACGCATGCTTGGGTCGTGCAGCCGCCCCTTCGCCAGTCGGGGTCGTCGGCGTGGCAACCGGCCCTGAGGCGGGCAGAGGCAGCAGCACCGGCGCCGGAGGCATCTCGCTGGGCGCCGGGCGCAGCCGCTTGGCAGGAATCGGCGGCGTGGTACTCGGGGCGCTCGGGACAATGCGATCGATCACACCCGCCAACCAGACCGGCCATTGCGCCACCGCAGCGCTTGCGAAGACGCCGGACACGAGCAGTGCAGCCGCGGCTAGAGCGAAGCGCAGCTTCCCAGGCCGGTACGGGCGCTCCCTCGGCAGAGCCAGCCACACGCGCTCTTTCCGTCCCGCGGGAGCCTGGTAAGGGGTAGCCTGGCGAAGCAGGGACAGGCTCCATTCGGCAGAAGGATCCGTGACCCTGTCTTGATCCACGCACAGCCGCACGGGATCCTGTTCCAGGGTGTCCCGACCCGTGGGCGGAGGTTGTTGTGGCGACATCATGGTTCTGCTCTCCCAATCGTGCTCGCTTCACTTGGGCGCCGGGCCAGAGATCTGTGCTGTTTCGCAGCGAGTGCAAAGAAATCCTTGCGGGCGTGATGAAGCCGAGTCCAAACCGTGTTCAGTGGAACTCCCTGAATCTGCGCAATCTCCTCGCCTGAGAACCCTTCGATTTCGAAAAGAATGAAGGCGCTACGCCGTGCCTCGCGGATCTTGCCAAGCAGCGCGTACAGCACGCATTGGTTCTCCTTCCGCTCGAGCGCGGCCGCAGGATTCTGGCTAGTGTGCGGCAGGGTATCTGGCTCGTCCATGCGGCCCCTGGTGAAGATGTGCCTTATCCAGGTGCGACGGCGAAAATCTCTGACTTGACGCTGGGTGATGCGATAGAGCCAGCCCGCCAGGTTGGCGCCGTCAAAAGCCTCAAGACGGCGGCGTACCACCAGGAAAACCTCTTGGGCAATGTCGTCGCGATCGGCATCCGGGCCGCCTAGCGCCCGGATCCAACAGCAGACCTCCTCAAACCACTCCTGATAGATGCTCTCAAATCCGCCACCGCCGGACGTACCTCGCCGACGGCCGATGTCGTAAAGACATGCTTGGCCCATCTCAACTTGTGATTGTACTACAGAATGCACCTGACTCTTGTAGGGCGTCCCGGGGGTGATTGCTTCACGGATAAGTTGCTTCGCCCCTGCGATGGCTCAACAGAATGACTCGATCCCTGAAGCCACCTTCGGATATCGTGTCTCTGTGCGGGTATCTTGGCACCAGCGGTCATGCGTCATCACCGCGATAGTCCTTGCTCTGTCGACACCGGCGCATGCTGTCGATGACGCGCAAGGAAACGAGCCCCCAGAAACATTGTCTCCCGAGACGAACGGGCCAGTTTTTCCAGGGCTACTCGACCCAGTCGTTGGCGACAGCCTTTGCCCTCTGCCGGACGCCATCTGGCAAGAGCTTGTTACGTTGGTGCCGCGCGAGCATTTGATCTCGCGATTGCGCGGGCCAGAAACCAAAAGCGCGCCTATCCGGGTCGAAGACCTGGGCGCCATGTTTCGCATCTCCGTGCTCGACAAGGTTCGCGAATATCGCGAGGAAGCCCGGGACTGCGCCTACCGAGCCAAGGTGGCGGCGCTCTTCGCTGCGTTGATCATCGATCCAGCGGCGCTGCTGGACGCCGGGCTTTGCGAGCGGCCGCCTTGTTCAACTCCGCCGGCACCAATGCCGTCTCCCCCTGCCGAAGCCAAGGCCCTCCCTACTCTCCCGCCCCGGCCGCTCGTCCGCATCGAGCTCGGCCCCAGCTTGATCGCCGGGCTGGACTCGGAACATCTCGCAATGCATTGGGGAGGCGCTCTCCGGCTCACCCTGGGCCGGGGCCGTGTTGTTCCGGTTCTGGGAGCGGCTGCGCTCTGGCCGGCGGACACCAGCATCGGCGGCCTGCGCCTCCGGCAGTGGAGGTTTCCCGTGGATCTCGGGATCCGCGCGACCCTTTGGGGCTCGTGGATCGATTTCTATGGCGAAGTCGGCCTCACGTTTGCGCTGTTGTCGGAGCGAGGGCTTGACCTGTACATCGCAAGATCGCCGATCGGAATGGAACTAGGTGGCCGTGTCGGCCTGGGGGCGCGCCTGGCACGGCGGGCTGGGCTCACGCCATTCGTTTCGCTGCAAGCCGAGTTCCTACTGGATCCACCCTCGGTGTCCGCCCTGCCTGAAGGTTTGGCCGGTCGGACCCCCTATGTTTGGATGGGCGCCTGTGCGGGCGCCTCGTGGGGTATGCGATGAGACCAAAAGCGATGAGGAATAGGTTTTCGTTGGCCGTGTGGTGCCTGGCGTTGGTCTCGGGCTGCGGCCAGAACCTGGATGTCGGCTCTGACTTGTGGACCTCGCACTTCGAGGTCGGGGGAAGCGGCTTCCCCGAATGGACCAATATTCCTTTCGGTCACGGCGCCGCCGGCCCTGTGCCGTCGCCCAACACGCCAAATCAGCCGAACACCATAGAGGTGTCGAGCGAACAAGCACACCATGGCACTTTCGCGGCGAAACTCACCATCAGCGCCACCGCGGAAAATACCGCGGGGCTTGGTGCCAGCCTCGTGCAAAACGGGGGTCTACCCAGCCAGGCCTACTACAGTGCCTGGTATTACCTGCCGCAGAGCGTCTCCGTTGGCAAGTACTGGGTAATCATGAAGTTCCGCGCTGAGCTTGGCGATCCGCCGAGCGAAGGCGAGCTGTTCGACGTGAACTTGACCAGCCCAACAACCGGGGGGATGTCTCTGCGGCTGTACGACCATCGAAATGGGGATTTGCCGCTGGATGTGCCTCAGTCCCCCGCGGTCCCGGTCGGAGCCTGGTTTCAACTCGAGGCTTTCTATCGGGACGCCAGCGACTCTGCCGGCCACTTGACCCTTTGGCTAAATGACCAGCAGATCCTGGATTGGCAAGGCACCACCGGGCTGACCTCGTGGGTCGCATGGGACGTGGTGAGCGTCGGAGATGCTGTGTCGCCGGAACCGGCGATCCTCTACGTTGACGATTGTGCCATCAGCAACAGGCGCATCGGCATGAACGGCTTGCTGGCAGAGTGAACCCACACCACACTTGAGGGGCCAGGCAGCGCACAAGCTTCACGAAATCGGTGAGCTGCAATGCCTGTCGACCGTCCTGGCCGCCGCGCCCTCGCACGGCCAAGCAACCGTGGGCCACTTGCAGCAGACGCGTCGAGATGGGGCCAGCCCTCTTCGGGGCTAGCGCCTTCTCCGAAGACGAAGTGCGAACATGACAAGTGCAAGCAGCGCAAAACCGGGGTAGCTGGCTGTCTGTCCCGCACCAATGCGACAGGAGCAGCCGCCACTTTCCGACGTCGTGCCACCCCCGGCCGTCGTGCCGCCAGTCGCACCGGATTCCAGAGTGCCGCCGGTGGCTACACTGCCCCCGACGCCACCGCTTCCCGACGATCCACCAGAGCTGGTTAATCCGCCCGTGGCGACACTGCCGCCGGTTTCCACATTGCCACCGGTTGCGACCGTGCCACCGGTGGTCCCTACCCCACCCATTCCACCAGTTCCGGTCTTGCCGCCAGTTCCCACAGCACCGCCGCTTCCCGGCGTTCCACCGGATGGTGTTGTGCCGCCGGCTCCCACTGCGCCGCCGGTCCCTAGTGCTCCACCCATCGCTGTGCTCCCGCCGGTTCCCGTCCTGCCGCCACTTCCCGTGGCACCGCCACTTGCCGTGCTACCGCCGCTTGCCGTGCTGCCGCCGCTTACCGCGTTCCCTCCAGTTCCGGTCTTGCCGCCAGATCCCGTGGCGCCGCCGGTTCCCGATGAGCCACCGCTTCCACCCGAGCCACCAGTTTGGCCGCCTGCTCCTGAGCCGCCAGAACCAGCCGGGCAGGCCGCGCTTCCGGGTCCTGGGCTATCGCGATCGAACGATACGCCGTCAAAGGGAACAACGATGATCTTGCTCCCATGGGTGTCGTCGGCCACGTCCGAGTTCTTGTCAACGTCGATGACCGCAAAGGTAAAGGCACTGACATGGCCCTCCTCCATAACCACGCCGGCCCGCTCCATCTTGTACCAGTGGTTGACGGTCCCGTCGGTGTAGCGCACGAAATCGCTCGTCGGATCGTAGGCCAATCCCATGTTCTTCCAATTGTTGATACCGTCCGTTGACGTGTAGTGATTTGCTTTTCGAGCATTATAGTCGTTGGCAACCAGATGGTATTGGCCACCGCTGCACCAGATCACTGGATCTTCATAACCCTGGCTTTGCAGGCTCGGAACGGTCGCCTTAATCGTGTACGGCCCAAGAATGTTGCTGGTGCTGACCATCTCCTGAAAACTCCGGCTCATGATCTCGAAGCTGCCATCAGCATTTGCCCAGATGCTCAGGTTTTCCGTTGTTTGGGTCGAAGTGGAGCCACCGGTAATCTGAAACTGTCCTTTCGACGTCCATGGATTGGCGAGTGAGGTGGAAGTATAGATATCGCCCGTACCATTCGTGCCCAAACTATCGAGAAGGGCGTAGCTGCCATCGCTGAGGACCGCGCCGGTGACATTCTGCTCCTTTCCAGTGAAAGGAGTGGTCGTGCTAAGGACGTAGGATCCTATGACCGTTCCGTTGCTAACCGCCTCTGCAATTACCGAATTGGGCCAATCGGCAAAGCCCTTGTTCTGCGGCCACTGGCCCGCATACATGTGATACTTGCCGTCCGGGCCCTTCAGGATCTTTCCATCCCAGTACTGCCACTGCTTGTCGGTCGAGTCTTCGAGGCCATTGCAGGTATCACGGGGAATAACCCCGGACGCGCCCCACGTACTAGACGTCAACGGACAAACAATGGGGGTCGGCTGGAAATAGTCGATGAGGGTCTTGGTGCCGGCATCCGGCGCTGCTAGCGCGCCTGCTGGCGGCAGGACGTTTACGAAAAACGTCACGACAAACAGACTGATGAATGTTCTCATGGAACTCATTCCTTTCTGCCACTGCCGAGCACATGCACGAAAATTAGCCCTTCTTGCCGGTGCAAAGCACATGCACGAAGATGAAGGGCGCCTGCAGACTCCATTCTTCGATTTCTTTTCGACGGTGTATCGATCGCGACGCGTGGGAGGTGAGCAAGATCCACACTTGTGCATGCAGGGAGGACGGCAGGGGCATTTCGGGTTTAGCTATTTTTTGCGCTCGTCACTTTTTTGCGGAATCGGCAACGCGTAGCACTAAGTTCGATGCCCCACTCAGGCACGGCGATTGGCCATTCTTGCCATTCGCCGGAATGAGTGATTTGAGGGCAAGTCTCATCCGCCGTGTTGGCGGCGTCCGGGCGCTGGGCTAAGCTGTGCGGACATGCCCAAGCCTTGGCCTTCGCTGCTGCCTGCCTGTATTGCCGCGGTGGCGGCGTACGGCTGCAGCGTGGATCAGCGTTCGCTGGGTAGCCTGGGCGCGCCTCAGGGTGAGGCAGGCATAACGGCGGATGCTTTCGTAGCTGGGCTGCCGGTCGATGCGCCGGTCGATGGGCTGCCAGACAGCCAAGATGCGCTGGCCGGTGAGACGGACGCCGTGGCGGAAGTCTGGGTTCCCTTTGGCAGCGTGAGCCTCTTTCCCCCGCTCGCGAGCACCCCCGCGAGCCAAGCCGATCCAACCCTGACGGCCGACGAGCTGGAACTCTACTTCTCGTCGAATCCCAATACCGATTGGGACATTTGGGTGGTCAAGCGAGCCAGCAGCACAGCCCAGTGGGTGGCGCCGAGTCAGGTTGCTGAGCTGTCGAGCCCCTTTTTGGACGAGACACCAGAGGTATCAGCCGACGGACTCACGATCTATTTCGCGAGCGCCCGTCCCGGAGACGCAGCGGCGGGCGAGCACCTCTGGGTGTCCCACCGTTTGAAACGAACCGATGGCTGGGATCCTCCCGTGCCGGTAACCGACTTCGTCGGGGGTGACACGGATCTGTCACCCTCGCTGTCTCATGATCAATTGCTCATGGTCTTTGCTTCCTTGCACGGCTCGGACTGGGATCTCTACGCAACCACCCGCTCGTCGACGGCGGCCCCGTGGGGCCCGCCCACGCCACTCACTGAATTGAATTCCCCTCAAGTCGATTGGGATCCGGCGTTGTACCGAGATGGGACCAGCATCGTCTTCGCGTCACGACGCCTGAACACAGCAAACTCGCTCTTCTATGCGACTCGTGCCACGGTGACGAATAAGTTTTCCGCCCCGCAGCCAGCCACGGAACTGAATGTCAACGACGACAGTGATCCCTGGCTATCAAACGATGGAAGCCACATCGTCTTCGATTCGCGCCGTGGCGGCGGGCCCATAAAGATCTACGAAGCCCGGCGGTAGATACAGAAGCTTCAAAGCCGTGCTGCCAAGATGATGGCCACGAAAGGCCGCTCCCTCCATGGCGTCCGCACCACTTCGGTTTGGGCCCGGCTAGTCACCACGTAGTTTACCGGGCGAATCGCGAAATCCATGCCGAGGGCCCCACGAACTGACCAGCGGCCAAATGACCGTTCGATGCCCAGAGCCGCGCGGATTGTCGGATCGAAAGCGAAATACGCCGATGCCGGTTGAGCATCCTGACCGCTCAGTTCCGGGCGTATGTGGGTCAGCTCCATCGCAAAGCCAAGGCCGGGAACAAAGCGTAGCTGGCGCGGAAGCGCCAAGGGGCGCGACACGCCCAAGCGAACCCCGCTGCTGAACAACTCGGCGCCTAATTCCCCATTTTGAAACTGGATTGGCCAGGTGCCGTAGATGTCCACTCCGAAGCGCAATCTCCAACGCTCATACTCGATGCCGAGGGCCGCCTCGTGGCGCACGGTAGCGCCATCCCAAACCTGTAGTTCATAGCCGACCCAAAGCTGCCAACGGGATGGCCCAACACCGTGCACATCGTTCGGGTGCGGCGCCGCGGCTTGCTTTGGGACGCCTTCCGAGGCTGGCCGTGCCCCAGCGACTTTGAGCGATTGCTCGTAGTCATTGCGGGTCACGCCGATGAGCTTTCCCTCGAGAAGAGCTTCAAGCGAGCTCTGTGCCACGAGCGCCAAACTCTCGACTACCACTTTGTCCAACCCGTGGTCCGTGCCTATGCGCCTGACGAACACGCGCTCCGTGGCAGAATCTGTGATGTACAGTGTGACGTCGCTTTCCGCCGCAGCGTCGATCCACAAGTAGGCAACGACCGACGGTCGTGGCGGGTGAAGCTCCGAGACGCTGTGTGGGTCCACCGACGCCGCTCGTTCGAATTGGGCCGTCACGGCGATGAAAGACAGAGACTCTGTCAGCGATTTAGTGATGGCGGCAAAGGAGCGATCGCTGCCCGCAACCACGACCTTCACTTCACCCCGTGAAGGCGGCATGGCAAAGAGTGGCCGACCGACCAGCATGCTGGTTACGGCAAAAAGGACTAGGACGCGCAGCCCGGGAGACAATCTTCGACTAACAATACTCGATCTGGGTCCGGTCCCGGCCACAAAAGGCTAGCGGCTAGACCCGTGCTCCGTCGTAGCCCGCGGTCTTGCCGCCAGGGCGGCCAGCCGCTGTTTCGCGCGGTTCGCGTAGATCGATCCTGGATGACTTTCGAGCACCTCTCGCCATGCTGCAGCTTCGGCGGCAGAACGCCCGAGACGTTCCAGAGCCGTCGCTCGTCCCACCAACGCCTCTTCCGCAACGTCTCCGGGCCGAGCCAGATACTGGTTGAACTGGGCCAAAGCCTGCTCCGGCGAGCCCCTTTCCATCAGCAATCGCCCGGCGAGAGCAAATGACAAGCGTGTCTCACGAGCCGTTGGATAGAGGCGCTGCAACCGCAGGTGGGCTGCAATGGCAGCGTCGACCTTGCCCTCGCTACGCAGAGCGAGCGCTTGGGCAAAGAGTGCAGCTGCCGACGGCTGGGCTCGCGTGGACCGCTGCAACGCCGGTTCGTCAGACGGGGGAGCGGGCTCGGCAGCAAGGCTGGGCTGGGCCGGGCTGGGGGCTGGGGCAACCTCGCGAGTTTCCCCGGATGGCTCCGGGAGGAGCAAGGGGACCGAGGACGATCGGTGCGAACGCCAGAGGGCGGCCCCTGCCAAGCCGCTGGCCAAGAGCAGCCCCGCCAGCGCGAACCCGAGGCGGAAGGCTCGCCGATATCTGAGCCTGGCAAAGCGGGGCGGGAAAAGCCCAGTCATGGCCCCTTCCACAGCCTGCCTATCCAGTAGCTCGTCTTGAGGCTGTTCCGCCAATGCTTCTCGCGTCCGCTGGGCCGCCGCCATATGCGCCGCGCAGGCAGCGCAGGCAGCCAAGTGCAGGTTGAGATCCCGGCGTTGCGCCGCAGGCAAGGTTCCGCCCAGCGCCATGTCCATGGCCTCTTCAGGATGCAAGCAACGATTCATCGAAACACCCCCGCAGTCTCGAGTGAATAGCCCCGTTTTTCGAGATAGCGCCGCAGTTTGTCCTTTCCGGTGCGAAGGCGCGTCTTGGCGGTGTTGAGCGGAACACCGGTGATCGAGGCAATCTCCTCCACCGAACATCCCAGAAAGAAGCGCAGGAGAACCGCTTCGGTCTGTGACCTTTTCAGTTTGCGGACAATCAGATGGGCGAGCCAGGAGCATTCAACATCAGCGACGACGCCAGACGGATCCAGCGATTGAGGCCGAGACTCGCGGCTCTGATGAAAGAGGCGAAGATGTTCTACCCGCGCGCGGTCCTTGCTGCGTTCGGCGATGGCCACGCGCAGGGCGATCTTCGCAGCATAATGCGACACGTCCGCTTCGAAACGATACTGGGGCAGCGCCCGAACGATGTCGATCAGAGATTCCTGGATGGCGTCCTCTAGGTCGGGATGGGTGTATCCCATGACGCTGCGGCAGGTCCGCCGAACCGTGGGGGCGATGGCGTCGAGAAACTTGCGAACCTTCTCAGGGTCATTCCCCAGCGCCTCTCGGGCAAGCGCGGTCAGGGGCCCATCTTCCCCATCAACCGGCGTGCGGTTGCGAAGCCTATCGAGCAAGGACAGGCTGTCCTCGGCGAGCGACACCACTAAAGTGTGGTCGATCTCAGGGCTAGATGTCAATCCGACATGGGAACCCTGAGAGGGTTCCCATGCCCTCCCGCGATGGTACGCCGCCGGCAGAGCCGGCGGGCTCCCCACGCGATCGGCCAGCGGGGGCGGCCGCCCTGGCGGCGGGCTCCAAACTGAGTTCGTGCTGGCTGCGTACATGGTTGACAGTCTTGCGTGCTACTGGGCGACGGGGGCAACCAGGCGGCCGCCCACATCAACCTCGTTGATCTTCACGTTGTTGCCGGTGGCCGAGTTGGCTTGCAATTTCACGTAGCGCGCGGTCACCGCGTTGAACTCGGCCGAGGCCCAGCCGGCCAACTGTGTGGCGCCCCACTGCCAGGTGCCGTCGTAGCCCGTCTTGAGAGTCACCGGAGAGAAGGTCGTGCCATCGGTGCTGCACGAGATGGCGTACCCGGTGATGCGTCCCGTGAAATCCTGTGGTGACTGCTGGGGCGCGATCTGCTGTGGCTGGTAGCTGAGCATGTCGATACCGCTGTAGGTCTTGCCGAGATCGATGGTAAGCCATTGCGGAGCCGCCGCCGCCGATTGCCACAACGTCTCGGTGTAGTAGGTGGTGAACCCGCCATCGTTGATTCCGTCGACCGCGTTCAAGGCCTTGGAGCCCGACGCTGAGCTGCTGGCGGTGGCGTTGACCGCGGTGATCACATGGTTGAGGTGCGGCGGCTGGGTGGGCAGGGGTGGGCGCGACGCATTGGGCGACCAGGCGGCACCCACTGCCTTCAACTTGGTAACCGCCGCGTCCTCCAGCAAACCTTGGCGGTTGGGTCCGAAATCGGGCGCGTAGTTGGTGTATTTCGGCTCAAGATCCGCAAGGTGCGTCGTGACGAAATCCGAGACGGCCGGGCCAGCGTCCCCCGCATCGGGGGGCGTCCAGAACCAGGCATGTCCCATCTTCTGGCTTTGCCAGGACGCCAGGATGTTGCCGGCGGGAGACCAGGCACCACCCTTGGGCTCCTCGTAGTAGACGATGTCGTCGTGCCACGGGACTTGCTGGCCCTGATGCTCGCAGTAGAGCGTATTGGGGCTGATTTGGTAGACGTATTCGCGGATATCTTGATAGGGCATGATGGTCATGCCCATTGACCAGGCCCAGCCGTCGGTCACGAAGAACGGGATGTAGCCGTAGTTGGTCAGCAGTTCCTTGATTTGCGCCTTTACGTAGTCGATCAAATTCTGTGGCATCCGCTCGTTGGTCACGCTCCAACCGCTCTGGCCCAGCCCAGGCGTGGAGCGGTCTTGGATCGAGAAGTAGAGGCCGGGCGCGACCCCGCGCGCTCGGCAGGCGTCGACGAACAGCTTGACCACATCCACGTGGCCCGCTGCCGGTACCTTGGCATTGCCGACGTCGTAGTCAGTGGTCGCCGAGTCCCACAGCAGGAAGCCATCGTGGTGCTTGGTCGTGAGAACAGCAAACTTCATCTTGGCTGACACCGCAGCGTCGATCCACTGGCCGGGGTCGAGATTGGTCGGATTGAACAGGGACGGATCCTGGTTGGGCAGGTCCTTGGCCCCATCATTTGAGAAGGTGTTCATCCCGAAGTGGATGAACATGCCGAACCGATACTCGGCAAATGCTCGCTTGAGGTCTTCGGGATCCTGAATTGCCCCGCCCGCTCCTGTCGTGCCGCCAGCGCTCTGCGCGCCGCCTGCGCCCGTCGCGCCTACCGCGCCCCCCGCGCTGCCGCCCGCACCAGTCTTGCCCCCTGAGCCTGCCGTTACGCCCCCGCTGACCGCACCTCCGGATCCGGCGCCCCCGCCCGAACCGCCTTTGCCGGTCGTACCGGCTGAGCCGCCCATGCCGCCTGCTCCGCCCGTGCTGCCGCCCTGAGCACCAGCGGCGCCAGACCCACTTGCGCCTGCCTTCCCGCCTGTCATCGCAATGCCGCCAGTCATCGCACTGCCGCCTGTCGTCGCGCTGCCGCCTGTCGTCGCGCTGCCGCCTGTCATCGCATTGCCGCCGACTCCGCTCTGACCGCCGCCTGACCCACTTGCGCCTGCTGTCGCACCCCCAGCGCTGAGACTACCCCCGCCCGCTGTGCTCCCGCCGGAGTCGATAGAACCGCCCTTGTTCGCAGCGCCTCCCGCCGCAACCGAACCACCGCTCTCTCCACCGGCGCTAGTGTTCCCTCCTGTAGCACCAACCGTGGCATTGGAACTGCCCGAGCTGCAGCCGGCTGTCCCCAGGAAAAGCAGGCTCAAGCCGATTCCCGCGATTTCCGCCAAGGCAGTCATCGAGAGCCGGTTGGATCGGTGTGTGTGCATGTCGTTTTCTCCGCTGCCCAGGTCGGCGGATCGCCCGCGCAACCCAAGCAGGGGCAGGACCTCTCACAATTGGGTCTCAAAATCGCACCGACCGACGAGAATTGTTGGCCCATCCAGGGTCTGCGCAGGACGTCTCCGCGTGTGTCGACGGGCGTCCGATATCAACGCAATCAGACCGAGCAAGAGCCATGCCGATGCCGAAGGCGAGGCCGATGATGACCCGCCGACGAGCGCACAGCTACAACCCGACGAACTCGCGGGGCCGCCCGCTCCCGCGTCCGGAGTGCCTACTTCTTCAGTCGTCCCGCCAGTGGCGCTGGTGCTGCCCCCGGTTCCCGCGGGCGTGCCGCCCACACCCCCAGTTTCGACAGAACCCGTGCCTCCGGAAGCGCCACCTGTCGTGACTCTCGCATCCGGCCCCGTGGCGCCGACGCCACCAGTTGTGCCCCCGGCGCCAAAGGATCCCCCGGCGCCGACTCCCGCGTCTAGGTTTCCTGCGCCAGCTCCGCCCGTAGCGCCGCCCACCCCGGAGCCGCCGCGTCCACCTGCGCTGGGCGTACTACCACCGGCTGCACCAGCGGCACCGCCCGCTCCGCCTGTCACGGGCACGCTCCCGCCGGCTCCGCCAGCACCGCCGCGAGCACCAGTACCGCCGGACGCGCTTCCACCGGCTCCTCCGCCGGCACCACCACGGCCACCCGCGCCGCCGGGCGCACTTCCGCCGGCTCCTCCAACCGCACCACCACCAGCGCCGCCAGTACCACTGCTGCCCGCGCTGCCTCCGCCGCCGCCCGTGCCTCCAGCTCCGGTTGTTCCCGTCGAGCCGACCGCAAGTTCACCAATGATGGCGCTGGTTCCCCCGCCACCGACCGCGTCGATCTCCAGCCGCACGTACTGTGCCGTCTGAGCAGCGAATTGCACGCGCTGCGGGCACAGGAGGCCGTGGTAGGTCGGATCTGCTGGCCAGGTCCCGCTGGCCACCTGAGTGAAGGTCACATTGTCCGTGCTCACGTACACCTTGTAGGATGTGATGTTGCCCGCCGTGGTACCAGTGTTCCGTTGCGGCAGGTATTCCAGCATGTCGATATTGTCGTAGCTCTTTCCGAGGTTGAGCGTCACTGACTGCGGAAGCGAACCTGTCGACGTCCACACGCTTTCCCCTTTGCTGCTGTGCAACGTGTTGTTCACGCCTTTGGGTGAGTCGTTGTAGCCGTCAATCGCCAGCCCAGGGCTGCCGCTTGTAGCCGTGGCTGAACCCGGGGTCAGGGGCGTCTCGATCTTCGGTTGCTGTTCCGGCAAGGGAGCCCGCGAAGTGTCCGGCGTCCAGTACTGCGGCACCTGACCCAGCGCCGTCACCACGGGAGCATCGAGCAATCCCTGCAGATTGGGCGGACAATCGAGAATGAAGTTGGTGTAGTTGGATTCGACGTTCTTGATTTCCTTGGCAACGTCCGAAGCCGACATATAGCCGGCGGCGGCCTGCGTGCTTCTCCAAAACCAGTTCTTGTCCTTGGCAATGGTCTGTCCTTGCAATCCTGCGGTGACGTTTCCCGACGGAACCGTGACGCCAAGAGGCTCCTCGAACATTTCCACGTCCACCTCCCAGGGTACCCCGCCGTTGTGGTCACTGATGATGGTATTCGGCTGTAGCTGGCGAACCAAAGCGCGTATCTTCTGGTAGGGGATCTGCTGGTGTCCCGTCAGCCAGGAATAGCCGTCGAACACCAACAGGGGAATTTCGCCGTAGTTGGTCAAGAGTTCCGTAATCTGTGTCGTGATGTAACCGCCCACTACGTTCCAGTCGACCGCGCCCGGATCGGTGTTGTGCCCAGCTTGCGACCCGATGCCGTTATTGGGATCCCAGATCGAGAAGTAAAGGTCAGGGTCTAGTCCCTGGGCGCGGAATGAATCGACGTAGCACTTGACCACGTCCATGGTCGGAACCCCGCTTTGCGCGATGGTGTAGGGAGTTGTTCCGTACGGCGAGGTGCTCGGCGGGACCGCCTTTGACGGCCAGATGGCAAATCCGTCATGGTGCTTAGTGGTCAGCACGCCGAACTTCATACCCGCCGACTTCGCGGCTTTCGCCCACTGATCAGTGAAGGTGTGGCAATCGCCGCTCGGGGGCGCAAAGGTGGAGGGGCTCACGCGATTCTCGCCCCAGCCAGGGTTGTAGGTGTTCATGTTGTAGTGGATGAACATGCCGAAGCGCTGCTCGATGTGGTTGCTCAGGAGCTGCTGCATGGTCAGGGTCTGGGCCGACGAGGTCGCCGAAACCAGCAAAACCGGCAGTGCGAAAAGCGCGATCCTTCGCGCATGCTTACGGTGAGTGATTCTGCCTTGGTGAGTTGTCATGACTCATCCCGTAGCTTCAGGAGCCCGTGTAGCGCGTGTACGGTCGCGCCGCAGTCGGTGGGGTGACGCCGTCAACCCAAGCCGGGCTGCCCTGCGACGTAATAGTGATCGTTGCCGCAGTCAGATTGGGCGAGGTCGCCTTGATGACGCTCGTGCCTGCGTAGTAACTGCGGAATTCGATGGCGGCCTTGCCGTCGACGATGGCAATGTCCGATTGATCACTACTTGACGCCGGCGTGAAGGTGATACTGGTTCCAGTCGGAAATTCGCCTGGGCCCGAGGTAATGGACAGAGTCACCGGAACATTGTTGTTGATGGCGTTCCCCTGCCCATCCAGGACCGTCACGATCAACTGCGCGTCGTCCGTGCCATCCACGGCCGAGAGATTGGTCTTGTCAGCGGTGACTTGCAGAGCCGCCGGCGTGCCGCTGGCGGGCCAGGTCGGCGGCGGAACGTTGGCGTACGCGTTGCGATACCAGTACCAGGCCCGCTTTGGCAGACGGAAGTAGTCCACTATTCCCGACATCTCATTCCTCGAGCCGGCGACGCTGCCGTGGTCAAAGATGCACCAGAGCGCCTGACCACTACGCCACGAGTATTCGGTGGGGAAACCATTGGTGAGCGTGGTGCTCAAGCTGCCCCAACCTGGATCGTAGCTGCCGGGCCGGGCGGTGAAGTTGACGCCGCCGTATTCGGTCACGAGGTTTGCGACGCCCGGGTTCTGGAAGTCAGACAGGGTCGCGCCATCACCGTTGTAGCCGGCCACGTCTCCGATCTTGTCAATCCGTCCACTGCCCTTGGGACGTTGCGCCCCGCCTATGCCTGCCGGGCGGGTTGGGTCCAATTGATGGGTAAGTGCGACCTCTTTTGCCAACAATGCACTCATCAGCGACATGGTGGCGTCAGCGGTATCGAAGACTTCGTTGCACATGCTCCACGCGACGATGCTCGGGTGATTGCGATGCACGCGGATCATCGCGGTCAGGCTGTCGGTGACGCTGGTCTCAAACGCGGCCTGGTCAGCGGCATTGTTGGGATAGGAGCCTGCCGTCTTCCAGTCGCCCTCGCCCGTCGCGCCCCCATAACCCCAGAAGTTGTTTTCCGACCAGAACAGAACGCCAAGCTGGTCGCAGGCATCGCCAAACGCCGGGTCCTTCGGGTAGTGCGAGCCGCGGATGAAATTGAAGCCAGCGTCCTTGACCATCTTCACGTCGCGAAAGAGCGCGGCATTTGTAACGCCGTCGCCCCAGCCTGCGTGGTCCTGATGGACATCGACGCCGTGAAAGTAGTAGTGCGAGCCATTCAGCGAAAACCCACTGGTAGCCGACCAACTGATCCAACGGAAGCCAAACGTCGTGCTGAAGCTGTCCACATCCGTCGTGCCATCGGAAATCGTGCTGACCGCGCGGTATAGCGTCGGGTGATCTGGATGCCAGAGGGAGGGATTGGCAATCGCCGGCGTGGTTTGTTCAACCGTCACCGTGCTGTTCGCAGCCACGACCTGTGTAGAAGACACCGTGGCCACCGTCGCGCCTTTGGCATCCACAATGTCAGTCTCAAGCGTACAATTCTTGCTGGTCGCATAGTCGTTGCGCACTTCCGTCTTGATGTTCACCGTAGCTGACGACGCCGAGACGGTCGGCGTGGTCACAAAGGTGCCGTACCAGGTGATGTGCAGCGGATCAGTCACTACCAGGTTCACGTCGCGGTAGAGTCCACCGCTGAAGGTGTGGTCACCCGCGCGCGGCGCCAGTTGCGCGTTCCAGTTGTTGTTCAACTGCACCGCCACCACGTTGTCACCGGTCACCACGGCGCTGGTGGCATCCAAGGAGAATCCAATGTAGCCACCTTGGTGTTTGCCGATCGACGTACCATTCACGTAGACTTGCGCGTCTTGAAACGCCGCCTCGAATTCCAGGAATACCCGCTTGCCCGACCATTCCGCCGGCACGGTGAAGTGCTTCCGATACCAGCCGTAGCCGGTGTAGAATTGCGTTGACAGGAAGTACGGCAGACTGAACGAATGGGGCAGCCCGACCGTCGACCACGACGAATCGTCGAAGCTGGTTGCCTGTGCGCCGTCGACGTCCGCCCGCTTGAATTTCCAGGACTGATTGAAGTTCAGCGTCTGGCGATTACCCGAACTCCCCCCGCTGGTCCCGCCCATCGGCGTGGAGCCGCCTGCGTTTGTCGTTCCCCCTGCCGCGACTGTTCCTCCCGAGCCGGTGGTTCCGCCGCCTGCCTTGGACCCCGAGGAACCACCCGCGCCCCCACTATTCGTGGAGCCACCGCGTCCCGTGCTGCCGCCTGACAGGAGGCCATTTCCGCCCGCCCCCCCGGCGGCCGTGGAGCCGCCACGCGATGGACCGCCGCCAGAGGCAATGGTCGCACCACCAGTCGCGCCACCTGCGGCTGACGTGCCTCCGGTTGCACTAGCGCCAGCGGCCGCTCCCCCAACTGCGAGCGTTCCGCCAAAACTAGGAACGCCGCCTGACCCTGAAGAGCCGCCCTGGTCAACTTCGCCACCTGCTCCAGCCGACTCGCTGGTCTTCCCCCCATAGCCCGGATTCCCTGCCGCGGAGTCGGACACGGAATTGGAACTGCCGGAGTTGCAGCTTGCCCACACGAGGATGAGCGCGGCCAAGCCGATTCCCGCAATTTTTGCCAGAGATCCCGGGGGATTGGTGGTCGAGAACCGAACAGGTAGGTTCGCGTGCATGTCGTTCTCTCTTTGCTGCTGCGCTGCAGGTCGCTTCCTCGTGTTCCAGGGGCTCAGCCATGGGAAATCGGGTCTACAAATCACACCCGTTGACCAAGAAGAAAGGAGACTGGGCTCCGGCGGACACGGCTGCGCGAAACGGAGAGCGAAGGCGCAAATTAGTTCAACCCGAAATGCCCCTGCCCGCGCCCTCTAGCCAGGCATGCAACGAGAGCACATGGCGCAACGTCAGGTAACCTAAGCAGGCCAGTCAATCCGTGGTTTCTAGCTTTTTGCGTTATGACAGAACGAGGCCACAAGACGCAATCTCAGGTCGATGCAGCGTAGGCGCTGCTGGCCGAGACGTGGGGGATGGCTCGGCTCGGATGCGCCGAGGCAACAGCCCCTCAAAGCATCGATTTCCGCCACGGAGGTGGTCCATGCGAGCTTCAGCAACTGCGAACAAGAATCAGTCGGTGGGGACTCTTGCGCGTGTGTTGCTCCTTCTCTCCACGGCCTTGGCGTGGCTGTCCCTAGGCACGCCAGCCATGGCCGCCGTCACCCTGCCTAGCCTGTTCAGCGATCACATGGTCGTGCAGCGCAATGTGGAAGTGCCAGTGTGGGGCACGGACACCGCCAACCAAAGCGTCACCGTGAAGCTCGGCACGCAGCAAGCCACGGCCACGACCGGATCCGACGGGAAATGGACGGTGCGCCTGCCCGCTCAAGATGCCGGGGGGCCCTTCTCCATGACCGTGACCGGGTCGTCAACCGTCACTGTGGCAGACGTCTATGTCGGGGAAGTATGGATCGGGTCGGGACAGTCCAACATGGGTTACACTGTCCACTGCACCTACGGGTCCCCCTGCGGGCTGAACAACGAAGCCCAGGAAATCGCTGCCGCCAACTACCCATTGATTCGCTCCTGGACCGCTCCCTGGAGCCCGTCGGCGAAGCCGCTCGACGCCTCGACCCTCAAGGCATCCTGGGTGGTGACGTCACCGCAAACAGTCGCGAATGTCTCTGCCGCGGGCTATTTTTTTGCGCGAGAACTGACCGAGGCTCTGCCCAACGTGGCCATTGGCATCATCATCAGTTCCTTTGGTGCTAGCTGCATTCAGTGCTGGATGTCGCAAGAGTCGCTCGCCTCCATCCCTTCGGTTGCGACCCTGCTCGCCCAGTTCCAGGCCAATCCCAATTACACCAACCAACACAATCCCTATATTTGCTACAATGGCATGATTGCGCCTTTGATTCCCTACGCCATCCACGGCGTCATCTGGTATCAAGGCGAGTCGGTGACTTGGGGCGGAGACACCTACCGGGATCTGCAGGTTGGACTGGTCATTTCCTGGCGCCAGGCCTGGGGACAGAACTTCACGTTCCTGATAGTTCAGCTCCCCAACTACAGCATTTCCAGCTCGGGTTGGCCCGTCCTGCGCGAAGCGCAGCTCCAGACAACCGAGATTGTTGCCAATACCGGGCTGGCCGTTACCATCGACATCGGCGACCCCACCTATGTGCATCCTCCGGATAAGCAGGATGTGGGTCTGCGTCTGGGTCTCCTGGCGGAAGCAATCACCTACGGGCAGGACGTCGCCGACTACGGGCCACTCTATGATCACATGGCCATCGAAGGCGGCTCCATCCGCCTCTCCTTCACCCACACAGACGCCGGCATGGCTTTTCAGGGAGGCACCGCCACTGGTTTTGAGATCGCCGGTGCCGACGACAACTACGTGACCGCGACCGCCGCGATCCAGCCCGATTCGACCATTCTTGTCTCCGCGGCGTCGGTCACGGCGCCGAAGAATGCGCGCTATTGCTGGGCTGGGAATCCCACGGCGAGCCTCTTCAGCCAAGGCACCCCCGCGCTGCCTGCATCGCCGTTTCGCACCGATGCTCCTGCCTTGCCCGCTGGCGGGCCAGATGGCGGCGTAGTCGACAGGACGGATGGTGCCGTAGTCGCGCCCAGGGACGCCAGCGTAGCCACTGGGGACGCCGCTGCACTCGTCCTCAAGGACTCGGGCGCGGTGGCCACCGGCGGCTCGGGAGGTAGCACCAGCTCGGGTGGCAACACCAGCTCGGGTGGAAACACCAGCTCGGGAGGGAGTACGGGCTCGGGAGGGAACACCGGTTCTGGCGGCAACACCAGCTCAGGCGGAAACACCGGCTCGGGGGGCTTCACGAGCTCGGGCGGCAACAACGCCTCGGGTGGCAACAACGCCTCGGGTGGCAACAACGCCTCGGGTGGCAGCAGCGCCTCGGGTGGCAAGAGCGCCTCGGGCGGCAACAACGGTGGAAGCACCGCACAGGCGACCGGAACCACAGACAAAGGTGGTTGCTCCTGCCGAGTGGGAAGCCGTGCCAGCGGCTTGTCGGACGCTGCGGCTTTCGCCCTCGGCGTGCTCCTGGTGCTGGGCGCCCGCCGCAACCCTCGAAAACAAAGAAGGAAGGAAGCGATTAGACAATGTCTGTAAGTCCACACCCCAAGCGCCGCGATTTCCTCAAGACCGCTGCGGCGGGCGCGGCGGGCGCGATGGGAATCAGTGCCCTGAGGTTCGACAAGCTCTTCGCCCAGTCGACTGGGGGCTGGGTCAGCGGCCTGCAGGTCAATCCGGCAATCGACAACAAGCGGGTCATCTGCTGCCATGACCCAAAGATGCTGGGGAACTTCCCCTCCTCCGGGGCTGTGAGTACGGTCTGGGAGAGCCAGAACTCCTACGTCGACCCGAGCGTGGTTTCCATCAACATGGACCAAATGGCGATGCAGCTAGCCCAGAAGACTACGGCGGCCGATGCTTGGAGCACGATCTTCCAGAAGCCGACGGGCAAGGCTTGGGCAAGCACGAAGGTGGCCATCAAGGTCAATGCGATACAAGGCGACACCGGAAACCATCCCCGCGTAGCCGTCGTCAAGAAGATCTGCGACGTGTTGGTAGATCAGTTGGGGGTTCCAGCGGCGAACATCACTCTATTCGACGCCCACGGCGACGCCTCGTCGTGCTACACCACCACCTATGCCAGCTTGACGGACGCGACCAAGATACGCGCGACCGTCAGCAAGTTTGCGCAATCAGTTGGCGGCATGGTGCCGGTCACCATTGCCGCCAGTACGAAAAGCATATCGGGCGTCGGCGACCTGGTCAATGGCGTCATCGACATCCTCGTGAACATTGCCGTACTCAAGGTCCACAGCGGTCCGGGAACATCGTTCCAGTTCGGCAGTTGTTCCCTGTGCATGAAGAACCATCTCGGCACCTTCATGAATGCCGGTTCCGACCAAACGACACCGAGTTCGACGGGGTTGCACGTACTAGACGCTATCTTCAATATAAACAAACATGCCGCCATCCTCGGTGGCAGTCCTGTCCGTCAGCAACTGTGTATTGTGGATGGGCTGCTGGCAAACGGCGGCAGTAGCGCCACGGCAAACGTCAGAGTCGATCGGATCGTCATGGGGACCTTTGCCCCCATCGTGGACTACCTCGCGGCTACCAGCATTCTTCTCAACTCAACCATCATGGCCACCGGTCCCATGCCAGCGCTGGGAGTGACCAACGCCGCCATTTACCTTCCGCAATTTCTCACCAACTTCGGTTATGCCACGACGGACGCCTTGCAGTGGGTTGAGTGCACTCCCCCTAATTGGCCCGCCATCACTGGCGGCGGCGGCGGATCTAGCGGGTCCGGAGGCGCAGGCAACGGCGGGACTAGCGGGGCCGGAGGTGCGCGCAGCGGCGGAACCAGCGCGGCTGGTGGCACAGGCAGCGGCGGAACCGGCGCGACTGGAGGCACGGGCGGCGGCGGGACTGGCGCGGCCGGTGGCGCGGGCAGCGGCGCAACCAGCGCGGCTGGTGGCGCGCGCAGCGGTGGAACCAGCGCGGCCGGGGGCGCAGGCAGCGGGGGTTCGCCGGCTACCGGAGGTGTGCCCCAGAACGGTGGCACTACCTCAGGCGGCCAAGGGGGCAGCGGCGGTGTGGTGCCAAGCTCTGCGTCCGCATCAGGGGGCTCGGCAACCACGGGCGGAACCAACGCCGGAACGGGCGCGAGCGCCGCGGCCGGCAGTAGCGGAACCAAGGGCTCGACGGTTGGCGGCGGGGATTCAGGGAGCGGCTGTGATATCGCAGGGACGGACCGCAGGGCCACCCGCTGGGGCGCCATGCTGGCATTCGGCGCAGTGGTGGCTGAAAGACTTCGGCGTCTTGTCACCAGGGGCGGGTAGATTCTTCCCTAGTAGCTTCCTTTCCCGAAGCGGTTCGGTTTTCCCACTCCCATATGGAGATGTGGAAAGGCCAAGCCTATTTCACATAGATGTTGGGCACTGGCGGAGCGGGCATGCTGGGGTTGATCTGGAATCCCGGGTGGGGCGGCTGGTTGTAGCTTGCATTCTCGAACGCGACCTGCGCCCGGTAGGTCGCATCGTGCATGAGCGTGTAGATCCGGCGCTTGGTCACGGTTGTCGTTGTGTACACGCGCAAGTTCGCGTTGGTCGACTCACGGTAGACAATCTCCTCACGCCAATCGCCCAGTAGGTCTGCGGTTAGCGTCGGGGTGGACTTCGTGCCGTTGTTCGATGAGCAGCCGCTCGCGCTCAGCAAGGTTGCGCCGCTGCTGGGCTTGGTGATCGACGTGGCGTTTTCACTCTCACGCCATTCATCGTCGTCCCAGTAGATGACGAAGTTGGTCCCGGGTGAAACGGTAACTGATGTGGCACCGGTGCTGCATAGGGCCAGATGCTCGTTGCACGATCCACAGTAACACGATGCGCTGGTTTCGTCGCCCGGGCCGACATAGTCGGCACGTCCACGGTTGGAGTCGACGCCGGATTCAGTAGTCTTGAAGTAGAACGCGCAGGTGTCAGCGTTATGAGCATCCATACCCCCCATCCCCTCGTGAATCGAAAATGCGGTCATACCCTTGCCCGGAACAAGCTCGCTCACATCAAAGGCATCGCCATGTCCCATTCCCGAGCTGCAGTGCCAGGTTCCGTCGCTGCCAATGGTCAACGCCCCGGTGAGAATCTCCTGGGCAAGGTCGCCGTCCACGTCCGCCGCCATCGCTGAGTGGTCGCCCTGGCCAACGGCTTTGCTATTCGCAGAGTCATTGCTGTCGAAAATCCAAGCCTTGGTCAAGGCTCCATCCCGCCAGTTGTACGCCGACATCGTCAGGCGCGTGTAGTACCCACGCTGCTGGATAATGCTCGGCCGCCCGGTCGCGGTCTTGCCAGTGCCCGTATCACTCACGAACGCCATCCCGCCGTTGAAGCGGTCCACCCGGTTGCCGTAGCCGTCTCCCCACGAGGTCACCACTCCGCGCGGCACCGGGTAGTCCACCGTCGCCAGCTCCTTGCCGGTGTCTCCAGCGAACACGGTCAGATACTCCGGCCCGGTCAGAATGTAGCCGGATGCATTCCGATAATCAGCGCTGTCATCGTCGCTGGCAGCGGGTCCCGTGCTCAGATACGTGCCGGTTCCGTCCTTGGTTCCCGGCGCGGTCTTGCAAGCAAATTCCGCCTTCCCGTCCCCGTCAAAGTCGCCCACCGACATCTGCGTGTAGTGCGCCCCCGAACGAATGTTCGGGCCCAGGTTGAGAATCCAGAGCTGCTTGCCCGCCAACGTGTATCCAGCGATATAGACAGGGTCGGTGACGCCCGCCTGGGAATTGTCTTTCGTGCTCCCCTCCCACTTCAGCACGATGTCGAGTTTGCCGTCGCCATCGAGATCTCCTGGCTCTCCATCGTTCGCATTGTACTGGGAGCCCGGCGGTGTCAGCGGGATGCTAGTGTATTGCTGCGCCCAGGGCGTGACCGCAGCAGACTGCGGCCCCTCGGTCCCTTTGAGCACGCAGCTCACCGAGTACTTATTGCTGGCAGTCCCGGCCGCATCCAGGTAGTTAGTGCTATCGGTCACATTTGTGAGCTTGGCGCCGTCCTTGTAGAGGTTGTACGAAGTATCGCTGTCCGTTCCGGTGTATTCGTAGCCAAACATGCGCCACCCGACGTAGACGCCGCCCGAGACCTTTACTGCCACCACGCCGCGATCCAGGTTCTCCATCTGGTAGTGGCCGGTGCCGCCCCCGGTGACTGGGTTGCTTGCTCCTCCCCCGCCTGCGACGCCGCCTGTGCTCGTCACACCACCAGAGGTGACCACGCCCCCAGAGGGGCCCGCGCCGCCGGTCTTGCTCGCACCGCCCATCGGTGTCACGCCGCCGGTGACACCGACGCCGCCGCTTGTGACCGTCCCGCCCGAGAGGGGCGCAGCACCGCCTTTGCCAACCAAACCGCCGCTGGTAACGACACCGCCGGATGTAACGGTTCCGCCTGAGGTCACCACGCCTCCACTGGGCGCGGCGCCACCGCTTCCCGCCGACTGGCCGCCGGAGCCAGCAATCGAGCCGCCGCTCGCAGCTCCCCCGGTTTGCACGGCGCCGCCTGAACCTGACCCTCCAGTGGCCTGCTGGGAGCCCGTGCCGGTCGAGTCGCAGCCCTGAAACAAAATGACGGTGCCGGCAAGGAGCAGAGACAAGGAGCCTCGCGCTAGAGCCTCGATAGTTCTCTGAGTTCTGGTTCGCATCGCATCCTCCACAGTGTTTTGGGTCTTGCGCATTCTGGCGAATGCGTAGCACATACGGACATCAGCAGTTGGCCCCGGCCAGGAGCCATCGCGGAACATCCACTAGCCCCCAAAAGCCGGCGGCGAGCCGCTCTTGTCGACGCAGGTAATGGTTACGCTCGCGCTCGTCAATCCCGGAGAAGTAGCAGTCACTGTAATGGTTCCCGGCGTATAGGACCTCATGGTCATCTTTGCCATGCCATATCGGATGCACCTTGTGTCCGGACACTTGGAATTGTCAAAGGTCATTGAAGAACCAGTGGGGAATAGCCCGCCGCCCGAGGTTACCGTAAGCGTTATCGGGGCGGTGCTATCCACTGCCGTGCCATCAGCAGTGGCTAGTTGAGCGGAAAGCTCGGTATCATCCGTGCCGTCGTTCCCTATGGTCAGGTTGTCCGCGGTCAAAACGATCTTCGTCGGCGTACCGCTCGTCGGCAACGTATATGCAGTTCCCAGATGATCCTGTCGGTACTGATACCATTCCGGACCGGGAAGTCTGTAGTAATCAACCACACCGCCCAACCCACCGTTATCAGTCAAAAACGAGCCGTAGCCGTAACCGACCCATCGGACTTGTCCTGCTCGCCATGGATAGGCCGCATCGCCAGCATGGTCGTAGTACTCGGTTATCAAATTGGGCTTCCCCGGGTCCTGATAGGCGGCGATGGTCGCCCCATCCCCATTATATCCAACGACATCGGCCAGTTGATCGAACCCATCTCGTTGAGCGCCGCCCACCGCGGACTTCCTTGAGGGATCGAGAG
Organism: Myxococcales bacterium; assembly: GCA_003157775.1. GTDB lineage: Bacteria > Myxococcota_A > Polyangia > Fen-1088 > Fen-1088 > Fen-1137. The sequence goes on along the minus strand of PMKP01000461.1, from coordinate 10,379 downwards.
TCTCGGCCAGAGCCGCCAGAACCTTATAGAACGCCTTGCAATTGGTCATGGGCGTTCCGGCCTCCACATCGAAGGTTTCATTTCCCATGCTCCACACAATGATGCTTGGGTGGTTCCTTCTTTCGCGAATGAACTCCGTCAGTTGTTGCTTCAAGTTGTCTTGGAACGGCTGCTCGTCTGCACTCTTGGTGGGATAGGAGCTTTGCCGCCAATCGGGGGCTTCGGTGGAAGTAAATCCGCCCACTCCCCAGAAATCATTCTCTGGCCATTCAAGCATTCCCAACTGGTCCGCCGCGTCATCCCAGGAAACGTCATGGGCGTTGTGGCACTCCCTGATGAAGTTGAAGCCAGCGTCCTTCATTAGCTTCACGTCCCTCCGAAAACCCGCATTGGTCTGTGCAATACCCCAGCCGGCGCGATCATCGTGCGCATTTATGCCAACGATCAAATAGTGCGTTCCATTGAGGAAGAAACCCTGCTCAGCCGTCCACTCGATCGACCTTATGCCGAGCGGACTTTGGTAGTTGTCCACCACGCTGCTTCCATTCGACACGGTTGTATTCACCGTATACATATACGGTGTTTCGGGAGACCATAGGTGCGGATTGGCGATGGCCGCACTGGTTTGGTCAAACTCATAGATTGCCCCGGCATCTATCGATTGGGTGCTTTCCATGGTCGCCACCACGGCATTGGTTGCGTCGACGATGGTTGTTGTCACCTTGCAGTTCGCGGCCGCCGCGTTTTCATTCTTTATTTCCGTCTTGACCTCGACCGTTGCCGAGGTCGCCGTGGCCGTGGGCGTGGTGACAAAAGTGCCGTACCACGTCACGTGGAGTGGATCGGTAACGACAAGGAACACATCCCTTTGGATACCGCCCAAGAATAGCCAGTCACCCCCGCGCGGGGCGATTTGAGCGTTCCAAGTGTTGTCGACCTTGACGGCGATGACGTTGTCGCCCGCGGTGACAGCATCGGTTATGTCGAAATAGAAGCCAGTAAACCCGCCCTTGTGTTCTCCCATTAGGGTGCCGTTTACGTAGACGTCAGCGACCTGGAAGGCCGCTTCAAACTCCAGGACGATTCTCTTGGAGGTCTTCCAATCCGCTTGCACATTGAAGTGCTTGCGGTACCAGCCGATTCCCATGTACCAAAAGATCCCCTTCTTCAGTGAGTAGTAGGGAGTGTCGAATACGTGGGGCAGGTTTACTTTACTCCACTTGCTGTCGTCGTAGGCGGTCGCTTCCGCGCCGGTCACGTCACCTTTGTTGAATGTCCAGCTAGGATTCAGCATTATTTTTGTCCGCTCACCCGATGAAGGCAGGGTTCCACCGTCCGACGTGACACCGCCGGTGCTCGTCACGCCGCCAGAGGCGACCGTGCCGCCAGAGGGGCCCGCGCCGCCGGTCTTGCCGGTAGCGCCGGTGCTCGTCACACCGCCAGAGGCGACCGTGCCGCCAGAGGAGCCCGCACCACCGGTCTTGCCAGTGCCGCCGGTGCTCGTCGCGCCGCCGGTGGCACCGACACCGCCGCTTGTGACCGTTCCGCCCAAGGGGGGTGCGGCGCCGCCAGTTGTGGGCGTGCCACCCTTCACACCACCGCCGGCGGTCACGCCGCCAGATGCAACGGTTCCTCCTGAGGTCACCACGCCACCGCTGGGCGCGCCTCCTCCGCTTCCCGCCGAGTTGCCGCCGGATGCAGCGGTCGAGCCACCGCTAGCGGCCCCGCCGGTTTGCACGGCCGCGCCTGAACCTGACCCTCCAGTGGCCTGCTGGGGGCCCGTGCTGGAGCTGCAGCCCTGAAACATGGTGACGGCGCCGGCAAGGAGCAGAGACAAGGAGCCTCTTGCTAGAGCCTGGGGCACTTTCCGGGTTCTGGTTCGCATCGTATCCTCCATGATGGCCATTGCTTTGGGAATTGCTCCCGCGCCGCACTACAGGGGGCAGGACCACACGGAAACGGGTTTAGAAATCGCAGCGCCTGACCGAAATGGCTCGCCACCGCCCAACCTGGGAAGCGGGCCTCACCACTCGGCACACAGCATCTATTCTTGACGCGGCTGCGCCGCGGCACCTGCGAGGCACGCAGTGCTATCGGCGCTTGCGCCGACGGGCGTTCATTACCAACGCGAACACACCGAACAGCAGCCACCCCGACACTGATGCCGGCGTTGATGGCCCGCCGTCGAGCGCGCAGCTACACCCCGACGAATTCGTGGCGACGAAGGCTCCCGCGTCCGGCGCGCTTCCCGCTTCGGTCATCCCACCAGTGGCGTCGGTGCTGCCTCCGGCTCCCGCAGACGGGCCACCCGAACCTCCGGTCCCGACCGAGCCAGCGCCACCGGTTCCGGAAACACCACCGGTCGTGACTCTCGCATCCGGCGCTGTGGCACCGCCGCCAACAGTCGTACCTCCGGCGCCGATGGATCCCCCGGCGCCGACGCCCGCGTCTATGTTACCTGCGCCGCCGCTGCCCGTCGCACCGCCAGTCACCGATCCGCCGCGTCCGCCCGTGCTGGGTACACTTCCCCCAACTCCACCAGCGGCACCACCGCTAGCGCCGCCCGTGCCTGTCGCGTCTCCGATCCCGGTCGCGTCGCCCGGACTGGCGGCGTCGCCGAGCGCAGTCGTGCCCCCGGTGCTGGTGGAGCCACCCCTGGCGTTCACACCCCCGCTAGCGGTAGAGCCACCCTTGGCCGTGGAGCCGCCCGCGCCACCTGCCCCCCCTGCGCCTGTGGCGCCCCCAGTTCCCGTCGCGCCGCCCGCGGCGGTAAAGTATCCATTGGACCCGAGCCCCGCCTCGTCTCGTATGACAGTGCCATGCCGAATGACCGATCCCGCAGCTCCCGGTATGCTGGCTCTCGCGGACCAGGTGTTCAGATCGGAGCTCGTCATGGTCTGGCAAGGCACTCCTCCGGCCTGCGGGTCCACATACATTCTGTACGTGCCGTCATCTAACTGGACAATAGCCGGTCCTTCCATTCCGGACCCCCATCCCGCCCAGTCGTTCTTACCCACGAACGTCCACGGGCCGATCAGGTTCGGGGCGGTGGCGTGTTCCAGATAGCGAGTGGTCTCACTCTTGATAAAGGCATGATAGGTGGAACCCAGCTTGGCCACGTAGGTATCGATATAGTCCGCGCCGATACCAAGCGCTGTCGGCCCACTCCAGGATGTCAACGTGCTGTCTTGGGCAGTGAAGGCATACGGCTGAAAATCTGGGAGCTCGCTGCCAGTGTCGATATTGGCAATGATCCTGATCGTGCCGTCGCCCTCGACAAACCATTCCGGAGCCCAGGTGCGGGAGACGCTTGGCACGCCTGCCTTCACGGTCGTCAGGTCGGTCCAGTGGATCAGGTCAGAGCTCACGGCGATGCCGAAGTGATCCTCGGGATTACAGCAACTTGCGGTCGTTGGATCGGTGTAGGCGACGTAATACTTGCCGTCAGTGTACTTCATGATGCTGGGATCGCGGATGTAGTTGGTGTTGCCGCCGAACCCCGTGTCGGACAGGAGGGTGAAGTTGATCGAGTCGGTTGACGTGTAGATGGACAGCTTCATGCCAGCAGCGTCGTCGCCCTTGAAAGTCGCGAAGATGTACGTCGTCGCGGTTGCGCGCTGACTGCCGCCAAGCATCACGGCAGTGGAGATGGCAAGGCCAAGGATCCTTCTCAATTGCATCGCGCGTGCTCTTCGCATGGTTCTCACAGGAGAAGGGGCCGGACAAGGCACGAACGGGTTGAGCAAACGTCTGGAGATCGCCGAAAGTCCCACGCAAGCACATGGTTGCCCATGCCGTTGCGCCGAGTCGGCAAGTCGCCAATCAGTCTAGCGGGATGCTGCCCTTTGTCGGACCTCTTCCGATCTATGGGTACAGCCCGTCCACGATCCCGTTGATGTACTTCTCGATGTTGGTGTAGCCGGTCTTGTCGAAGTCGCCGATGGCGTCGGAGGGGTCGTTGGGATTCAGGCCGTACTTGGTTTCCCAGGCATCGGGCATGCCGTCCTTGTCGGTGTCAACGGGCGCGGTCCCGCCTGCCAAGGTCCCATAGCCGCTGTTGGTGAGGCCCGTTGCGGTTTGGTCCGTCCACAGTTGGCCGGATTTCCCCAGCGATTTCACGTCGGCGACCACCAGAGAATCGACCTGATCGCGGTGCAGGGAGGGGCCCGCGCCAGCCAGCACGGCGGTGTACGTGTCCGCCGCGCTGGTGGTCGGCATGCTCGCGGTATCCGTGGAGTTCGCCGCGTTCGCTTTGGTCGTGCCGCCCGGAGAACCTGCATCCGTGCCGTTGAGTGTGCCGTCCTTGTCGCTGTCTAGGAGATTCCCCTTGACGTAGACGGTTTGCCCGCTGTTCATCTGGTAATAGTCGTCTCCCGCGCTAGTCGTGGACGGGCCTGCGATGAAGTAGTTGTTGATGATGTCGTGCCAGAAGACGCCGCTGGTGTCCCCGGCACAATAGGCGTACCCGTAGTTGTAGACCACATTGTTGACATACTGGGTGTTGGACTTGGCCAAGGGCTGCCGACCATGGGCGTTGGCCCACAAGTTACCGTACCAGGTGAAGAATCCCCCGGTCATCTCGGTGTGCGCCCCGAACTGTTGCCCGGTCGGGTCCGCAATGATGGAGTTCTGCACGGTGATGTTGGTCGCCCCCACCGCGTCGATGCTGTCGTACTGGGCGAACTCGATCGAGACATGGTCGAAGATCAGGTTGCTGCCATCGAGCAGGTTGATCCCGCTCTTCTTGGCCCCGGCGGTGCCAGTATCGAGCATGCCCTGGCGGAAGCGCACGTAGCGCACGATCACGTTCGTAGAGGCGTCAAACGAAACCTCTTTTGCCATGAAGCCGATGCCGTCGCCGGGCGCGGTCTGGCCCGCGATGGTCAGGTTGCTCTTGACCGACACGGCGGTTTGCAGATTGACGTACCCGCCGACGTCGAAGACCACGATGCGGTTGTCCGCGCTGACAGCGTCGCGGAAGGTTCCCGTGCCGCTGTCGTCCAAACTGGTGACGTGATAGACGGTGTAGCCCCGCCCGCCAGTCGCCTTCTTCCCGAAGCCGTATGCGCCGGGAAATGCCACGGCCGGGCCGGACGGGATCGAACCACCTGAACCGGATTGGCCAGCGCTGCCCCCGGAACCCGAGGACCCGCCCCGCGCCGTTACGCCTCCCGATCCCGTGCTGCCACCTGAGCTGGTGGTTCCGCCCCTACCGCCTGTCGCTCCGCCTGAGCCGCCGATCGCGCCACCCGTTGCTCCGCCCTTCCCGCCGGCCGCTCCGCCCGTAGCGGTGATGCCGCCGGCCGCGCCGCCCATGCCAGTCGTGCCGCCGGTCGCTCCGCCGGCACCGCTGCCGGCTGCTCCGCCCGTGCGGGTCGTGCCACCTGTGCCCGTCACTCCGCCATTGCTGATCGAGCCGCCAGTAGGCGTGTTGCCGCCCATCGTCCCGCCGGCGCTGGTCACAGCTCCCGTGGTTATCGCACCGCCGGTTGTCACCGCACCACCGCTGCTCAATCGCCCTGCGGTCGCGCCACCCAAACCGGAACCGCCGCCTGTTCCCTGTTCGCCTCCAGTGCCTGACGCCACTGAACTGCTGCCTCCCGTGCCTCCACTGGCCTGAGTTCCAGTGCTGTCGTTCGAGCACGCGCCAACAAGGGCCGTGCTCAGGATTATGATGCCCAACAGGATTTGGCGATTTCTCATGGTGCCACCTTTCCGCATATCGCTATAGTTTCGCTCCACTCGTTCGCCAGATCCAGAGCGGTTTTGGTCAGATGGCAGGCAGCGCCGCCGTCCGTCTGCGCCACAAATCACAGTCGTTCACCGGCGGTGCTAGCCGTCGGACTTGGCTGGCTCACCCCCAGAGCTGCCCCACAGGGGCGCGAGCCGCAGGGACTCACGCGCCAATTCGACCATGATGATCGCGAAGCCACTCAGCAGAAAGAAGCTTTGGTAGGTATAGCGCGAATCGGTCCACCCCTCGGCCAGGGTGAAGTACTGGCCCACCGCCATGAGCGCCAGCACAATGAAGACCACTGCGAAGCTGCGATTGCGTTCAGCCTCCGGGCCCGAAACCGCGACGGCCAGCGGTAACAGGAATACGTAATGGCAATAGTAGTTGGACGGATAGAAATAGAACGGAATGAGCATGAGACCAAGAAGGGATGCCTGTTCCAAGCTGCGTCCCCGGCACGCAATCAGAACCAAGGCCGTCACGATGAGGTTGATCAGATAGAACAGTGGGCGGCGGGCGGCGAAGGTCGTGCGCTGCATTAGCTCCCAATTGTCCGGGGCGTGCCTCTGCGCGATGCCTTTGGACGAAAACTCAGGATCGAAGGCCAGGACATTGCGCAGGCCAACGTTGTTCGAACTGGGTCCAGTCGCGTGGATCTCGATTTTTTGATACCACTTGCCCCAGGAATCTCGCGCGCCAAACAGGGCCGACGTGATGACAAGTGATGCGATCACGCAAACCGCTGCGCCGGTGAAAGCGCGCAGAGCCGGTCGCTCGGCCGCACGGAGCTCCGCAAACTTGGGGATGCGCCGGTGCGCCCGCCAATAGTCGACCACGAACCAGGCCATCGGCACCACCAGGAAAAACGCCGCCATGGCGGGAAACGCGCGGATGAGTCCACCATAGGCGATGAGTACGCCGCCCAGGAAGGGCCAGCGCAGCTTGATGGCACACACCCCCAGCCCCAGGGCCACCAGCCAATCCTGGCGTAGGGTCGAGCCCATCAAATTCGAGCCGAAGTTGTAGAAGTCGCTGGCCCCCCACAACACCGCCACATAGAGCATCACCCGCAGGCCAAACGCGCGCCCCACCATGAAGAAGAAGAAGAGGACCAGCACCGGATCGATCAGGCCAGCCAGGGACAGGGTCCATTCGTTGGCGGGGGCGTGCCTGAAAATGAAATAGGCGGGCAGGACCCAGACNNGTGATCCACCATGCCGCCGAGAAAGTCCCGATCCCCCATGGTTTCGGTGAAATACTTGATGTCGCGTTTGAACTCCTCCCACCGTTCGGGGGTGAAGCGCGCACGCATCTTGGGCAACTCGTCAGCCAGCTCGGCGCCCGATCGCATCTCGCTGTCGCGCAGGTCGCGCAGGTGGATGTTGGGGAGCTGGTCGGGCGAAAAGTTGGGGTTGTTGTCGATGTACGCGGCCAAGCTGGCCGCGTAGAGCCCGTCGAAGCGCAGCTCCCGGAAATACTTGGCCACCGGGAAGTAGTGGCGCATGTCCCAGGTGTGCACCAACGTGCGCCGGCCCTTGGCATGGTCGAGGAATTGCGGCATGCCAAAGTGGTAGTAGGTGCCAAAGGCGGTCACCGCGCACACCGCGAGGGTGCCGATGACCACGGTCCGGTTGGGCTCCCCGAACTTCTTGAGGAACGCCTCTTTGATCACCACCAGCGCGGCCAGCGCAGCCACCAAGGCGCGAAGCTGGGGTTCTTGATCGAAGAAGGGATACGCATTAGCCAACTCAGCGGCGAGCATCCAGCCAGCGGCAACCACAGCCAGGAGCAGAACGTAGTGGGCACGCGCCAGCCTCCGGCGATGAAGCACGATGAAGATCCCGGCCAGAATTCCGAAGATCGCCACCTTGGTATTGACGGTTTCCGCCACGGGCACGCCACGGGTTCGCACCACGGCGGGCGGCCAGGTGTCCGGGCACTGGGCGTAAAGGGCGATCTCACTCACGCTGTAGAGGGCGTCACCACCCGTGGCAGATAGACGGACATAGCGGGCACTGGCCTGCAGTCTCTCGCTGCGCACGCGCATGCCAGGACCGCCCTCGGCGTCCACCCGCCACAACGCCTGCCAGTGCACGCGGTCCTGCGATCCCGAAAGGAAGTACACGTCGTTGTTGTCGGCCTGAACCATGGCGCAATGAAGCGGCAGGTCGTCGCCAAGGCTGTATTCAACGAAGGATTGCGCCGAGGAAAAGCGCGAGGTCACGTCGGTGAGCCACTCGTCGCCTTCATTGCTGTAGATGCCGTCGGTCAAGCGCTCCACGTTTCTCACGCCCTCGCTGCGCACCGGCTGCTTGCCTGCGATCAAGCTCTGCGGCTCGGCCAGCACCGCGCTGGGAAATGCGCCGGCCAGGACGAAGAGAACGGCGGGAAGCAAGAGGATCACTCGGGAGCCTTTTGGAACGGCCCGAGTGAGGAAGCGCACACAAGGAGTCTGGCACATGACCGCCAGACGCTACGTGGGGCACAAGGTGCCGTCAACAGCCGCGTTCCGCCACCGTCGGCGAAACTACTGCCGGCCAGCCGTGCGGTCGGGACGAGCGCCGCGCAGGCGGGTCTCGCTCAGATACTGTCTGATCGTGCCCTCGACGGATTCGTTGAACCGCACTTGCCCTTCTGCAATCTCACGCAGTGCGGCTACGCCGGGCTTGTTATCGCACCTGACTAGCGGCCTGGCGCCCCCTGAGATTTGCCGCGCTCGCTCGGCGGCCAGGATCACCAAGGCGAACCGGTTGGGAACCTTGTCTAGGCAGTCTTCGACGGTGACTCGTGCCACGGGACCTCCGAAAGAGCTAGAGGCATCAATCTTATGTAGCCATCCTCGCGTGTCAAGGGTCCGGCCAACGAAAGGCTCGGCTGAGCCAAAGACATTGCAAACCGAAGGCCATGATTCTAGGCTTGTGGTTTCTATCTTTCTGCGCACTCCATTGGGAGGAGGGCGCCAGAGGAGTTCCTAGCCATGCCGCCAGCTACCATCAATTGGAGCGACCTGGAGATCGCTTTCGAGCGAAACTCTCCGGAGCAAGAGAGTTTTCTCGACCTCGAGAACGGGGACCTGCTTTCCATCGTGGAAGGCGAGCCTGACGCCGCGGCCAGGCGGGCCAGGGTGGCCAACAACCCGGATCGCTACGTTCGGGTGGATCCCGCGTCGTCACGCGAGCAGTACCGCTGGATGGAACGATTCGTCAACTCAGTTCAAGACCAGGCCCTGCGCGAGCGACTGCTAGTCGCCATAGATGGAAAGGGGGCTTTTCGCCGGTTCAAGGATGTGTTGCTGGCCTTCCCCGCTGAGCGCGAGCGCTGGTTCGCCCATCGCTCTGAGCTTCTGCACCTGCACATCCAAACCTGGCTCGAGCACATGAAGATCGAGGTGGCGAGTCCTCCTCCCTGGGGTCAGGTGACTGCGCATGAGGAGACAGCCGAGATGCCGCGTCCCCTCCACACGGGAGAGGCCCCAGGCGAGATCCTGCGGCGCCAGGCGCGCGACTTGCTTGACGAGATACCGGCCTCCGAGTTGCCCACCGCACTTGTGTTTCTTCAGTTCCTCCGCGAACGCGGAGCGGCCTTGCTGCTCGGCTCGAACGCACCCGAGCCCGATTCCGAGCCTTCTTCTGCAGACCAGGACAGCCACGGTCCCACCGACGAGGACCTCGAGCCTCCCGAAAAAGACGCGGCCGCCGAGTAGCTCAGTCGGCTGCCGCACGCGGTGTTGCCGCTGCCTCCGTGTCTGCAGGTGGAACCCAGATCCAGCCCGCGGTTGGGAAGAGGGACGCGAGCTCAGGCGACACAGGCCAGGCGTCGCGGCTGCGCAGGTAGCCGGTGTACGCGCAGATGACCGCGTCGAAGACATGGTCGCTCTGGCGACATTCCTCGCGCCAAACCCCGGGCGCGAAACTCAGATCACGTAGTCGGGCCAGAATCTCGATGCGTTTGTCGACTCGCTTCTTGTAGCGGTCGCGAAAACCAAGCAGCTCGAGAGTGGCGCGGGGAAAGACTTCGATGAGGCTGTCGTTCAACGTGAAGCGATCGGCGAGCGCGCGCGCCAGAAAGCAGGCCCGCGCCGTCAAGGGACCCATCCCCTGGCCCAAGGCTTCGCGGGGTACGATCCCGCGCCGTCGCATGAGGTATGCCTCAGTCGCTCGCTGGGTGTAGGGCGTGACCGTGGGCTTGCCACGGCGGCCTACGCCGCTTTCACCCGGGCCAGGCGCGAGCAAGCGACGCAAGGTGACCACTTCGGCGTCGGCGCAGCTCTCCTGACCGGGGCAGCGGGCCATGCCGCACCGGACGCAAGGGGGCAAGGTCAGCGGTGCGTCCACGCAGACCACGGCACCCTCGTCTCGATCACGCACGGCCGCGATCAGAGCGGCGTCGTAGAGCGGCGGCTCGTCGGAACGGGGATGCAAGGCCGTGACCGTTACCCCACCCTTGCTTCGATCGAGCACGGCCAGGGCGGTCTTCTTGCCCTTGCCTCCTCCGAGGTCGATCCCGATGAACCGTTTGAATGGCTTGTTGGTCACTGGTCCCGATTTCTCCTTGTCTACTTGAGCACGCTGGGTAGCGTGTCTCTGACATTGGGGCATGGCATTCCGACGGTCAAGACTTCTAAGATGGGAACCCTCAAAGGGTT
>PMKP01000173.1 GCA_003157775.1 Myxococcales bacterium | reverse complement strand
CGCGCCTTCGCTGGTCCAGTCGGCATTGAGTTCAATGATATCGAACCCGCCGTTGAGTCCTTGCTTCAAGCCGTCCAAACGCTGCACCGCTGACACGTTTCGAAGGTGGCCGGTCACACACAGCACGCGACCGGCGTTGCCAACCAGGGCGCGGACCTGCTGCGCATGGATGCGGCCAATTTCAACCTGATCGCAGGTGACGGCGAAAATGGCGCGGTTGGGGAACTGGCTACGAACGTCGTCGACAAATGCTGCTTCATTCAGCAGGGCCCAGTCCAGACCAGCCTCGGCGGCTTCGCGGGCGACTGGGCGCAGCTCTTCGTCTTGCACGCCGCTGACCAGAATTGCGACCAGCTTGCTAGCGGGGGCGTTCTTGATAGCTTTGCGAATCTGCGCGATCTGCCGGCTGGCATCGAATTGTGCCGACTCCACCAGAATATCGAATCCGTGCTTCTTCGCCTCGCGCTGCCCGACTTCGTCTAACCGTCGCTGATAGTCGTTGTCGGTAGTGCGAAGGAACAACCCGATGGTGCCTAGCATGCGGCCATTCTTGCACTAAATTGGGTCTGTCGCCCAGGTCGAAAAGGAACACTTCGGAGGATGGGCTCTCGGGCGGATCCTCCTCCGTGTCATTCTCGGCACAAGCCCGCTGCCGATAAGCTGGCATTGAATGATGCGCTAGCCGCGCCGGAGCGTGCTGCTGATCTCGACTTGCGGCGGCGGGGGCATGCTGGCTGGCGGCATGGCGCTGGCCACCGGGATGAGGCCGGCATCGGCTCGCCGGTCGCCCGATTCGCGCCGCTCGCCCGGCACACGCCAGTCAACCGGCACCGAAGGTTCCTTGAGAAACTCCGAGGGCTTGGGCAGCGCCAGGGCAACCCGCAGCACCTCGTCCATGTGTCCCACCGCGACCACCCGAGTGTCTTTGAGGACGCGCTTGGGGATGTCACGCAGGTCCTTCACGTTGTCCCTGGGAATGATCACGGTCTTCATTCCGCCCCGGTGAGCCGCAAGGATCTTTTCCTTGAGACCGCCGATGGGCAGCACGCGCCCGCGTAGGGTGATCTCGCCGGTCATGGCCACGTCCCGGTGCACTGGCACGCGCAGCAAGGCAGACACCATGGCGGTGCAGATGGTAATTCCGGCTGACGGGCCGTCCTTGGGGATGGCACCCTCAGGCAGGTGTACGTGCATGTCCGCCCACGAGTAGAAATCGCGGTCCAGACCCAACGACGGCGCCCGCGAGCGCACATAGCTCATGGCCGCCTGGGCCGACTCCTGCATAACGTCGCCCAACTGGCCGGTCAGGACCAGCTTGCCCTTGCCGGCCACGATGGAAACCTCGGTGACCAGCAGATCGCCGCCGTGGGCGGTCACCGCCAGCCCGTTGGTCACTCCGACCTCGTCGGTGTCCTCTTGTCGGCCCCGGCGAAAGTGGGGCGCTCCCAGATACTTGGCCAGGCGCTTGGGCGTGATCTTCCACCCCGTGACGCTGCGGTCAGCCAGATATTCCCGCGCGACTTTGCGGCATACGCCCGCAATCTCGCGTTCCAGGCTGCGCACCCCGGCCTCTTTGGTGTAGCCGTCGATAAGGACGCGCAGGGTCTCCTCGGGCATCTCCAGGGTGATGTCCGCCAAGCCGTGGTCGCGCTTCTGCTTGGGCACAAGGTACTGCTCGGCGATGGCGAGTTTTTCGAATTCCGTGTATCCCGCAATCGGAATCACCTCCATGCGATCCTGCAGCGGCACCGGGATGCCTTGCAGGTAGTTCGCGGTGGTGATGAACATGACGTCGGACAAGTCATAGTCGAGGTCCAGATAGTGGTCACAGAAGGTGTGGTTCTGCTCGGGATCCAGAACTTCCAGCAGGGCCGCCGAGGGATCGCCACGGAAGTCAGTGGACATCTTGTCCACCTCGTCGAGCAGGAACACCGGATTCGCGCTTCCCGCCTTCTTGAGTGACTGGATGATCTTGCCCGGCAGGGCGCCAATATAGGTGCGCCGGTGGCCACGGATCTCGGCCTCGTCGCGCACACCGCCGAGAGCCAAGCGCACGAAGTTGCGCCCAGTGGCCCGCGCGATGGACTGGGCCAGCGAGGTCTTGCCCACGCCCGGCGGCCCCACCAGACACAGGATGGGTCCCTTCTGCTTGCGCACCAGGGCCTGCACCGCCAGGTACTCGAGGATGCGTTCCTTGACCTTCTTCAGGCCAAAGTGGTCCTGGTCTAGGATGCGTTCCGCCTCGGCCACGTCTAGCTTGTCTTCAGTGCGCGTGCCCCAGGGCAGAGCCAACACCCAGTCGATATAGTTGCGAACCACCGCGGCTTCGGCTGACATGGGCGCCATCAGGCGCAGTTTCTTCAGTTCCTTCTTGATTCGGGCCGCTGCTTCTTTGGACAGCTTGATCTGGCTGGTCTTCTCCTCCAGCTCGGCGAACTCGTTCTTGAACTCGTCGCGTTCCCCCGCTTCCTTCTGGGCCGCGTCGAGCTGCTCAGAAAGAACCTGCTCCTCCTGACGCTTCTCCATTTGGCGGCGCACGCGCGAGCGCAATTTGCGCTCGTTCTGCAGGACCTCGATCTCGGCTCGCAGAAGCTCAGCCAAGCGCATCAGGCGATCGGTCGGTCGCACCATTTCCAGGATGGCCTGCTTGTCCGCCAGCTTGAGCTGGAGCTGCGCCGCGATGGTGTCCGCCAAGTCGCCCGGATCCTCGATGCTGTGCACCGAAGCCAGAATCTCGGGCGCCAAGCGCTTGTCTAGCTTGACGAAACTGGCAAAAGCGGCGTGGGCCTCGCGCGCGGCGGCTTCGGCCTCGGCCGACCACCCGGAGTCTTCCGGGATCTCATCGACCTCGACCGCCAGAAAACGCTCGCCGTCCACGAAGCGGCGGACCACCGCGCGCCGCTTGCCCTCCACTAGGACCTTCACCGTGCCGTCGGGCAGGCGCAAAACCTGGATCAGGTTGGCCAGTGTCCCCACCGAAAAAATGTCTTCGGGAGTCGGCTCATCGCTCTGGACGCGTTGCGCTGAAAGGAAGATCTCCTGGGCGTCGCCGCGGGAAGTGACCTCGCCCAGGGCGCCCAGCGACTTCTCGCGGCCCACGAAGAGCGGCACCACCATGTGTGGAAAGACTACGGTGTCCCGCAGGGGCAGAAGCGGAACGCAATGAAAAGCGGCTGTTTGCTCGTGACGGTCGGACAAGGGCGCCCTTTCTGCGCGGCTGCTTTTAGCCGAAACGCTGGCCGCGATCGTATCAGTGGCGGATCAGGAGAGCCAATTTCTGCATGGTTTGCTTTTGGCCGTCGAATCCCGAGAAGACCATGGCTAGCACCTATGGGCGCGGCCCATCTTTCCCAATTTGCGCGCCTCAGGTATTCTGCCCGCGTGAAGAACTACAGTCGATTTCGGCAAGTCTTCCCCATTTCGTCAACCCTCACGGCGCTTGCGGCGCTGCCGCTTCTGCCCGCTTGCGTTATGCCCGGTCAAACACCTGTGCTCGGCAACCGCGCCGTTGCCCTTGACTCATGCAACGATGGGCTGATCGACAATGGCGAGGACGGCAACAATCAGGTGCTGGTCCGCGACGGCCGCAACGGCTACTGGTACACCTACGTCGACGAGGCCGGGTCGACCGTGGTCCCCGAGGCTGGCTCGCGCGGCGGAACCTTCAGCATGTCGCCCAGCGGGGCCAATGGCTCAAAGTACGCGGCCAACGTGCAGGGAAAGGTTGCCGGCGGAAGCGGCGTCGTCTTTGGCGCCGTGGGCATGAATTTCGTGGATCCCAAGGGTCCCTACGATGCCTCTCGCTACAACGGCCTGGCTTTCTGGGCGCGCAAGGGGCCCGGCTCGGTCGGCAAGGTTCGACTCAAGGTGCCCGATGTCAGCACGGATCCGGAGGGCGGCGTGTGCCGGGAGTGCTTCAACGACTTCGGCATGGATCTCAATCTAACCGAGGCGTGGCAGCATTTCGTATTCCCCTTCAAGAGGATGGCGCAGCTGCCCGACTGGGGCTCGCCCCGGCGACATGGCATCGACAAGAGCAAGCTTTACGGCATCCAGTGGCAGGTGAATGTGCCGGGCGCCGCCTTCGATATCTGGATCGATGATGTGGAGTTCGTGGGATGCGAATAGCCTGCTCCGTCGTTGTCCTCGGCGTGGTCGGGCTGCTTCTGCCATCGTGCCTGCAGACCATAGCCCAGCAGCAGGCCGCCTCGCGGCCCGCGCGTTCGCGCTCGCCGCGTGCGGCGTCGCGGTCCGGGGCCGCAAAGCCCGCGGCCGGGCCGGTCGAGCCGGCCGAGTTCCCCAAGCCCGCGCCCTTTGTTCCGCCGCCCCACCCGGGCAAGACCGGCAACGAATACGCGGATCGTTTCATCGCCCACTGGAACGCCCTGCACTCCCCTGCCAATGGCTACTTCAGCCCCGAAGGTATGCCCTACCACGCGGCGGAAACCCTGATCGTGGAGGCACCTGACTACGGCCATCACACCACCTCGGAGGCGTACAGCTATTGGCTGTGGCTGGAAGCCACCTACGGCAAAATCGCCAAGGATTGGAAGCCGCTCGACCACGCCTGGGAAAGCCTGGAGGCGTATCTCATCCCCACGCAGGACGACCAGCCCACCACTGGCTCGTACGCCGACACCCACCCGGCGGTCTATGCGCCCGAGCAGGACCTGCCCAATGGCTATCCCGTGCCCTTCGATGCCGCGGCGCCGGTTGGCCACGACCCCCTGTCGAAAGAGCTGCAAGCCGCCTACGGCTCGCCTTTCATCTACGGCATGCACTGGATCATCGACATCGACAACTTCTACGGCTTCGGCCGGCGCGGGGATCGCGTGTCTCACCCGTCGCCCATCAATACATTTCAGCGCGGGATGCAGGAATCGGTTTGGGAAGCCATTCCGCAGCCCTGCTGGGAGGACTTTCAATTCGGTGGCGACAACGGTTTTCTTGACTTGTTCGTCAAGCAGGAAGGCGGCTACGCGCGCCAGTGGAAGTACACCGACGCCCCTGATGCCGACGCGCGCGCGGTGCAGGCCATGTACTGGGCCAAGCGCTGGGCCGATGAACAGGGCGCGGCTAGCGCGGTCGACGGCCTGGTCAAGAAGGCGTCCAAGATGGGCGACTATCTCCGCTACGCCCTGTTCGACAAGTACTTCAAGGAGATGGGTTGCCAGGATCCGAGCTGCCCAGCGGCCGAGGGCTACGGCGCGGCCCACTACCTGCTCTCGTGGTACTACGCCTGGGGCGGCTCCTTAGCCAAAGCAGGGGGTTGGTCGTGGCGCATCGGCGCCAGCGCCTCGCACAGTGGGTATCAAAACCCGTTTGCCGCCTACGTGCTGGCCAAAGAGAAGGCATTCAAGCCCGCGTCCCCAAACGCCGCGCGCGACTGGGGTACCAGTCTGGGCCGCCAGCTCGAGTTCTATCGCTGGTTGCAGTCCGCCGAGGGTGGCATGGCCGGTGGCGCGACCAACAGTTGGCGCGGCCGCTACGCCAAGCCGCCTGCCGGCACCACCACCTTCTACAAGATGGCCTACGACGAGGCGCCGGTTTACGCAGATCCGCCCAGCAACGAGTGGTTCGGCTTTCAGGCATGGACCATGGACCGCGTGGCGCAACTCTATTACGTCACTGGCGATGCGCACGCCAAGCTGGTGCTCGACCGCTGGGTCAAGTGGGTCCTGGCCAACAGCAAGCTCGGTAAAGACGGCAGCTTTGCCATTCCGTCCACGCTACAGTGGACCGGCCAGCCCCAACTCAATTGGAACGAGAAGACCCAGAACTGGGATGGCAAAGACGCAGGCTACAACAATACCCTGCATGTGAAAGTGAAAGGCCACAGTCAGGACGTGGGCGTAGCCGGGGCCTTGGCGCGCGCCCTGCTCTTCTATTCAGCGAAATCCGGGGATCACGCGGCCGCACGCCTGGCCAAGGAGCTCCTCGATCGGATCTGGAAGAAGTACTGGACCCCCCAAGGCGTGGCCAGTGAAGAAGAGCGGGTCGACTACAAGCGCTTCGGCGATCCGATCTTCGTGCCCGCGGATTGGCAGGGGGTGATGCCCAATGGCGACCGCATCGAGCCCAGTTCCACCTTCATCAGCATTCGTTCCAAGTACAAGACCGATCCCGCGTGGCCGAAAGTGGACGCGTACCTCAAGGGCGGCCAACCGCCGCGCTTCACCTACCATCGTTTCTGGGCGCAAGTGGACGTGGCGCTCGCCAACGCAACCATGGGCATGCTCTATCCGAACGGCATCCCGTCAACGAGCAAAGCCAAGGCGGGAAAGCCCGAAAAAGCCAAGAAGGGCAAGGGCAAGAAGCGCGGCGCAAGGCGGGAGAGGAAGTAGCCAAGCGCTGTCAAGCGGACGCCGCACGCACCTGAGGTGACCTCGTTCCCGACAACTGTCTTCCACAGGGAAGTTCACCGCACCGTGGCCCGGGGCGGATCGGGTGGCACGATGATGCGCGGGCCGCGCTCGCTGGCCAGCCGCTCGAAGTCGTCTGGATTCAGCGTGACGAAGACATCCGACCGTGAAAGCTCGGCGGCCGCGAGATGGAGCGCGTCGAAGATCGCTCCGGAACTGGCGCCGCGCTCGGCGCAGCGTTGGATGGCCTTTCGGTAGAGGGCGGAGGTCATGGCCAGGGGCCGGACGTGCTGGACCAGCCGCTCGACCAGCCGTGCGGCCGCGCCCGCGGTCACATGCGGTGAGACAGGAAGCCGCGTAAGCACCGACCACGTCTCGGCCGCTGCGTGCCAGGCCATCACGCCCTCGATCTCCCGCGTCGCAGCCGCCTGCAGCCAGCACAGCGCCCTTGCGTGGAACGGGTGGGGGGCGACCAGCGCCGGTACTAGGACCGATGTGTCGAAGCAGACCCTCACCGTCGCGCCAACTTGTTGAGTCGGTCCTGACGAATGTCGCGATGGTCAGGCAGGTCACCCTGAAGCTGACCGCCGACCACGAGAATCCCGTGCTTCTCCTGGATCCGGGGCTCCTCGTACTCGGGTTCGAGCAGGATGCTCTCGGGCCTCTCGGTGATTCGGAGTCTGCTGCCCGCAACCAGGCGCAGGTGGCGGCGCACGGGCAACGGCACCACCAGCCGCCCCGCAGCATCAATGGTAACGGTCAATGGCATAATAGCAATGGTACCTGGGTGACGGCGGCGGAGCAAGTCGCATCTTGGTGGGTGTCGCATCTTGGTGGGCCTCGTACTGCCCCCCCTCGCTCAGCTGCGCAGGAACTTGAACCCAATCTGGGTTCCCAGCTTTAGCACGTAGCCGAGCTGGATGTTCAGGTGAGCAAGCGGCTCGAGCAGCCTGGCGTTCTTGAGCGGTCCCGCATCCACCGCGTCGAACCCGATCTCGCGTGCCAACTCGAGGACACTCGCCTTGGCGCTGCTATCGTCGCCGGCCACGAAAGCTGTCAGAGACTGGTTCCAGAGGCGGCCCGTGTTCATGTGCTGCGCGAACACGGTATTGAAAGCCTTCACCACCTTTGCGTCCGGCACCTTGCGCTGAAGCTCCTCGGCGCCGCTGGTGGTGAACCCGACCGCCAGGCTCATGTCCGGGTTGAGAGGGTTGGTGACGTCCACCAACGTCTTGCCCGCGAGCGCGTCACCGGCCTCTTTGACCACCTGATCGATCGCGCCGAATGGTACGGCCAGCACAACGATTTCGGCCCAGCCGGCCATTTCGCGAACCGCCGTCTTGTCTTTGCCGACAGCTCTCACCTCGTGACCCGCGCGCCTCAGCCCATGCCCAAGTGCGCTCCCCACGTTGCCGTCGCCGATGATCCCAATCTTCCTCGTCGTCGCCACAGTTCGTCTCCTTGGCAGATGCCTGGCTGGAGCCCCCGGGGCCGAATGGCCTGTTTCTGATGCACGCTCGGGACGGTCTCCTGAGATGAGATGACCGGAGGACAAGAACGGGAACACAGATTCTTCCCTCGTAGTACGTATCCCTCGGTACCTTCCCCTTTGGCACGCCCGCTGCACCCGCGCAGGCCATGCGCCTTGTCTTCGACCAAGGAACTATTCTGCTCCTCGAACCCGAATCCTCGTCGGCGCTTGCCGATCTTCCGGGCGCTTTGTGGGATCCGCGGGTGGGCGCCTTGCGCTGCCCTGCGCGCTTTCACCAGCGCCTGCTGGCCGAACTTGGCCGGCGCGGCGTCCGGTTCGAGGACGAAGTGGCCGGCCCGGCGGACAAGCTGCCGGCCCTTCGACCTGCCGATCTGCGCCCCTACCAGGAGGCAGCGCTGACCGCATGGGCGCTGGCTGAGCGGCGCGGCGTGACTGTCTTGCCTACTGGCTCGGGCAAGACTCGACTGGCAATTGCAGCCATCACTCGCGTGCGTGTGCCGGCCCTGTGTCTGGTGCCCACGCGCGTTCTGCTCGACCAATGGGCGCGCGCCATCCACGAATGCACCGGGTTTGCGCCCGGCCGACTGGGCGACGGCGAACATCAGGTCGAGCCCATCACCGTGGCCACCTTCGAGAGCGGCTGGCGGCACATGCGCCAACTTGGCAACCGTTTTCATCTCCTGGTCGTCGACGAAGCCCACCATTTTGGGGTTGGCCTGCGTGACGAAGCCCTGGACATGAGCATCGCGCCCATGCGCCTGGGACTGACCGCCACACCGCCTACCGGCCACGCGGCCGCGCATCTGGCTGATCTCATCGGTCCCACGGTCTACGAACTGCGCGTCGACGATCTGACGGGCGAGTTTCTCGCTCCCTTTGACACCGTGGTGCTGCACCTGGATTTGACCCCTGCCGAGCGCGCCGAGTACGAGGCCCTGATGGCGACTTTTCGCGATGTCCTGCGCCGGTTTCGCGCCATTGATCCTGGGGCCACTTGGCAAGAATTTGCCCGGGCTGCGGCGAGAACCGACGAAGGCCGCCGCGCGCTGGGCGCCTGGCACCGCTCGCGACGCCTGCTGGCCTTTCCCCATGCAAAACGCCAGATGCTGGCCACCCTGCTGGCCCGCCATGGCGACGCCCGCGTGATCGTGTTCACGGCGGACAACGCCACAGCCTATGCGGTCAGTCGCGAGCATCTCGTCATGCCGCTCACCTGTCACATCGTCCGCAAGGAGCGCGAGCGCGCCTTGACCCTATTCAGGGAAGGCAAAGTGCGCGCCCTGGTCTCAGCCCAGGTGCTCAATGAAGGCCTGGACGTGCCCGACGCCGAGGTCGGCATCATCGTCGCGGGCAGCAAGGGCGAGCGCGAACATGTGCAAAGGGTCGGCCGTGTGCTGCGGCCTCGGCCGGGCAAGCGGGCTTTGGTCTACGAACTGGTAGTGCGCGCCACCGGAGAAGTCGAGCAGGCCCGCCGCCGGAGAAATGCCCTTGCTGCCTGAAGCTGCCATTCCCGCGCGCCTCGACCGCGGCCGCATCCTGCCCGCCTTTCTCGACGAACGCGATCAGCCCTGGTTGCACGTTCTCATCGACGAAGTGGATCGCTTCCGCGGCCGGCCCTTGCGCGAGCTGCAGGAGCGCCTGCGTGAGCCCCTGCCCTGCGCGGCTCCTCACTTCAAGCTGCGTGCGGCTGTGCATCTTCTCTTGCGGCTGGGCGGTGCCGAGATCAAGTCCGAAGTGTCTCCGGCCGAAGCCCGTGAAACCCTCTTCGTCGAGGCGGCTCTACAAACCGGAAAACCGCGCACCGCAATTCTGGCTGCTGCGGCCTCGACTCTGGGCGTAGCACCGGCCGCCCTGGAGCGGTCGCTCTTTGCCGATCTGCCCGGCGAGCGCATCTTCGCCAGCCCCGACAGTCCTGTGTCACCGCACGAAGTCGCTCTGCGGGTCAACCAGCTCATTGCGCGCAGCCTGCTCTTCCGCGCCAGTCGCGTGCGCATCCGCGCCGAGGGCGCGCTGCGGCCGGTGGTCCGTCAGGCCAAGCTGCGCGGTCTCATCTGCACAGTCGAGGACGGCGAGCCGCCAGTGCTGGATCTGTCCGGGCCGTATGCGGTCTTCCGTCGAACCTTCCTCTACGGCCGGGCCTTGGGCGAACTGCTTCCCTTTCTCGCTTGGTGTGCGCGCTTCGAGCTTCGCGCCACCTGCATGCTGCGCGGTCAGGAGGGCGAGCTGCACCTGCGAAGTGGCGACCCGCTCTTCCCCGCCAGCACCCCCAAGCCCTTTGACAGCAAGCTGGAGGCGCGCTTTGCCCGCGATCTCAAGCATGCCACGCCCGACTGGGATCTTGTGCGCGAGCCCGAGCCGGTGCGCGCGGGAGGCACCATCGTTTTTCCCGACTTCCTGTTGCGCCACCGCTTTGAGCCCAGCCGCCAGTTTCTCGTCGAGGTCGTCGGCTTCTGGACGCCCGAGTATCTGCAGCGAAAGCTGTCCCTGCTGCGGGCCGCGAACCTGGACAATCTCATCCTGTGTCTCGACGAAGAGCGCTGCTGTGCCGATGGCGATCTCCCGACTGGAGCACGCGTCGTGCGTTTCCGTCGGCGCATCGACCCCGCCGCTGTGCTGCAGGCCGCGAGGGAATCCGCGTCCTGCGCGACTATGGACGCCAGGGAAGGAAAATCAGGCGGCGGTTGGCCTGTTCCACAGTGAGCGGAAACTCACCCCACACGGGTGCAAAGTAGACGGCCATCAACACGGCGAGGGTGACGAATACCAAGACCGCGCGGGGCCAGCGGCGTTCCAGCTTGGCCGCAACCCCGGCTAGCAGAACAAGGGCGAAGGCGTAGGACGATAGGTAGTGGTAGAAAAATGTGTGCTGGCCCATGTACACGCCAAGCGGCACGAACATGGCCGCCCAACCCACAGCCAAGACGAAGACTGCCTTGTTGAATGAGGGGTCGAACGGCCAGTAATTCCGCCAGCGCGCTCGCCAGGCGGTGAGGCCCCGGGTCAAAGGCAGCCCCATCACCAGCAAGCCGGCGGGGAACCACAACACGGGATTACCGGCGTTCGAAGCGTAGCGGCTGGTGGTTCCGTAGGACGAGAGCTTGACCACGATGGGATGATAAAGGGCGGGCCAAGAATACCAGCGCGACGCCAATGGATTGTCATGCTGTGCGAGGTCGTGCAGGCTGGTCCTCGACGACAAGATGACACTCCACACCGCCAGTGGGTCGCTGGCGTGTCCCATCAGGTGCAGCCCGGCCATCCAGATCAGGAGGTGTAAGACCGGCGCCAACCCAAACCAGAAGATCGCGTGCCAGGGCGCCCGGCAGAAGAGCAGCAAGGCCACGACAGCAGGTGCCAGGGCCTGCAGTCCACTCCATTTGATGGACATGGCGGCCCCGACCAGGACTGCAGCTACCGCCACCCCGCGCCAGGTGCGCGCGGTGACCACGGCCAGAACGCTCCACAAGACCAGGCAGGTGAGCATTCCGTCGGGAAGTGCGATCCGCGAGTAGGAAATGAAGAACCCGTCCGCTGCCACGAAGGCCGCCGCGAGCCAGCCCGCCCGCCGGCTGGCGAAGATCTCGCGCGCCAGCCAGTACGCGATGATTATGGTCTGCAGGCCAAAACACAGGGGGATGAACCGCCATCCCACTGAGTTGTAGCCGAAGAGGAGAAGCCCAATCGCGCCCAGCAGCTTGCCGAGCGGAGGGTGGTGATCGTGCAAGTCGGGCACGCCGAGCAGAATGTGATGCGCTGTCGGCCCGTAGAACTGCTCGTCGAAAGTGTTGCGGGGCGGAAAACCAATCCCCTGGATGCGCAGAATTGCGCCTCCCACAATCATGAAGGCCAGAAGCAGGGTGGTCGCGCGGGCAGTGCGCCCCATGCCGCCCCAGCGGTCCACGGCATCTTGCCAGGCCGCTTTGCCGGTCTCGACCACCCCGCGAACCATCGTCGCTGGCGTCATTGCGGAATCACGCAATCGGTGAGCAACCCTGCGGGCACGGCGTTCGTGACCGGAGCGAATGAACCGGTCGGAGACCAACGCAGCGCCACTGATTTGATCGCAGAGACCATGCGGAAGTTGCACACGACCGTGAAGCGCTCTTTGGGCAGCGTACCCGCCAGGCCTGGTGAGCTCCACAGTCCCGCGCCAAGGAAGAGCACCGAATCCGCGGTGTTGTAGGGACGGAGCAACAGGCGATCCTCCGTGCCATTGGGATCGAAGGGCTGCTGGTTGGCGCGATGCCCGCAATGCAGGCCTTCAAGCACCACGTCCGAGGCACAGCCCAGGTTCTGGGCGTCATCATGAATCAGGGTCACCTCAATTGACCGCGTCCCCCCCATGTGCCAGCCATCCGCATGAGGCGCATAGCGCTTGCCATAGCCCGTCCAAGCGAAAATCAGCCAAACGCCGAAACTCACGATGAACAGGCTGAGCAGCGTGTAGCAAAGCACGTTGAACTCGTCGGTGACCCTGGATGGCGGGAGCACGTCGGGCTGCTGGACCGGTGGCTCGCATCGCAGGGGCGCGGGTGGAGCCTCGGGCGGGGTTGGCGAATCCGCAACTTGCGGCTGGGGACTCTCTCCGGCGCCGGGAGGAGGCTCGGGCACAGGCGACGAATCCATGGCCTAGTGATTAGTAGACGCCGTCGCTGCCGTCAACCCAGGCGGCGAAATTCCGCCGGGTCGGGATTCGCCGAAGCGGGTCGGGCGGAAACCAGATACTCAAGAAAAGTAGCCGCGATCTTCCGCGCCGTCTACTCAAGCTGCAGACCGCATCCCGTGCAGGCACCCTCTTGCAGAGGCGCGGCTGTGCCGCATGCCGGGCAGGGCGGCTCCTCGCATTCTGCGGAAGGGGCGGTGTGGCTGGGCAAGGTGCCTTCCTGATCGAGCAGGAGCTGCCAACGCTCATGCATGATGGCCATGACCTTGGCCAGATCCTCTGGCCTCACGCACAGGTCGATGCGCACGGCACAGCTATGGCCGTGTCCCTGGCAGGAATCCTGGCGATCCAGAATGGCCGGAATGTCCGCTGAGAGACACGCCTCGAGAATCTCCTTGGCATCCGCGATACCTGCCGAAACGCAAGGGACCACCTCCGCGTCGGCCAGTTCTTTGAGGGCCTCGTCTTTGGTCACGCGTTCATTTTCTCGCGGACTCCGCAATCATCAATGCCGCTCCGATCGCAATCGCCGCGACCGCAGCAGACTCGGACTTCATGCGGAGCCGCGTCGTGGTTCGCTATGGCGTAGACGAGTAGTACTTGATGTTCGGCTTTGTTTCCGGCAGCGTCATATTGGGGCCGATGTAGATGCCGGGCTCCGGCGGCTGGTTATAGGCAACATTCTCCGTGGCAACGCTCATCCGGTAGATCGGGTCGTGCATCAATGTATAGAGACGATTCTTAGTTACTGTGGTGGTCGTGTAGATGCGCAGCGCATCACTGCCGGAGGTCCCGTACACCACTTCCTCGCGCCAGTCGCCGAAGATATCTGCGGTGAGGGTAGGGTCTGATTTTGAGCCGTTGTTCGAGGTGCAGCCGCTGGCGCTTAGACCCGTACCGCCGCCGCTGCCGTATGGAGTGATCGAAGTCCCATTCTCCAGGAAGCGGTTCAGATCAGCGCCCCACCATATAGTGAAATTGTCGGACGAAGGCACGCTCCCCACATTCTTGTGGCTAGCGTTCCAAAGCCCGCCGGCGCCCGACCACATCTGCCAGCCTGTGGTCCCGGCAATAAGCGGACCGGTGCAACCGCGTCCGTTGTCGCCTGTACCCATATCCTCCCAAATTATTGTGCCGTCTTTGGCGTCCTGGAAGTGCGAGGCTATCCCGCCGTTTTCGCTGGTCTGTTCATCCACCATCCACACCTCCAGTCCGGGCCGGTTAGGATCCAGATCCGAGAAGTGAAGGGCGTCCCCGTGCCTTAGCCCCGTCGAGTAGAGGCCCTGGCCGTCATGGTCAACTGTCATGGAGCCGTAGACGATTTCATCGAATCCGTCGCCATCCACATCCCCCTGGCGCAGGCTGTGCGACCCCTGACTTTCGTATCCTTGTGAAGACTGAAGAAGTTTTCCATCTTTTCCGGTGGCGCCTTTGACCGCCGCCGTGTCGAACAACCATCGTTGGGTCAGCTTGCCGTCTCGCCAGTCGAGCGCCCAGAGCGCTGATCGCCAGTAATAGCCGCGGCAGGGAATCAGGCTCGGCCGCTCCCCGTCGAGATAGGCAACACTGGCCAAGTGGCGGTCGACGAAATTGCAGACGGTGTCATCTCCCCAGCCCAGATCGCCAGCAGGAGAGGCAATGCCCTGGATGGCACCCCAGACGCCAACCGCGCCTCGACCCGGTAGGTAATTGATGGTGGCAAGTTCAGCCCCCGTCTTGCCGGCGAAAACCGTGTACCACTCAGGCCCGCTTGTGACTTTTCCTGTTGTTGCTCCCGACGTACTGACATAGCTCGCTGTATTGTCGGCACCGGCCGCGTCTCCCGTCGACAGGAAAGCGCCGGTACCGTCCTTGGTGCCAGGAGCCGTCTTCATGGCTACCTCGGCCATGCCGTCGCCGTCAAAGTCGTACACCAAAAATTGGGTATAGTGGGCCCCAGCACGGATGTTCTTTCCGAGATCTATCCGCCACAGCTTGGTCCCGTCCAGCTTGTACGCATCAAGAATACAAGTGCCCGTGTACCCTGACATCTCATTGTCCCTGGCGTCGGACGGGTCCCACTTCAGGACGAGTTCATATTGGCCATCGCCGTCGAGGTCACCGATGCTGCCATCATTGGCCGAATATGAATACGATGCTCCGCCCAGATTAGTCCCTTTGGGAGGCGCGGTAATAGGGATATTCACGTAGCCGGCATCAATGACCAGGGCGTTCTCGGAGGTCTCCCCTTCAACCCCGTTGGTCACCGCCTTGACCGTATAGGTCCCGGTGCCGCCGGCGCTGTCCAGATAGTTGGTGGAATCGGTGATCACTGCCGAGTTGAGCTTGGTGGTGCCTCGGTAGACATTGAACCCGAACGAAGTGTCTTGCGGGTCGGTCCCGAAGAGGCGCCAGCTCAAGAAGTATCCGCTCCCGGACTTGACCGCAACCAGCCCGCGGTCGAGTTTCTCCATGTATCGCCCGGCACCCGGGTTCGGTGTTCCACCGGTTGTCGTGGAACCGCCTGTGGTCGTCACACCGCCAGCGCCGGCTGCGCCGCCGGGGCCGGTTGCGCCGCCGGTGCCGGTTGCGCCGCCGGTCTTTGCGCCGCCGGTGCCGGTTACGCCGCCGGTGCCGGTTACGCCGCCGGTGCCGGTTACGCCGCCGGTGCCGGTTACGCCGCCGGTCTTTGCGCCGCCGGGGCCGGTTGCGCCGCCGGGGCCGGTTGCGCCGCCGGTCTTTGCGCCGCCGATGCTGCCGCCGGTCGCGACTGTAGCTCCGGTGGAAGTGCCTCCGCTCGCGGTCGTGGAACCGCCGGTCGGGACAATCCCGCCGGTACCAGGCTGGCTACCTCCGCTTGGCGCGCCCCCGGTCGCGGCAGTCGAGCCGCCGGTCAGATTGCCGCCCCCGCCCGAGATGCCGCCTGAACCTGGAGCCCCGCCGGAAGAGACGGTGCCCGAGCCGGTCGAATCGCAGGCCTGGAGCAATGTGACGGCGCCGCCAAGGAGCAGAGCCATACACCCGCGCCCTAGAACTTGTATCGCATTCCGAGATCTCATTCGCATTGCATTCTCCTTGATGTCGTTCTTGCGCATCCCAGCGAACGCGCGCCCTACTTATATGGCCGCAGTGGCCTGACCTCTCCGCAGGGCTCACCCGTCTTCTTTGCCCAAGACGAAAGACTGTGCCTCCAGGTCAGGGCGCCCGCGGCACGCCTTGACAGGGGTATTCCGAGCATGAGAGGCAGTCTATACCATCACGCCCGCGCCAGGGCACAACGAATTGGAGCGTTGAGCCCCTCCAAACCTGCGCGACCCAAAATGTGCAGACGCAGCGAGGCAGAGGGCGCGGTGCGGGTGCCCATCAGGCCAGATCCTGACCTGTGCCCGCCTGCGTCCACATGCGGACACACAGCTCGGCCCCCAATCTGCGTATTTCTGAGCCCCTATCCCAAGCCGATGGCACCCTGATCAAGCTTGTAGCCTGGTTGGTATCATGCGTCACCACCCAAAGTTCAAAGGAAGGATGCGACAATGCCTGTAAATCCACACCCTGGACGCCGCGATTTCCTCAAAACCGCCGCGGCAGGCGCGGCGGGCGCGATGGGAATCAGTGCCCTGAGATTCGACAAGCTTTTCGCCCAGACGACTGGGGGGTGGGTTAGCGGCATGCAGGTCAATCCAGCCATCGACAACCAGCGGGTCATCTGCTGCCACGACCCAAAGATGCTGGGGAACTACCCCTCCTCCGGCGCTGCGAATACGGCCGCCTTTGCGAGCCAAAACTCCTACGTCGACCCGAGCGTGGTTTCCAGCAACATGGAGCAAATGGCGATGCAGCTAGCCCAGAAAACCGCTGCGGCCGATGCCTGGAGCACGATCTTCCAAAAGCCGACGAGCAAGTCGTGGACGGACGTGAAGGTGGCCATCAAGGTCAATGCGATAGGCACGAACCATCCCAGGGTGGCGGTGGTCAAGAAGATCTGCGATGTGCTGGTGGACCAGTTCAACGTCCAGCCGGCAAATATCACCCTGTACGACGCCACCAGCGATGCGTCGACTTGCTACACAACGTCTGTCAGTCTTACTGATTCGACCAAGATCCGCGCGAACGTCAGCAAGCTAGGGCAATCATTGGGCGGCATGGTGCCGGTCACCATTGTCGCCGCCACCAAGACCATGACGTGCGTCGGTGACCTTGTCAATGGCGTCACTGACATCCTCGTGAATATCTCCGTGCTGAAAGCGCATCTCGGTCCGTCATCAGCGGTGCACCCCCTATTCGGCACTTGTTCCCTGTGCATGAAGAACCATTTCGGCACGTTCGTCAATTCTGGTGCAGCGAGTGCGACGGGGCTGCACACCCTAGAGGCCCTCCTCGAGATCAACAAGCATCCCGCCGTCCTTGGCGGCAGTCCTGTCCGCCAGCAACTATGCATCGTGGATTGTCTGATGGCGAACAGCTCGGGCGCCGGAGGCAATGCCGACGCCCGCGTAGACCGGCTCGTCATGGGCACATTTGCCCCTATCGTCGACTATCTCACGGCAACCAACGTGCTTTTCAACTCAACCGCCATGGGTGTCCCGGCAGTCAGTGACTTTCTCAATAATCACACCCAATTCCTCACCAGTTTCGGCTATGCCGCGACAGACCCACTGCAATGGATTGAATTGGGCGCCGGCGGAACCAGCACCGGGACCGGAGGCGCGGGCGGCGGCGGGACCGGCGCATCCGGAGGCGCGGGCAGCGGCGGAACCAGCGCGGCTGGAGGCGCGGGCAGCGGTGGTACCAGCGCGGCTGGAGGCGCGGGCAGCGGTGGTACCAAGGGGTCAGGGGGCGTCGGCAGCGGCGGCACCAAAGGATCAGGAGGCGCCGGCGGGACCAGCGGGTCCGGAGGCGCAGGCAGCGGTGGCACCAGCGCGGCTGGAGGCGCGGGCAGCGGCGGTGCGACCGCTGCGGGTGGTACCACTGGCAGCGGTGGCAATGCCTCAGGCGGCACGGGAGGAACCGGCGGTGCGGCGACGAGCTCGGCGTCGGCATCGGGCGGCTCGACGACGACTGGCGGAACGCACGCTGGAACCGGGACGGGCGCGAGCGCGACGGGCGGCAGCAGCGGAACGGGGAACTCGACTGCCAAGGGCGCGAATTCAGAAAGTGGTTGTGATGTCGCCGGAGTCGACCGCAGGGCCACCCGCTGGGGTGCGATGCTGGCGTTCGGCGCAGTGGTGGCGGAAAAGCTTCGGCGCCTGGTCAGCGGCAGCGATCGGTCGTCGTAGGCCAACCGTTTTCTTGTGTGGGAACCCCGGAAGGGCACAGGCGCTAGCCGGCAGGCTAGCGGAGGCCCAAGCATCCCGCCCCCTCGCCCCAGGGAACAAGAATACTCATCCCGTCAACCTGCCACCGGGCGGATGTCGGAGAAACAGCCTCGCACCGTCATGTAGCCAAGGGCTTTCGTTGCACACTGCGTCCTTGCTTCGTTGCGTTGGCCTATAAGAGCCGCCATCCTGCAGTGCAGGGAAGCCAAACGCCCGTCCGCCTGGGGATATTCAATTCGATTTCAGCTTCGCATATTCTTGACCCTCCTCCGAAGCCGAGGCCACTGCTTTAGTTAGCTCTAATCCTGGCTTCGGGGTGAGTCTTGCCCAGAAATGCATTTGGGAGAACTCACGAGCATCACCTGTCCTCGAAACCACTGGTGTCAGGCGCTTTTTGTCTTTGCGTCCATCACCCTTGCAGTATGCTTACCCGTGCAGCTTTGCTAGTATCCTGCGTCACCACCCAACGTTCAAAAGGAGACTTCCAAACCATGACCATCCGTTCGGCTCTTGTATGTCTATTTCTGGGTTTGAGCGCTTCAGGCTGCGGCAGCGGCACTAGCGGCCCCCTCAGCGCCGCTGATTTCGGTAAGAAATACAAGTTCTCTGATAATGAAGTGCCTGGCTGGACACAAACCCCGGTCTCGGATACGGATCAGAATCCATATGTGTTCTATGCTACGGATCCGTTTCCAGGATGGGTCGACGGGGACCCAGGCTCTTGCGCTGAGGTGCCAATGGATGGCGGCGACGTCTATACCCCCAATGGGTGCCGAGTGGCCATGTTCCAGGACCTGGTTGGCCCCAACTCGGCGACCAACAGGGCGATAGCCATGGATTTCGTCACGGCTGACAAGGCCACTGCGATGTTCACTTACATGCAGCAGAATGGCTATTCCACTTCCATCGCTGGATATGACGGCTCAACCGCGCTTGGATCTTCGACACTAGGTGGCATCAACGTTACTGCCCATTTCAAAGCGTCGTACTTCGAAGTGTGGCTGAGCGGGTTCGCCGACACCACTTCGGCAGGCGCGGCAGCAAAGCTGTTCCTTGACGTGTTCAAATCAAAAACCAACTGAAAGAGGACGCCACCATGTCTACAAATCCACACCCTCAGCGCCGCGATTTTCTCAAGACCGCAGCGGCGGGCGCGGCTGGCGCAATGGGAATCAGTGCCTTCAAGTTCGACAAGCTTTTCGCCCAGTCGACTGGGGGGGGGTGGGTCACCGGCATGCAGATCAATCCGGCCATTGACAATATGCGGGTCATCTCCTGCCACGACACGACCATGATCACCGGCACCTTCACGCCCAACATGGCCTTTTCCGCCCAGAACACAGCGGTCAACGCGACCACGGTCGCCAACAACATGGACCAAATGGCGATGCAGCTCGCCCAGAAGACCAGTGCGGCCGATGCATGGAGCACAATCTTCCGGACCGGCAACGCCGGAGGCTGGGCGAGCACGAGGGTGGCCATCAAGACGAATGCGATAGACGGTAGCGGGGGGAACCATCCCCGTGTGGCGGTTATCAAGAAGATCTGCGATGTGCTGTGTGACCAGTTTGGGGTCTCGGGGGCAAACATCGTCATATTCGACGCCCGGGACAACGATTGTCCGGTTTGTTATTCCTCCTATTGCGATGTCAATGACAAGACCAAGATTCGCGCAGTGGTTGCCACCCGACCGGCAAACACAAGCCTAACCGGGCTGAACGGTTTTGCGGCGGTCACTCTTACCAATGGCCCAGGTTACTCCGGCCCCGCCGACCTTGTGAACGGCAAGATCGACATCCTCGTGGATATCGCCGCATGCAAGGGGCACAACGGTCAGGGCGGCCAGTATAGCTACGGCAGCGTTACCCTTTGCATGAAGAACCATTTCGGCACCTTCACCGACACTACGCAAATCGGACATTCGGAGAAACTGCACGCCGGAGGGACTCCGTTGGGTATCTTCGAAATCAACAAGCATCCCTCCATCCTCGGCGGCAATCCTGTTCGCCAGCAACTGTGCATCGTGGATGCCATTATGACCACCAGTTGGAATCCTGGTCAGGGCGTGGACAACCGTACCGACCGCATAATCATGGGAACCTTTGCCCCCATCGTGGATTACTTGACGGCAAAGAACATTCTCCTCAACACAACTGTGAATCCCAACATGCCAGCGGCGGGATTGACCAAGGGGGTCAGCATCATTCCCCAATTCCTCACCAGCTTCGACTATGCCGAGACAGACCCTCTGCAGTGGATTGAATACTCTCCGAGCAGTCTGCCCCCCATTGGTGGAAACACCGGCAGCACCGGCGGGACCAGCGGGTCCGGAGGCGCGGCCAGCGGCGGCACCAAAGCGTCTGGCGGTGCCAGCAACGGCGGCACCAGCGGGTCCGGAGGCGCCCGCACCGGCGGGACCAGCGCGTCCGGAGGCGCAAGCGGCAGCGGTGGGACCAGCGCCGCCGGAGGCGCAAGCAGCAGTGGCGGAACCAGCGGCTCAGGAGGCGCTAGCGGCAGTGGCGGAACCAGCGCGGCGGGAGGCGCCCGCACCGGCGGGACCAGCGCGTCCGGAGGCGCGGCCAGCGGTGGCATCATGTCAAGCAGCGGTGGCACCACCTCAGCCAGCGGTGGCGCCGGGGCTACGGGCGGTACGACGAGCTCTGCGTCGGCATCGGGCGGCTCGGCAAAGACAGGTGGAACCACAGCCGGGAATGGGACGGGCGGCAGCAGCGGAAGCGCGAGCTCGACGGCTAAGGGCGGGAATTCAGAAGGCGGTTGTGATGTCGCCGGGGTCGACCGCAGGGCCACCCGCTGGGGTGCAATGCTGGCATTCGGTGCAGTGGTGGCCGAGAAGCTTCGGCGCCTGGTCAGCGGCAGCGATCGATCGTCGTAGGCCAGCAGGCAGAGCCCGTTGGCGCGCGACGGATTCCACGCCGTCGCGAGGAAGTATCAAAAGACAACTGAAGAAGGATGCAACCATGGCCAACAATCCACACCCTCAGCGCCGTGATTTTCTCAAGACCGCTGCGGCGGGCGCGGCGGGCGTAATGGGAATCAGTGCCCTAGACTTCGACAGGGTTTTCGCCCAGTCGACCGGGAACGTCTGGACTAACGGCATGCAGATCAATCCGGCGATTGACAACAAGCGGGTCATCTGCTGCTACGACACAACCATGCTCGCGAACTACCCTGCCTCCGGTGGCCCCAAGAGCGACTTTGCGAGCCAGAACTCCTACGTCGACCCGGCCAAAGTTGCCTCAAACATGGACGAAATGGCAATGCAGCTTGCCCAAAAGACCAGTGCTACCGATGCCTGGAGCACGATCTTCCGGACGGGCAACGCCGGTGGCTGGGGGAGCACGCGGGTGGCCATCAAGACGAACGCGATATCCCCCCAAGGCGGGAACCATCCCCGTGTGGCGGTTATCAAAAAGATCTGCGATGTGCTGATCCAGCTAGGGGTCCAGCCTGCAAACATCGTTCTGTTCGACGCCCGTAACGGGACGGGAAGTACTGACGGAGGTGACGCCTGCAGTGTGTGCTATTCCTCCTATTGCGATGTCAATGATAAGACGAGCACCAAGATCCGCGCAGTGATTGCCACCAGACCGGCACTAGGAACCCTAACCGGGCTGAACAATTTTGCGGCGGTCACCCTTACCAATGCCACAGGTGTCTCTGCCCCCGCCGACCTTGTCAACGGCAAGATCGATATCCTGGTCAATGTCGCCGTGTCCAAGATGCATAACGGTACGGGAGGACACTACGACTACGGCACTGTTACCCTGTGCATGAAGAACCATCTCGGCACCTTCACCGACGCTGCGATATTCTCACACTCGGACCAACTGCACAATCTCAAGGCTATCTTTGAAATCAATCAGCATTCCGCCATCCTCGGCGGCAATCCTGTCCGCCAGCAACTGTGCATAGTGGATGCGCTGCTATCCAACGGCGCCAGCGGTCCTGGCGGGAGCCCGGACAACCGTACCGACCGCCTGGTCATGGGCACCTTTGCCCCATTTGTGGACTATTTCACGGGAAACTACATCCTTTTTAACCCAACCATCATGGCTACGTCTCCCATTCCACAGACTGGACTTACCGCTGCGACCACCCTCATTCCCCAATTCGTCACGAGCTTCGGTTATACGGCGCCGTCGGCGTCGCCGGCGTCGCCCGACCCGAGTTGGATTTCATACCCAGCCAGCAATCCGCCCACGATAAACCCTAGTGGCACCGGGGGGACCGGCGGTGGGTCTGGAGGCGCGAGCGGCAGCGGCGGCACCAAAGCGTCCGGCGGCGCCGGCAGCGGCGGCACCAGTGGGTCCGGCGGCGCCGGCAGCGGCGGCACCAAAGCGTCCGGCGGTGCTGGCACCGGCGGCACCAGCGGGTCCGGAGGCGCGGCCAGCGGCGGCACCAGCGCGTCCAGTGGTGGCAGCAACGGGTCCGGAGGCGCGGCTAGCGGCGGCACCAAAGCGTCCAGCGGCGCCGGCAGCGGCGGGACCAGCGCGGCTGGAGGCGCCGCCTCCAGCGGAGGCACTGTATCAGCCAGCGGTGGCGCCGGGTCCACGGGCGGTACGACGACAAGCTCTGCATCGGGCGGCTCGGCGAAGACAGGTGGAACCACGGCTGGAAACGGGACGGGCGGAAGCAGTGGAAGCGCGAGCTCGACGGCTAAGGGCGGCAATTCAGAGAGCGGTTGTGATGTCGCCGGGGTCGACCGCAGGGCCACCCGCTGGGGTGCAATGCTGGCATTCGGTGCAGTGGTGGCCGAGAAGCTTCGGCGCCTGGTCAGCGGCAGCGATCGATCGTCGTAGGCCAGCAGGCAGAGCCCGTTGGCGCGCGACGGATTCCACGCCGTCGCGGAGGAAGTATCAAAAAAACAACTGAAGAAGGATGCAACCATGGCCAACAATCCACACCCTCAGCGCCGTGATTTTCTCAAGACCGCTGCGGCGGGCGCGGCGGGCGCGATGGGAATCAGTGCCTTCAAGTTCGACAAGCTTTTCGCCCAGTCGACTGGTGGGGGGTGGGTCACCGGCATGCAGATCAATCCGGCCATTGATAATATGCGGGTCATCTGCTGTAACGACCCGCAAATGCTCGGAAACTACTCTGCTGTAACAAGTTTCCAATTCCCGGGCCAGAACTCTGCCGTCACCCCGGCCGTGGTCTCCACCAACATGGACGAAATGGCAATGCAGCTCGCCCAAAAGACCAGTGCTACCGATGCCTGGAGCACGATCTTCCAGAAGCCCACGAGCAAATCATGGGCGAGCACGAGGGTGGCCATCAAGACGAATTCGATAGACGGCGCGCAAACGAACCATCCCCGTGTGGCGGTCATCAAGAAGATCTGCGACGTGCTGGTGGACCAGTTGGGGGTCCCGGCGGCAAACATCGTCCTGTACGACGCCCGTGACAACGACACGACGGGGCTGTATTCCACCTATTGTGATGTCAATGATACGACCAAGACCAAGATTCGCGCAGTGGTTAGCACCAGACCGGCAGCAGGAACCTTGACCGGGCTGAACAATTTCACGAAGGTCACCCTTACCAATAATGCCGACGGAAATGACGTCGGCGTCCCGGCCGACCTTCTCGCCGGCAACATCGACATCCTCGTGAATGTCGCCGTGTGTAAGGCGCATGATGGTTGTGCCAGCGGCCATTGGAATTTCGGTAGCGTTACCTTGTGCATGAAGAACCATTTTGGCACCTTCACCGAAACTGCGAGCATCGGACATTCGGAAGCTCTGCACCTTTCCAACTGCGGTGCAATACCTCTGCAGCCTCCGTTGGCTCTTTTCGAAATCAATCAGCATCCCGCCATCCTCGGCGGCAATCCTGTGCGGCAGCAACTGTGCATCGTGGATGCCCTGATGTCCAACGGCAAGAGTCCTGGCGGAGGCCCGGATCTCCGTACCAACCGTCTAATCATGGGCACCTTTGCCCCCATCGTGGACTATCTCACGGCAAAAAACATCCTTCTCAACCTAACTGTCAATCCCGGCATGCCAACGGAGGGACAGACCAACGCGGCCACCATCCTTCCCCTATACCTCACGAGCTTCGGCTATGCCGTGACGGACCCTCTGCAGTGGATTGAATACTCTCCGAACAGTTTGCCCTCCTTTGGTGGAAACACCGGCAGCACCGGCGGCACCAGCGGGTCCGGAGGCGCGAGCGGCAGCGGCGGCGCCAGCGGCTCTGGAGGCGCGCGCACCGGCGGCGCCAGCGGGTCCGGAGGCGCGGCCAGCGGCGGCAGCAAAGCGTCCGGCGGCGCCGGCAGCGGCGGGACCAGCGCGGCTGGAGGCGCCGCCTCCAGCGGAGGCACTGTATCAGCCAGCGGTGGTGCTGGGGCAACGGGCGGTACCACAAGCTCTGCGTCGGCCTCGGGCGGCTCGGCGACCACAGGCGGAGCCACTTCCGGGAACGGGACGGGCGGCAGCGGTGGAAGCGCGAGCTCGACGGCCAAGGGCGGCAATTCAGAGAGCGGTTGTGATGTCGCCGGGGTCGACCGCAGGGCCACCCGCTGGGGTGCGATGCTGGCATTCGGTGCAGTGGTGGCCGAAAAGCTTCGGCGCCTGGTCAGCGGCAACGATCGATCGTCGTAGGCCAGCAGGCAGAGCCCGTTGGCGCGCGACGGATTCCACGCCGCCGCGGAGGAAGTATCAAGAGACAGCTGAAGAAGGATGCAGCCATGGCCAACAATCCACACCCTCAGCGCCGCGATTTCCTCAAGACCGCTGCAGCGGGCGCGGCGGGCGCGATGGGAATCAGTGCCTTCAAGTTCGACAAGCTTTTCGCCCAGTCGACTGGGGGCGGCTGGGTCACCGGCATGCAGATCAATCCGGCCATTGATAATAAGCGGGTCATCTGCTGTCACGACCCGCTAATGCTCGGGAACTACCCCGCCGCCGGCTCTGCAGTAAGTGCCCTCTTCACGAACCAGAACCTATACGTCACCCCGGCCGTGGTCTCCACCAACATGGACGAAATGGCAATGCAGCTCGCCCAAAAGACCAGTGCTGCTGATGCCTGGAGCACGATCTTCCGGACAGGCAACTCCGGGGGCTGGGGCAGCACGAGGGTGGCCATCAAGGTAAATGGGATTAATGGCGACATCCCGACTAAGGACACTATCAACCGTCCCAGGGTGGCGGTCGTCAAGAAGATCTGCGATGTGCTGGTGGACCAGCTCGGGGTCAAGCCGGCAAACATCGTCCTCTATGACGCTTGCGACGATGCATCGAAACCCTATGGCCCCTATGTCGATGCCAATGATTCGACCGGGACCAAGATCCGCGCAGCACCGGTGAGCGTCAGAGCGGCAGGACTGGGCGGGTTTCAGGCGGTCACCCTTGCCAATTGGGATCCTGGTACGAAGAACGCAAATGGTTCTGCCTCATGCCCCGCCGACCTGGTGAACGCCAAGATCGACATCCTCGTGAATATCGCCGTGGCCAAGATGCATGATGGTCCGGGAGGCAGCTACGGCTACGGCAGTGTTACCCTGTGCATGAAGAACCATCTCGGTACCTTCACTGACAGTGGGAAAGGGCAGCATTCGGGCGGGCTGCACAGTCTGAAGGCTCAACTCGAAATCAATCAGCATGCCGCCGTCCTCGGCGGCAATCCTGTGCGCCAGCAACTGTGCATTGTGGATGCGCTGCTGTCCAACGGCGCCAGCGGTCCTGGTAAGTCCGCGGACAACCGTACCGACCGCCTGGTCATGGGCACCTTTGCCCCCTTCGTGGATTACTTCACGGCAAACTACATCCTTTTTGACCCAACCATCATGGCCGCGTCTCCCATTCCACAGCAGGGACTTACCGCTGCAGCCACCCTCATTCCCCAATTCGCCACGGCCTTCGGTTACACCGCGCCGTCGGCGTCGCCGGCGACGCCCGACCCGGGCTGGGTATCATACCCGGCCAGCAGTCCGCCCCCGATAAACCCTAGCGGCACCGGCGGCACCAGCGGGTCCGGAGGCGCCGGCAGCGGCGGAACCAAGGCGTCCGGCGGCGCTAGCGGGTCCGGAGGCACCGCCAGCGGCGGCACCAAAGGCGCAGGCAGCGGCGGCACCAGCGGGTCCGGAGGCGCGGGCACCGGCGGCACCAGCGTGGGCAGTGGCGGCACGAGTGGGTCCGGAGGCGCGGCTAGCGGCGGCAGCAAAGCGTCCGGCGGCGCCGGAAGCGGCGGCACCGGCGCGGCTGGAGGCGCCTCCTCCAGCGGAGGCACTGTGTCTGCCAGCGGTGGCGCCGGGGCTACGGGCGGTACCACGAGCTCTGCGTCGGCATCGGGGGGCTCGGCGAGGACAGGTGGAACCACGGCCGGAAACGGGACGGGTGGCAGCAGCGGAAGCGCGGGCTCCACGGCCAAGAGCGAAAATTCAGAGAGCGGTTGTGATGTCGCCGGGGTCGACCGCAGGGCCACCCGCTGGGGCGCGATGTTCGCATTCGGTGCCGTGGTGGCCGAAAAGCTTCGGCGCCTGGTCAGTGGCGACAAAGATCGCTCGTCATAGTCGCAGCAAAGGAACCGCTGCGTCCCCTGCTCGCTGCGGGAGATGCAGCAGCGTCTGTCTCTGCCAGGCCTCGGTCAGCTCCGATAGCCGTCCTTCGCACTTGCGCGTTCACCGCCCGCGGTCGCGCCGCCGGTCCTCCTCGCGCTCGACGTGGTCCTCCAGCTTGCGCGTGGCGATCTTCAGCAAAGCCGTGACCCCGGATTGCACCACCGTTTCGAACTCTTTCGCTCCCTGCGCCACGGCGTCCCCGCCTTCGAACAACTTGTGCTTCCATGCCGCGCGCGCGGCTCGGCGGCGCTCGCGCTCGCGCCGCTTTTCCTCGCGGCGCCGGTTCCGCAGAACCCTGTCATAGGGGAAGATCACGTGCCGGACTTGCAGCGCCAGCAGCGCGCCACTGCCGAGCAGAGGCCAGACGTACCAGGTGCCGCCGGTGAAACGACTGGCGATCAAGTAGAGGAACCCATTCAGGATGGANNCAGCTCCGCGGTGGCTCGCTCCACGGCCTCGCGCTCGATCCCGGCCTCGCCCGCTATTTCCACCAGCTCGGCGTGACTGAGCGCACGTTCATCGCTGGCCTGCGTGCTCAGCGCGCGCCTGATGATCTCGTTGACCTCTTCCTGGGTGTAGCTAGCTTGCGGGTCACTCATGGCCAACAGCTAGTGGGGCGGGCCGACGTACTTGATGTCCGGTGTCGGGGGTGTGGTCATGCCGGTGCCGAGATAGTAGTCCGGAAGAGAAGTACCGAAATTGCGCTGAGCCGACTGTCCCACATTGAGCCGATACATTGGGTTGTGCATCAGGGTGTAGAGCCTATTGGTTGCCGGGATTGTCGTTGAATAGACACGAACCTCGTTGGGGAGGCCAATCACCAATTCTTCGCGCCAATCGCCCAGGATGTCCGCTATGGTTTGCGTGATTCTCGTTCCCGAACCGGTCTTCATCAACTCGGTGAGGCTGCAACTCGCGCCATTCCATTGGTAAATGTGAACACCATCGTTGCCCGAGAATTCGCTGGTGATTGAACGAGTCACACCGCCTTCCCACCAGATGGGGGCCCAATGGTCGCCCTTGGAGGGACTAGTTCCGTTGCAGATCACGCTGCCATCGTAGTTCAAGAGGTCATCATTGATTTGTCCAGCCCAGCATTGGGCGCCTTTGTATCGCGCGTCGATGTGTGCGGAATAGCCACGGCTAGCATCGCCTGCAATGGTCTTGCCCCAGAGCACGGTTCCGGTGGCGGCGTCGAGCATGGCCACACCGTTGTCCTGCGCGGCCTCCAGAATGCGAAATATCTGAAGGCCGCTTCGGGCGGGATTCAGGATCCCGATGTGGAAGAAGTCGCCATGTCCCTTGATCAGTTTCTCGTCCCACAGGGTCTTGCCCGTGTGATCCAGGGCCAGGGGACCTTTCAGAACCTCGTCATATCCGTCGCCGTTGGCGTCGCCCATGCGCAAGCATTGAGCCGAAGAGTACCACTCGCCTGACTGTCCCTTCCCGCCATTATCCCAGGCCCACAACTTGGACAGGGCGCCACCTCGATAGTCCCACGCTTGTACGACCTGATAGGCATAAACCCCGCGCGACATGATGATGCTGGGATGCGCCCCATCGAGGTAGGCAATTCCCATTTGCTGGCGACAACTCCGGTTGCCAGTACTGTCACCCCAATCGCTGACAGTGCCGCGTGCGATCCAGTTGGTCCTGATCAATTCCTTGCCATCGGTGCCCCTGTAGATGGACATGAACTCAGGTCCGCTGAGCACCCGACCATCGGAGTTGCGATAGTCCGTCTTGCCATCACCATCGGTGTCGCCAATGGTCACACCTGTGCCGTCGGTTGTGCCTTCACTGGTCTTGGTAATGACCTCCGCTTTGCCATCACCGTCGACGTCGTAGACCAGCAGCGGCGTGAAGTCGCTGCCCGATTCGAGGTTCCAGCCCAGGTCGACGCGCCAAAGAAAGGAACCATCCAGTTTGTAGGCATCAACATAAACGGTAGCTGTCGCCGTGGTGTGAGATCCAGGATCGACATTTGCGGACTTGCTCCACTTGACGACCAATTCATATTGCCCGTCCCCGTCCAGATCACCGACATTCGCTTGCGAATAGTTGAGGCCACCATCGCGCAACGGGATAGAGAGGAATTGCTGCGCGGGAGCGTTAGCTGGCAATGTGTAGGCAGCGCTCGCGTCTTGCTCTGCGCCACCGATTACCGGCGCGACATGGTAGGCATTGGACTTGGTTACATCGGCACCCGTGTCAACATAGTCGGTCGTGGCTGTTATCGGCGAGGTATTCAGCTTCACAGCAGCCGCGCCCGCGGTCGAACGGTACACGTTGAACCCAATGCTGCCTNNCCACCCGACGTAGACCTTTCCGCCACCCTGGTTCATGGCGATCACGCCTCGGTCAACACTCTCCATCTCACGCTTGCCAGAGGCGACCGTGCTTGCCCCGCCTGCCCCGCCTGTGCCCGCACCGCCTGTGCCAACCCCGCCGGTACCCGCCCCGCCTGTGCCCGCACCGCCGGTGCCCGCCCCGCCGGTGCCCGCCCCGCCGGTGCGGGTTGCGCCGCCAGTGCCTGCCCCGCCTGTGCCCGCACCGCCGGTGCCCGCCCCGCCGGTGGCCGCACCTCCGGTGCGGGTTGCGCCGCCAGTACCTGCCCCGCCTGTGCCCACCCCACCCGTGCGGGTCGCTCCGCCGGTGGCCGCACCGCCTGCGCCCACGCCGCCGGTGTTCGCGCCACCTGCGGACGAGCCACCTGTGGCCACCCCACCCGTGGCGGCGCCGCCAGTGGTGGCCGCGCCGCCAGGGCCGGTCGTGCCGCCAACGCTGATCGCGCCGCCCGTGCCGGTCACGCCGCCGGTGCCGGTCGCACCGCCAGTGCTGGTCACGCTACCTCCGCTGCTGCTACAGCCGAAGAATGGTCCTGCTATCAGGGCCAACGCCAGACATCGCGTGGTCCAACTGCCCATCGAGGGATTCCCTTTCTGTAGACGCGTCTCGTCAGCGGCTTCCTATCCAAATTACTTTACCTGGAAGACCGGCTCGATCCAATCGGAGTGGTTGCAGCGGGCGCACTGCTGCGGCTCAAGTCATCCTCCTGCGGAATCACCGGCGGTGCCGACATCTCGATGCGTGAGATGGATGAGGCCGGGGCCAGCCGAAGGTCGGGAGGTTTCCCGGACGGCTGGCGAGTGTTGCCAAATAGGGTAGAAGGGGGCCTTCAGGGCAGAAGCGGGCTTACGCGTCTAGACATGGAACCTTTGCACCATACGGAAATCCAGGGCTCTGGCTCGCGCTCAGGGCACACTCCCTTGTCTTTGGCGGTGCCGGATCAGGCGAGGGATCTCGATCCAACTGCCGATTTCCTCCAATCGATCCAAATAGAAGAGCTGGTTTCCAGCGACGATTCTCGCCATCACGAAAGCGACTGCATTCGCGAGGAGCGTTGGGAGGAGCTGGCGGCTCTCCTGCTCGAGCGTTCGTCACAAGTCTTGGATCCGGCTGAGAGCAGCCGCTGCATGATGAGGGCGGCACAGGTCTACGAGACCAATCTCGGGGATACCGACAGTGCATTCGTGGTCATGCTGGTCGCTTTCCAAGAAAGCCCGGCGACGCTCGACCTGGCCACCGACCTGGCGCGCATGGCCACGGTTCACAATCGCTGGCCGGACCTGCTGACGGAGTGCAAGAAGCGATTGCCTGAGGTCACGTCCGCGGCCAAGCGCGCTGAGATGCTGGTGGCGATGGCGGGTTGGTACCAAAAGGATCTGGGCGATGCGGCGGCGGCCGAGGAGGCACTGGAGGCTGCCATGGCGGCCAATCCCTCCAACTCGCAGGCATTGCGCGCCCTGGTCGAGCTGCACGGCCAGCGGGGCAAGTGGCTGCGCGCCGCTGCCTACCTGACCTGTTCCTCGGGCAACGCCGCGGACCCGGCCAAAGCGATCGAGTTGGCCCTGGAGGCTGCCGAGATCTATCGGGAACGTCTACACGACATGGACTCGGCCATCGAGCAATACACTCGGGTTCTCGAACGATCGCCCGGTCATCCTCAGGCGACTGCCGCCTTGGCGGAACTGGCCTGGGTTCGCAAGGACTGGACCGTCGCCTTGCCCCTGCTCGAAAACATGGCTGGCTCGGCCAAGCACGCCTTGGACGAATCCGCTCGGATTTGGCACAAGGTCGCGTGGTCGGCGCAGATGCTGGGCGACATGGAGCGAGCACGAGCGGGCTATCGCCGTTCGTACATGGCCCTGCCCACCTACTTGCCGACATTGCAGTCGTGGTCGCAACTCGCCGGCACCCAGGGGTGGTGGCAGGACGTGTGCCAGACCGTGCCGTGTTTGCTGTCCGAAGCGGGCGATCGCCTGACGGTTTCTGAACGCGCGAATCACCTGTTCGCCCTCGGCAAGGCTCATCTTGCCCTCCGCAGCGCGGAGGCCGCCGCCGAGGCATTCATGAAGGCGCTGGAATTGGCGCCAAACCTCGTGGTTGCCCGGGAGGCACTGATCGAGGCCAACGCCAGGATCGAGGGTCGCGGTCCGGAGAATGCGACGGCACTTATCGAGCAGCATCGCCGGTTGCTTGAAGGCAAGATCTCGCCCGACGAGCGGTTCGAATATCTCTGCCGCGTCGGTCGTCTGCAGCGCGAAGAACTGAACGATCACCGTGCCGCTTTGGAAACCTTCCTGCAGGCATCCATCTTGCGGCCAGACGACGCGGATGTCCTGCACGAGTTGGTGGAGATCCATACCCTCAACGGCCACTGGTCGCGCGTGGTCGACGTGCTCGAGCGGCTGGTGCGTCTGTCCTCTGGCGCCGACAAGGCACGCTATCTGGTGGCAACCGCCAACGTTCTCAACTATGAGCTAGAGTCACCTGTCGAAGCTGTCGATCTGTACAACCAGGCCCTGGACGAGAACCCGGATGATCAGCGCAGTTTCGAGCGCATCCAGCGCATCTTGACCGCACGGCAGGATTGGCGCGCTTTGGCCCGAGCCCAGCGCCGCATGATTCGCCGATTGGGGGCCAACCCGTCGCCCGACAAGCGATCTTGGCTGCTGAGCTTGTGGCGAGGCCTGGCCAACCTTTGCTGGCGCAATCTGCGCGACCTACCCGCCGCGGCTGCCGCGTACGAGGTGTGCGTATCGCTGGCTCCAGACGATGCGCAATACCACGAAGCCCTGGCCAAGACCTACGAGGCCCAAGGACCGGCCACGTTCAGCCAGGCGGTTAAGACGCGTGAACGTCTGCTGGCCACATCACCCAACGCCGACGAGGCGGCCAAGCACATCCGGGCTTTGGCCAACCTGTACCGCGGACAGCGAAGGTATGATCGCGTGTTTTGCGCATGCGGTGGCCTCAGCGTATTGATGAAGGCTGATGTCCGCGAGCGCGGCTACTACGAGAACAACGCCCTACCCAGTGTCCCCGTGGCGACCAGCATGTTGACGGAAGCGCAGTGGCAAGGCTGTATTTCGTCCGCGCGCGAGGATCGTCGTATCTCCCAGTTGCTAGCTGCGGTCAGCGCCGGGGTGCTCATGTCGCGGGTCCAGGACGCGGCGGCGTACGGCCTGCAGCCCAGCCATCGCCGCGATCCCACCGACCAGAGATCCCTGCTGGGGCGCATTTTTGTCTACGTCAGTCGCTTCATCGGTGTGCCCTTGCCCGCCGTCTATGCGCCTCCCAGCGCTCCGGGCGAGATCGATCTCGTGGTTCTGCAGGAGGGATCCCAGCCGGTACTTGCGTTCGTGCTGGGGCGTGACCTAACCGTGGGCCGGTCGGATCGCGAGCTGGCCTTCTTCCTCACCAAACGGTTGGTGGGCCTGCGCGCCGATCGCTGTCTGCTCTGGCCGCGCCTGGTGTCCACCAGGGGCGAGCTGCGCGCCATCTTGGGCGCAGCCATCCAGTTGGCGACACCGGGCTACAAGCTGCCCGAGGCCGATTCCGCGGCGGTACGTCAGTATCTTTCGTATCTGCGACGGGTGTTGCCGACCGCCCAGATGGCACCCATCGCATCCGCGATCGAGTCGTTGCTGGCAGGTCCCGGCCGCATTGATTTGGATGGTTGGATCGCGGCAACAGAGGAGACTGCCAATCGCGCGGGCCTGCTCGCCTGCGGTGACGTCATGGCGTCCGCCCGGGAAATCGTCAAAGAAGCGCGCGTGCGCAGGTCCCGTCCCGAGGACGCGATCCTGGCCCTGGTCCGCTGGGGCGTCTCCTCGGACTATTTCGACCTTCGCACCCAGCTTGGATTGGCTCTGGTCTCAGACGAAGACAAAACGCCACTCGTCACGCGCAATTACCCGACCTACTGAACACAAGCGTGCGTGGGCAGAACGCCTCAACAGCACGGCCATGGGAAAACCCAGATCTACACAGAGGAAGGGCGAGCGCAAGGTTGCCGAAAGCGCAAATGGCAATTCCTTGCTTCCCGCCTCCTCGGACGAGCCGGCTACGTGGGCTCGGCTCGTGCCTTTCCTGGCCTTTCTCTTCCTGGCGGCGCTCTACCTTGCGACCCTGACTCCCTCGGTGGCGGGCGGTGATAGTGGTGAACTCACGGCGGCGGCGCTCACCGGTGGCGTTCCCCATCCGTCGGGCTATCCGCTTTTCGCACTCTTGGCCCGCCTTTTCGCCGCACTTCCGCTGGGGCACTCGCCTGCCTGGCGCGTGAACCTGCTCTCCGCTATTCCAATGGCAGCGGCGGGAGGCACAGTGTGCGCTGTGGTTCAGTCGTGGACGCGCAACTCTGCAGCGGGGCTGCTGGCAGCGGCTCTCTTTGGCACTGACCCACTGGTTTGGTCGCATGCAACCAGCGCGGAGGTATTCGGACTCAACGCCATGTTCGTTGCATTGGCATTCTACTTTTGGTCACGCGTCGAGCGTACGCTTTCCCGCCGCGAGGTATTTGCCCTGCTTTTCGCCAGTGGGCTTGCCATGTGCAACCACCACACCTATGTGTTCGTGGGAGCACCGTTGGTTCTGCGCTCGCTGTGGATAGCACGGCGCAACCTCGGTGTAGGGGGGATGGCCCTGGCTTTCGCTTTTGGGATTTCCGGCCTGCTCCCCTATCTCTACCTCGTGCCGGCCTCCGCCTCGGCCGCGGCCGTGTCGTGGGGCGATGAAACCAGCATCGGCGGCCTCTTTGGCCACGTTCTACGCAGCAGCTATGGAACCTTCAGCATGGGCCGTACCGGCCCGCAAACCGTCTTCGTCGCGCACGGCACGTTCTTGCCAACCCTTTGGCACATGTGGGGTCGCGCATTCCCCCGTCTGCTTTGGTTCGGTCCTCTTCTCGCCGTGACGGGCCTTTATCTCGGCATAAGGAATCGCCTAACTCGCAAAGCAGCCTCCGTTCTTCTCTTCATCTTCTGCTTCTACAGCCTTGCCTTTTGCGCTCTGTCCAATCTGTCGACATCGAGGCCGCACTTGCTGGCCGTCCTCGGCCGGTTCTGCATAGAGTCCGATCTGCTGTTGGCGATTGCCTCCGGGCTTGGTTTTTCTGCTCTCTTGCAAAGGCTGGGCGCGCCCAGCGCATGGCAGCGCGTGCTCCCTGTGGGGGTTGGGGCAGTGTTCGTGATTGGCGTCGCGGTTCATGCGGGGCAGGCAAACAGACGGAACAACACCGTGTTTCGAGATTTCGTGACGACCGCGTTCGCCTCGCTTCCACCCAACGCCATCGTGATTACCTCGATGGGGGACGATATAACCGGCTCTGTCTTCTATCTCCACGAAGTGGAGAAGCTTCGCACCGACGTCATTCACTTGGATAGCGACTACCTGGCTAAACCCTGGTACACGGCGCGGAAGCGGCGTCTTCATCCCGATGTGTACTTGCCCGAAGGTAGCTATGGGAAGGACGGCTGGAACATCAAGCGCCTGCTCGACGGCAATCCCAACCGGCCGGTCATCTTCGTCGGTCATCTGGACGATTGGGATCAAAGCTGGAAAGACGGATACAAGCTGGTAGCCTACGGCCTGGTTCGTTCCCTGGTTCGGACGAGCAAGTTTCCAACTTATCAGGAATGGGCCGAATGGGATCGCCAGGCGATCGGCGCCTACGACGTCGCTCCGGCTCTCCGCGCGCCGAACGAGTCCTGGGAGAAGGCCCTGGGTCAACGGGTCCTAGAATTCCAAGTCACCCGCGCACACCTCGCGCTGCTCTACGG
This sequence comes from Myxococcales bacterium, assembly GCA_003157775.1. Lineage (GTDB taxonomy): Bacteria > Myxococcota_A > Polyangia > Fen-1088 > Fen-1088 > Fen-1137. The sequence goes on along the minus strand of PMKP01000173.1, from coordinate 3,842 downwards.
TTACGAGCGCGGCGACCCTTCCGAGCCGGCGCGAACCGCGCTTCGTCTTCTCGAGGACGTGGTTGCCAAGTCCGGCGGTGATGAAGAACTTGGGATCGCCGCGTGGCCGGGAATGGGCAAGCTCGACACAAGTCCAGAGCTCTGGAAGAATCTCGGCCTAGCCTACCAAGCCCTCTCTCACATCAACACCACATACACTCGGCCCTTTGCCATTGCGTGCGCGAGGTTCGTGAACCGGGCTTCGCCCAACGACCCCGATCTGCCGGCCGCGCGCCAGTTCCTCAATGAAACGCGCGTAGTTCCACGGGACAAGAGCCACGGTGGCCGCCTCGCCCCATTCCAATAGCCGAATCAGTCGACCCTCTCCACTCACGGGCCCGGCGCTGCCAAATCCCCCCAGCAGGCGGCGCTGCCGTCGGGCCGCAGTCCGCAGGTGTGTATCCCGCCGGCGGAGATCTGGGTGAATGCGCCTGCCGGTGCAGTGGCCTGCCCGTACTCGTTTCTGCCCCAGCAGGCGGCACTGCTGTCGGTCCGCAGCCCGCAGGTGTGGCCCCAGCCAGCGGAAACCTGAGTGAATGTGCCTGCCGGTGCAGTGGCCTGCCCGTAGCTGTTGTCGCCCCAGCAGGCGGCGCTGCCGTCGGCTCGCAGCCCGCAAGTGTGGAAAGCGCCGGCGGAAACCTCGGTGAAAGTGCCTGCCGATGGAGTGGCCTGCCCATCGCCGTTGTATCCCCAGCAGGACGCGCTGCCGTCGATGCTCAGCCCGCAGGTGTGGGTCCCGCCTGCAGAAACCTGGGTAAAGGTCACCGTCGATGGGGTGGACGCACTGGCGTAGTCCTCACCCCAGCAGGATGCGCCGCCGCTCGACCGCAGCCCGCAGGTGTGAGTCCCGCCGGCGGAAATCTGGGTGAATGCGCCGGCCGGTGCAGTGGCCTGCCCGTAGGTGTTGTCGCCCCAGCAGGCGACACTGCCGTCGGCCCGCAGCCCGCAGGTATGGCCCCAGCCGGCGGAAATCTGGGTAAATGCGCCGGCCGGTGCGGTGGCCTGCCCGTAGCTGTTGTCGCCCCAGCAGGTGACGCTGCCGTCGGCCCGCAGCCCGCAGGCGTATTCGGCTCCCGCCGAAATCTGCGTGAAACCGCTCGTCCCGGTTCCTGCAGCACCATCTGCGGCAACTGCCGCGTTGTCGAGTGGAGTGCGGCCGCACGCGGTGCTCACCATGAGTGCCAGGATCAAGAGCTTCGTGAATCCGTAGGTTTCACCCACGTAGGGATTCTACGATACTGCGCGCCGATAGCAGCCGTGGTTTGGGGATGCGCAGCCGGCCGGGGACGGGCTATTTGGGGGTCAAGCAGCCTCGATCAGGGCAGAGTCACCGCGGACAATCGCACCTCGCCCGCGAAGGTTCCCGTCGGGTGCGCGTAGCTGACCACCACCGTCCTGCCACCATCGGTGGCTAGTTCGGGGTGCTCCTTGCCGGCGTAGTCGTTCCCCGAGGGCGGAGCCAGCGTCTCGAAGAGCAGCCGCTCCGCCGACCACGGCCCCTCGGGACGCGGCGAAGTGCGCCACCTGACGTCGTTCGCGAAGATGCCGCTGTACACGGCGAGAAACTGCCCCAAGTACGCATTGAACGACACCGACAGATCCCCCGGAGGTCCGTGCAGCACGGGTTGCGCCTGGCTTAGGTCGACTTGCCAGGTCGCCCCGTCGTACACCTGCCACGCGCTGGCCGAGGGCGAGTCCGCGACCGGAGCGCGGACCACGCGGCACACTTCATCGAGTTGCCCGGGTACGGGGTCGCACGCGTAGAGGTACACGAACCCGCCGTCGACATGGGCGGCGAGCGCGTACGCGGGCGTGGGCGCGCTGAACAGGGGAGATGGGTCGCGCACTGCCACCGTCGAGCCGGCGGACAGGCGCGCCAGCCCCACATCGAGGGCCTCGAAGTTCAGCGCTCCGGGGTGGACCTTGAGCCGCTGATAGAAGATCCAGGCGCCGCTGCCATCAGGTGCCTCGATCACGCTCCCCGGCCACAGGGCGTAGCGTTCCGTCGGCCCGTTGGCAGTGTTGTAGGCTGCCTCGTCGGCCGTGAAGGGAAACAACTGAAACGGCGCGCCCATTGCGTCCAGCTCCTCGTCGAGCTGGAGATCGCCCACGCTGGCCCATCCCGCCGTCGCCGAACGGTAGTTGAACCCGTCAACGCCAGTCACCGTCATAAGGGTGTCGCCAAAGGTCCAAAGCATACGACCGCCCACCAGCGCGGCCGCGCCGCCGTCGCGCGCGGTGACCACCGCCGGTTTGGAAAGCGCGCCGAGATCGATCGACGGCAAACCCGGCGACGACGACGAACAGCCGCCGAGGATGGCAACGAGCAACAGGGGCTCCAGTCGACGGCGCATCGGTGAAAGACCTCCAAGCCACAGCCAGCGTCCGGCAGTGAGGCGGGCGACGGTCAGGTAGACTGCGGCGAATACCACACAGCGCAGGACGTGGGTCATCTCACCATTCCAGTCTCGCGCCCACCCCCCGCAACGCCTCCCGCCTTGTCTCATAGTCCGGCATCACTCTTCCCAGGGTCGCCCAGAACGTGGCCGTGTGCTTCCGGTGCGCCGGGTGAACCAACTCATGCGCCACCACGTAGTCCACGAGCCGCATCGGGGCCTGGACGATCCGCCAGTTGAAGCGCAGGTTGCCTTTGGGATCGCAGCTTCCCCAGCGGCGTCGCTGGTCGCGGATCAGCACCACCGGCACCGGCACGTCCATCTTCTTGGCCCAGATCGCGGCTCTTTCGGGCAGGCGCTCGGCGGCGTGGTGCCGGTACCAGGTCACGACCGCTTTCCGCACCGCCGCTGCGCTGCCCACCGGCACGGTCACCACCAACCGGCCGCCCGTGAGCGCCACCCTGGGCACCGTGCCCGTCGCGATCTTGAGCCGGTACTGGCGGCCCAGGTACAGGAAGGTCTCGCCGTTCACGAACTCGCGCGGCGCCGTGCGCTCCGCACCCGCCGACCCGCGCCGCAGCCGCTCCACGATCCATCGCGCCTTGTCATGGACCACGCGGTCGAGACGGGCGATGGGCGTGGCCTGTGGTGCTGTCAGCAGGACGCCCATGGACGGGTCGATGGCGATGGACACGGTCCCGCGCCGCTGGCTGCGCCTGACCACGTATGGGATGGCCGTCAGCCCGAAGCGCACCTCGGATCGCTCAATCGCCATCATGCGGGGCGCCTCCGCTTGAGCAGGTCCACGATGCCTTCGGCCAGGCTGTCCACCCGCTCGGCCGGATAGGCCGCCGCGCGGAGGTGTTTCTTGATCACCTTGCGCATCTCGCGCTGGACGTCGTCCTTCATCTGCCAGTCCACGATCTCGGCATGCGGAGCCAGGTGCTCTTCCAGCAGGCCAGCCAGGGCGGTCTGGGCCTCGTCGGGCTTGCCATAGGGCGACTCGGCGGCGTCCCGCGCCTTCCCACCGGGCATGTGCAGCAGGCCGTAGATGGCCAGGCCGGTCTGGCTCAGGCCCAGCTTCTCGGCCGCATCGGCCCGGCCTCGGATGTCCTTGGTCATGGCCTCGAACATCCTCAACTGCGCCGCCGCGTCGATGCGCTTGGCCTTGCGGTCCTCGATGATCTGCTCCAGCCGCTGGCGCAGCGACGTGTAGAAGGCCGGATCTTCCTCCAGCTTGATGTGGATCTCGTCGCGGATGGCGTGCTCCATCTCGCTGGCACGGGCCTCGTCGGTCTTGAGCGCGTTCAGCTTGGCGTCGAACTCGGGCGTGAACAGCGACACCTGCTTGACCAGGATCTGGATGCCGTCCGCGATCACGGCTTCCTCGATCAGCTTGCGCACCTT
>PMKP01000109.1 GCA_003157775.1 Myxococcales bacterium | reverse complement strand
GCCGTCGGGCGCGGGCGGGGTGCCTACTGCCAGCACCACGACCTCGGCGTCGGCGACGGCGGAGGACAGGTCGGTAGTGAAGGCGAGTCGGCCTTCCTGCACGTTGTGGGCGATCAGCTTGTCTAGGCCGGGTTCGTAGATCGGCACCTGGCCCCGTTTGAGCGCGGCGATCTTTTCCCCGTCGATGTCGCAACAGGTGACGTCGTTGCCCATGTCCGCGAATCCCGCACCCGCGACCAGTCCGACGTAGCCGGTTCCGATGACACATATCTTCATGTTGCCGCCAGCGTATCATGGCTGTCTTGTGCTCGTCATTCACCTGAATCTCCCCTCTGTGGTCTCGCCAAGACGGCTTGTGCACTTGTCACCGGTTCACCTAGATTTCCGCCCCTGGCCCGCAGTGTGGAATAATCCACCCATGCAGGTGATGATTCTCGCGGCTGGGCGCTCGACCCGTCTCGGCTCTCTCGGCATGGCTCTTCCCAAGCCCCTGCTTCCCGTATGTGGCTATCCCGCTGTCACCTATGCCTTGGCGTTGTGCCGGCAAGCCGGATTGCACGACATCGTGATCAATCTGCACCACCACGGCGACAAGATCGGGAAGACCCTGGGCGACGGCTCGCAGTTTGGCGTGAACCTGCGCTACTCAGTCGAGGAGGCGCTGCTGGGCACGGGCGGGGGTGTGGGCAAAGCCCGCTCGCTCTTTGCATCCGAACCGGTGCTCATCATCAACGGCAAGGTCGCGGCTGATGTCGATCTGCGCGCGATCATCGCGGCCCACGCGCAGGCGCCGCGGGGAACCGTAGCCACCATGGTGCTGCGCGAGGATCCTCATCCCGAACTGTGGGCACCCATCGGCGTCGATGCGGAGGGCAGGGTGGTGAGCATCCGGGGGCAGCGGCCGGTCAGCACCGCGCGAGCGCCGCTGGCCCCGCGCATGTTCACCGGCATCCACGTGGTCGAATCCGCGTTGCTCGACCGCCTGCCCGCAGGCGTGTCCGACATAATCGGAGACGCGTACATTCCCGCGCTGTGTGCCGGGGACCACATTGCAGCCATGACCATGACCGGCTATTTCGCCGAGCACTCCACCCCGGAAAGCTATCTCGCCGGGAACTTGGCGTTGGTCGCGAATCCAGGCTTGCTTCCCCATCCGCCCGGGCCGCTTGCCGGCGTGGATCCCGCTGCGCAGATCGATCCCTCGGCCCGCATCGTGCCGCCGGTTCGCCTGGCGGCCGGGTCGGTGGTCGAGGCGGGCGCGGTGGTTGGGCCGTGGGCCGTGGTGTGCGGCGGTGGCCGCGTGTCGTCGGGCAGCCAGGTGGTCCGCAGTGTGGTGTGGCCAGGCGCCGTCGCGCAGGGAAATCTCACCGGAACCATCGTCGGCCCCGAAGGCCCGCTTATCGCCGAGACCACCCCGCCGCCCGTGACGGTGTAGCGGCGACCTGCGGTCGCCCCCTGACGGTGCCTCTGCGCTTCGCCAAGAGCTGGGGTTGCGGGCGATTCGCGAATCTCTCGGCATGACCCAAAACGACGTCGCGGGCCGGATAGAGGTCGATCAGGGTCAGTTGTCTCGCTTCGAACGCGGTCAGGACATGCACCTTTCGACGCTCCGTCGCTATTTGGGGGCCTTGGAATTTCACCTGGAAATCGCAGCCGTTGCCGGCAAAAAGCGAATCGTCATCCGAAGAGAACACGCGCATCGGTAGGCCAAGCACACACTCGGCCGCTGTGCATTATCTTCCAGCGTCCAGCGTACACTGGCGCTGTGTCCGGACATGTCCACGGCAGCCATCCTGCTTGCGTTTCCGGCCTCGGTCCCTGGCCTGGCGCTTGCACATCGTCGGGACCGTGCCCGTGCCAACGCCGAATGCTGAGATCGCTCGCCCACCCTTGCGGTCGTACGTGGGATTCGGACTCGAGGGCCCATCCGGCGTAGGGGCGACCTGCGGTCGCCCGACCGGCACGTTTCGACCGCCCCATCTCGGCGGACGACGTGTCTGGTGTCTGTACGGGGGCGCTGGCGTCCGGAGGGCGACCGCAGGTCGCCCCTACGTGGGACGTGATCCGGGCGAGACGCGCCCACTCCGAATCCCAGGTTGTCTCGGCGGACAATAAAGACAGTTCGTGTGGTGTCCTGGATCTCGCTGGCCTGCTCCTGACGAAATACACGGGTCTGAATCAAGGCGCGATGCACACGCTGCTGAGTTTTCCCGACGGAGACATCTTTGTTGTTCGGCACGAATGGGGAAGCCCGTCTAGCCAGCTTCTCAAACTTGGCCCCAAGGGCGAACTGCGCTAGGCGCGGGGTGGTTTGCCTTGGTATGCAATGGCCGCACTGGAGCCGGACGGAAACGTGGTACTGACCTGGATTGGGCAGAGTGCTCCATTCACGGTACTCAAACTTACACCCGGTGGCGATGTCCTTTGGCAAAGGAGCACCTTGGGACACGGGGCGGCGGACATTTCCGGATCGAGTTTGGCGATTCAGACAGACTCCCTCGGAAATGTCATTGCTGCTGCCTCAAACAATCTGGGCGGGACAGCATCCGCTCCGCTCTCCTGGCTCACGAAGCTCTCGAGTATCGGAGATGTGTTTTGGACCTATTCGACGGGGAAGTACGCACCACAGATGCCTGTATCTCGTCGTCGGGATTCCCGCTCACTCCAGCCCTCCTCCTCCGATCTCTGCGACCTCTGTGAGGAATAGGTGACTACTATCGCCCGCCCGCTGCTGGCGCCGAGGCTTGTTCACGCAGGCAGGAGGCGACCGCTTCCACCAGGCTGCGTTTGTGGCGCGACTTGGGCAAGAAAACATTGGCGCCTGCGGCGAGCACGCGCTGGCGGGTCGCCGCCGAGGTGCGCGCCGAGAGCACGACGATGGGCAACCCGCGCAGGGTCGGTTCGTGGCGAATGCGCGCGATCAACTGGAACCCGTCCACGCGTGGCATCTCCAGTGCGGTCACCACCGCGTCGAAGCGCCGCTCGCCCAAGATCTCCCACGCATCCCAGCCGTCCTCTGCGGCGACCGTCTGGTAGCCACCGGCGGAGAGCAAGCGCGCGGCGCTTTCGCGCGCCATGCGCGAGTCGTCGACGATGAGGATGCGCGGCTGCCCTCGCCGCGGCCCCGGCGCCGCGGTTCGTGGCGGTCCAAAGGCTGCATCGGCGAGCGTGCCCAAGTCGAGCACCAGTTGCGCCTTGCCGGCTCCCGAAGCCGTCACCCCGGCATAGAGCGGAATCAGCCCCAGCAGGGGGCCCGGGGGACGGATTACGACCGTGCGCGGGCCAATGACCTTGTCACAGGTAAAGATGAAGTCGCGGCCGCCGTAGCGCACGTGCAAGGCCGCTGCGCGCCGACCCGGGGGCAATTCGACGCCCAGCAAGGCATGCAGGCGCAGCAGCGGCAGCGCGGGTGCATTCCCGGCCGAATGCTTGGCCGGCATGGGCGTCACGATGGCATTGCCGGCCAGAACGTCGGGCCCTACCGGCAGGGCTTCGATGACGTGCGCGGCTGGCACGGCGTAGACTTGGCCGCCCAACTTGAACAGCAGGGCCTGTGTGATAGTCCCACTGAGCGGCACCGAGAGGCGAAAGCGCGTGAAAACGCCGGCCTGGTAATCCAGCTTCACCTCGCCGCCCATGTGCGCGATGGTGCGCTCGACGATGTTGAGGCCCATGCCTCGGCCGGCCAGCGCGTCCGAATGTGGCCGGGTAGAGAACCCCGGCTCGAAGACCGCCGCGACCAAGCTCTTGTCATCCAGCGGGCCTGCCGAGGTTTCGCGCCCGGCGCGCAGCAGGGCCTGGCGGACCGCCTCGCGGTCGATGCCGCCCCCATCGTCTTCAAAGGTGATGAAGACAGAATCGCCGTCCTGCACGGTCTTGATGTCAATGCGTCCACGCGCCGGCTTGCCGCGCTCGGCGCGCACCTCAGGCGATTCAATTCCATGCGCCAGGGCATTGCGCAAGAGGTGCAGCAAGGGGTCGGTGAGCTGATCGACCACGCTCTTGTCCAGCTCGACCTCGCCGCCCGCGACTACCATTTCCACTGGGCGGCGGCAGGTACGCTCCAACTCGCGCATGGCCGAGCCAAGCCGGCTGTACAGCCATTCCATGGGCACCAGGCGCGCGCGGCGGATCTGCTCTTCAAGCTGCTCCGAGACCTGGCGCATGGTGCCCGCGTCGGCAGCCAGGGCGCGGGCCGTGCGATCCAGGTATGAGGCGAAGTTGGCGAACCCGACTTCCACCTCTCCCAGGCGGTCGAGCACGCGCGTCTCTGGGGCAATGCCCGTGCCTGTTCCCAGTTCACCCAGCGAAGTACGCATGGTGTTGCGGGTGACACGCAGGTCACGCAGCACGCTCTCAAGCTCGTGCACGCGTCGATCGAGGCGCGTGCGCAGGATGACCAGATCGCCCACCCCATCGAGCAGGACATCAAGCCGCTCGGCCTCGACCCGGAGCATGCCATCGCCGCTTCCGCGCCGATCAGCCACGGCGCGCCGGTCGGCTTGTCGTCGGCGGTCCGCGCTTGTTCGCGGCACGGCCAAGGCTTCCGGTGGATAGACGCCGCGCGCAGGCGGGGCCGCCAGGCGGGCGCTGGTGAGCAGCGCGCGTAGCGCGGAGATGCCCTCGTCGATACGCTCCAGAATTCCAAAAGTGGGCGCCAGCTTCCCGGATCGCATCTCGGCGCACAGCTCTTCCAGCTCGTGCGCAGCCCGCGCGATGGCGTCGTGGGCCACTGAGCCCGCTGCGCCCTTGAGGGTGTGCAGATGGCGAAACAGGGTATCCACGACCTGGGGGTCCACCTCCAAGGTACTCTCCGCGGCGCGCGCCAGCGCCTGCTGCGCCTCCGCGATATGGCGCAGGTGCTTGTCCGCCTCGTCGAGGAACAAGCCGCGCAGTAGCTCGGCCTCGCTCGGGTTCCACTCATCGAGCGGGCCGCGCTCGCCGTTGTCCGTGCCGTCTTTTGCGGGCGGTGCCATGGTGCAAAGAGGAACCCAGCTAGCGCTCGTTCTTGTCCGTGCCGTCGGCCAGCGCGGCCAGCACCCGGCGTAGCGCATCGCCGAGCGGCGTGGTTGCGTTGTCGGCTAGAGACGCAAGGGGTTGCAGAAGGTCGGTGATCGCGGCACGCCGTTCGCGCAGAGCGCGCGCCAGCTCCGCCTCGTCCTGGCCGGCGAAACGAAGCCGTGCCAGCGCCTGGGTCAGCCCTTTCACGGCGGCAGCAAGCGCCGCGGTGTCGCGTCCTGCGGCAGCGGCAGACGCGGCCAGCGTCTCGGCCACGCGACGAATCTCCTCGATGATGTGGTTGGCTTCGCCGGTGGAATTCACGATGCTCTGGATGAAGGCGCCGATGTCCTTGGTGGCCACCGCCGAGCGCTCAGCCAGCTTGCGCACATCCTCGGCCACCAGGCCGAAGGCCTTACCTTGCACGCCCGCGCGTGAGGCCTCGATGGCCGCGTTGAGCGCCAGGATATTGGTTTCCGAAGTGACGTCGTCAAACAACTCCACGATCTGGCCGATCTCGTCGGAACGCGCCTCCAGCGCCTTCAACTTGCGCGCAATTTCGGCGATGGCCGCTTGCTGGCGAGACACGCCTTCGGCAATCAACTGGTTGGCGCGCTCGAGCGCTTCCGCGGTTGACAGGGTATGGGTGGCGCCGTCCGCGATCTGGCTGGCGTGCTGGCTCAGAGCTTCGAGCATCTGGTTGAGCGCGGAAACCAGAGGCGCCAGCGTGGAGGTGGTAGTTTCAGCGCGCACCGTCAGATCGCCGTTCTTGGCGGCGTTGATCACGTCGATGAGGTTCTGCAATCCGCTGCTTCTGGTCATGGGCTTGTCACCGTGCTAATGGCGTGGCGAACGTGATCAATGGCCTGCTGGGCGTTGATCAGCAGGGCCGGGCCGTCAGCGTCGAGCACCGTGGCGGCCAGAAAGGTCGGCCGCGGGGGCGGTGGACGGCTGTGCTGCTCATCGACTTGGCCCAAGCGCACCCCACGTTCCACGGCCAACGCGGCGGAAATGGCCGGCGTGTTGGCGTCGGGTGCGGTCTCGATCAAAATGAGTCTCTCGGCGGTCATGGGATCAGGCATGCCATCGCCATGCGCCTCGCCCGCCTGGGGAAAGTACACCCCCAGGTCCAGCACGGGCAGGACTTGGCCACGCAAAGGGGCGATCCCGCGCATGACCGGTGGGGCGAGCGGCACCGGCGTGAGGCCGGGCATGGGCAGCATCTCGCGCACCACACTGGCGGGCAGGGCGCAGCGCATGCCGCGCAGGTGGAAGAACACCACGTCCAAGTTTGAGGACGCCGCCACAATCACCCAACCACCGGCGCCACACGTCTGCGAATGAACTTGCAGCGCAGGAGCCGGAACAACACTTGGGTCACATCATACGAGCCCATCTTGGACAGGCTGATGATGTCACGCACGGTGTTCTTCCCGTTGACGATTTCGAGCACAGCCGCCTCTTCACGCAGCAAAAAGTGGCTGTCGAACGAGGCGATCTTGTCCTCGTTGCGCACGAAAACCATGTCGAAGTTTTCGATCTCTTGTCCAATCACGCGCCACTCGTCGACGCGCCGGAGGCCCTGCATGATGAGCCCGTCGATGGGCAGGCCCAGGCTCGCCTCGCGTGCCGCCGGCGAGGATTCGGCCGCGGGGTGGAATGAGAAGGTCCCCTTGCCCCAGCGCAACCCCTCGAACACCAGGGCGGTGGTCTGTTGCGCCATGGCCCTTCTCAGACCGACTTCGGTGATGAGACCCCGTCGGCACAGATCGGCGCCGAGCAGCCCCCCACCCGGAGCGGCGCGCCGCTCCTCCAGCACGTCATCCAACTTGGCGCGCTCGATCTGTCCGCCGCGCACCAAGAAATGTCCCAGCAAGAACTCGTCGGCCACGCCCTGGGCGCCAGCGAAATCGATGCGGCCTTTGTTCACGCAGATCTCGATGCTCGCGTCTTTGCCCCGCAGGCATAGCGTACCGGAATGCTGCCGGTCTTGTAGCAGGAGCAACACGTCGGCGATGGATACGACCGCCAGATCACCCAGCAGCGCAGCGCCCTCCGGACCGATGGGCAAGCCCGCCGGTTTTTCCTCCTCGGCCTTCGGCAAGAGTCCGACCACGTCCAGGTTGTCTGGGCCGGACACGGGGCTTGGCTGGCGCTGGCGCTTCTCCAGAGCGTGGTGGACCACCGCGAGCAGCGCGTCCGGCGAAAACGGCTTGGGCAATATATCGACCACGCTGCCCAGGCTGGAAAAACAGGCGCCTGCCTCCTCGCCCTTGGCGCTCATCACCACCACGGGCACGGTGGCCAGGGCCACGTTTCCCGAGATGGCCCGGCACACGTCATCCCCGTTCAGGTCGGGCAGAAGGTAGTCCAGGAGCAAGAGGTCCGGCGGCTTCTCGCTTGCTGCCAGGATGCCAACCTCGCCGCAATCCGCGGTCGACACATGGAAACCCGCCTTGGCCAGCGTCATCTCGACCAACTTAAGAATGGTGGGGCTGTCGTCTACGACGAGGATGCTCTCGTCTGGCATCAATGTCTGGTTCCGTTTGGGAAACAGTCAAGCTACCACGTCGGACGCGCAGAACGAAGGCTCCCGACTATTTACATGGGAACCCTGAAAGGGTTCCCATGCCCTCCCGCGATGGTGCGCCGCCGGCAGAGCCGGCGGGCTCCCCACGCGATCCATGCAGAGGTAGGCGTAGGTGGTCTTTGGTGGGCAAACGCTCCCGCGAGCCGGCTTCAACTCAGGAACGCTCGCAATGATGACGATGTAGATGATGTCCTATGGATGCGGCCACATGGCTCAAGCAAGTCGGCGACCAGTCCGGCCAGGCAGACAAGCGTGCGCGTCTGGCGGAGTTGGTCGCCTACATCGGTTCAGTCGCCACCCTGGATGACCTCTTGTTCGAGGCCACCGATCGCACCAGCGCTTTCTTCGGTGCGGAACGCACCACGCTGTTCATGTCTGATGCCCAGGGCCAGTTGCGGGCCGTGGCTTGGGTGGAAGACTCCGTGCGCGAGCTGCGCCTTCCACGCGATCCGACCAACGTGATCGGCTTCGCCTACGCCGCCAAGGCTCCGCTTGCCGTCAAGAACCTGAACGACGCGAACGAGCTTCTGCGTCTGCATCCGCGCCTGCGGCCCGACGACCGGCTGGACCGATGGCTGGGAACTACCATCCAGGGCGCCATCGTGGCACCGCTCTTGGTTGGCGATCTGCCCTTCGGTGTCATGTTGGTGGTCAATCGCCAGGATGAATCCGGGCTCTTCGTGCCGCGCGATCTGGTCCACGTCAGCGATCTGTGCCGGGCCATGGCGGGATCCTTGGCGGGTTTCTTGGCACTGCGTGAGGCGCCCGCGCAGACACCCGCTTCAGGCACGCCCGTGCCCCACGCTTCGCGAGGCCGCACGACTCGGCCCGCGCCGGCGGTCGAACCCCCAAATGGAACGCCTGTGCCCGCGGCTAGGCCGGTTCTTGCCTCGCGGGAGCGTGCAGTGAAGAAGCCGGCTGGCAAGTGGGACTACCTTGTCGACGCCGGCATTCTGCCCTTCGAGACCCTGGGCAAGTCGCTTTCTTTGGCGGAGCAAGCCGATCAAGATCCCGCCCGCTATCTCGTCGAGAAGGCGGGGGTGAATCGCGCCGACGTGGAGAAGGCGCTCTCGACCTACTACAACGCGCCCTTTTACCGCTTCACCAGCAGTCAACAGATCCCGGAAGACTTGCGCAACCGCCTGCGCCACGACTACCTGAAGAAGATGGGTGCGGCGCCCATCGAGCGGCGCGGCCCCCAGCTTGTCGTGGTGATTGACGACCCAACGGATTTTTCCCGCTGCGATGCCCTGCGGGCCATCGAGGCGGATCGTGAGGTGGTCTTTCACGTCGGCTTCAAGGACGAGATCGCCGCTTGCATCGAGTACTCGTACGGTCTGCGGCCGGACGTCAATGTTTTGCTCAGGGAGCTGTCTGGCGACGAAAGCACAGGCGCGGTCGACGAGCCCAGCGACGATGAAGAAGAAGGTGAGGAGTCGGATAGCGCCATCATCAAGCTGGCCAACCAGATCATCATCGACGCCTTCCAGCGGGGGGCGTCCGACATCCACGTCGAGCCCTATGGCAAGGAAGAGAACACCCGCATCCGCTTCCGCATCGACGGCGACTGTGTGCGCTACCAGGACATTCCGCCCGCCTTTCGCAATCCCCTGGTGGCGCGTTTCAAGATCATGGCCAAGCTGGACATTTCCGAAAAGCGCAAGCCCCAGGACGGAAAGATCAAGTTCCGCATGCGCGACCGGACCATCGAGCTGCGTGTCGCCACTCTGCCCACAGTCAACGGGAACGAAGACGTGGTCATGCGTATCTTGGCGGCCTCCAAGCCCATCCCGCTCGACGAAATGGGCATGAGCCAGCGCAACCTCGACGAGATGAGGAAGCTGCTAGGCAAGCCCTACGGCCTGGTCCTGTGCGTGGGGCCCACCGGGTCGGGCAAGACCACGACCTTGCACTCGGCGATCGGAACCATCAACACCACCGACATGAAGATTTGGACGGCCGAGGATCCCGTGGAAATCACCCAGGCGGGTCTGCGCCAAGTCCAGGTACAGCCCAAGATCGGCCTGGATTTCGCCTCGGCCATGCGTGCCTTTCTGCGTGCCGACCCGGACGTCATCATGGTGGGCGAAATGCGTGACAAGGAGACCGCCAGCACCGGGATTGAGGCGTCGCTCACTGGCCACCTGGTGTTTTCCACCCTGCACACCAACAGCGCGCCGGAAACCATCACCCGCCTCATCGACATGGGGCTGGACCCGTTCAGCTTTGCCGACGCGCTGCTGGGCGTACTGGCGCAGCGCTTAACCCGCGCCCTGTGCAAGAAGTGCCGCGAACAGTGCGACGCGACCGACAACGAAGTGGACGAGATCGTGCAGGCCTTTGGCGAGGAAGAGGCGGCCCGTCGGGGCTTTGTCCACGGCCGGATGAAGCTGTGGCGGGGCGCGGGATGCGAGATCTGCGGCAAGACCGGCTACAAAGGGCGTCTTGCCGTGCACGAGCTCTTGGTGAACGACGACCAGATCAAGCATGCGATCGCCAAGCGCGCGCCGCTTGCGGAGGTGCGTCGGCTGGCCGCGGCTGGGGGCATGACCACCCTGCTCCAGGACGGCATTGAGAAGGCTATTGCCGGCAAGACTGACATCAAGCAGGTCTTGGCCGTGTGTCTGCGCTGATACGAAGTTTTCCGCATACGCTCCTAGGAATTTCGGGCTAATTCCAATAACATCCGAAGCGAGCACACTGCTGTCCATGGACGGTTTTCCGCGACGCTTCGGCGGGTATGCACTGGTCAAGCCCCTGGCTCGCGGGGGCATGGGAGCGCTCTATCTGGCGGTGCACGGCCAGCGAGGCCTGGAGAAGTTGTGCGTGGTCAAGACCGCCTTGCCTCACCTGGCGGGCAGGAGCTACGTGCAGCGGTTCAAGGACGAAGCCAAGGTGGTGGTGCGCCTCACCCACGGAAACCTGGTGGGCGTATTCGACGCCGGCCAAGTACATGGCGAAATCTATCTCGCCATGGAGTTCGTCGAGGGCAAGGACCTGCGCGCGGTGTGGAACCGCTGCGCCCAGAAAGGCATCGCATTCCCGCTGCCGGTGGCCGCCCACATCGTCAAGGAGCTGGTGCGGGGCTTGGCCTATGCGCACGGGTTCGAAGGGCTCCGCCTGGTCCACCGCGACGTATCGCCGCCCAACGTGCTGCTCTCCTACTCTGGTGAGGTCAAGCTGACTGACTTCGGCCTGGCCACTTCCACCCTGAAGCTGGAGAAAACCGCGCCCGGCGTGATCTTCGGCAAGGTCAGCTATATGGCGCCGGAACAGGCGCGTGCCGAGACGCTCGACGGTCGCTGCGACATCTACTCCGCGGGCGTCATCTTGTGGGAGTTGCTCACTGGTCGGCAGCTTTTCGCCGCCGGCGCGCGTCCCCCAGGTGCAGCGGGGGAGGAACAGGACGATTTGTTGGAACGGGTGCGGCACCCGCAGATCATGCCGCCCTCGAAACGCGCCATTCGGGTTCCGCCCGAGCTGGATGAGATCACCATGAAGGCCCTGGCGGTGCGGCCCGAAGACCGCTACCAGACCGGCGAGGAGTTGCGTTCGGATCTGGCCGCCTTCCTGGCCAGAACCGCCCCCGCCATGGATGGGCATCAGGTGGCGCACTTCATGCGCGAGTTGTTCGGGGACATCATCCTGCGCGAGCGAGAAGAGCGGCAGGCTCTCATGGCTGGCGCGACGGCGCTGCTGGAGACGGCGGGCGAGGGTTCGCAGGCCCCGGCGCGCTCACCTGACTCGGCGCAGGCCAAGGCCGACCGAGCCGACACCGCGCTCCTCGGGCGACGCGACAATCCTGATGTGCCATCAGAAGGCGGTCGCTTTTCCGAAGAGGGGTCGCGCATGGTGGGCGCCCTTCTGCAAGGGCGCTATCAGATCAAGCGACTGCGCGGCGAGGGTGGCATGGGTCGGGTGTACGAGGCCGAACACATCGAGATCGGCAAGCGGGTGGCGGTCAAAGTCCTGCACCCGGCCTACTCGCGCACGCCCGATCTGGTCGAGCGTTTCCGCCGCGAGGCGCGCGCGGCCTCGCGCATCGAGCACCCCAACGTGGTCAATGTGACCGACTTTGGTACCACCGCCGAAGGCTCGCTGTTCTTCGTGATGGAGTACATCGAGGGGATCGAGCTGGGTTTGTTCATCCACCGCGAGGGGCCGCTGGCGGTCAACCACGCCCTACGCATCACCGAGCAGATGTGTGCGGCATTGCAGGCAGCCCACGATGCGGGCGTCATCCACCGCGATCTCAAACCGGAGAACATCTTGCTGGTCAGCCCGGCGAGCGCGCGCACACCCGACGGGCACGGAGCCCAGCCGGCGGCTGAAGCTATCGCCGCGGCACCTGATCTGGTCAAGGTGCTGGATTTCGGCATCGCCAAGAGCGACGACGTCGACGACGGCCCACGCGTCGGCAAGCGCCTGACCCGCCCGGGTGTGGCCATGGGCACGCCCGAATACATGGCTCCCGAGCAGGCCGCGGGCCATCCCGCCGACCCGCGCTCGGATATCTACGCCGCGGGTTCGATTCTGTACGAGATGCTGACCGGGATTCCCCCCTATGACGGCGAGAACGTCATGGAGATCCTGCACAAGAAGGCCAATGAGCCGCCCCAACCCATCGCCGGGCTGAGGCCAGACGTTCCCGCGCCGGTAGTGGCACTGGTGGACAAGGCCATGGCGCGCGATCCGAACCAGCGGCCGCAGAGCATGGCCGAGTTTGCCCGCCAGATCCGCGAGGTAGAGCTTATCCTGTCGGTGACACCGGCGCCGGTCTTGCTTCCGTTACCGCCGGCCCCTGAGGCGCGGGGTGACGAATTGTTGTCCAGCCAGGAATCCCTCGTCCTGCCGGGACGCCTGCGGGCCTTGGCCAGGTCTTGGCGTTGGCTGGTGCTGGCGGCGGCCGCTCTAGGGGCGCTGGCGCTTGTGCTGGTGGCGCGAGGAAATGCGCGCGCCCCGGCGGGGGCCGGGGCCGCGCAAGCCGACAGCTTGGTGGTGATGGCACAGCCGGCGCCGTCCCTGGTCTCGGTTGATGCAGCGTCGGCCTCGGACACGCAAGGCACCTCCGACGCGGAAAAGCCGGTTGAGGAAGAGATCCAGGGGACCGCCGAGCCGGCCACCGCCGAGGAGAATCCCAGGCGCGAAGCCAGCCCACGCCTCAGAGCAGCGCGCAGCTCGGCAAGTGTGTCCCAGGCGGAAAGTCGCAAGCTCTTGCAGGACGGTCGTGATTTCCTGCGGGCACAGCGTTTCGACGAGGCTCGCGCGGCGTTCGAGCAGCTGCTCCACGCGGGCAAGACTCGCGGGCCCGCATTGGTGGGCTTGGCCAAGATCGCGTTTCAGCAGCACGAGTATCAAGAGGCGGTTGATCGGGCGCGCGAGGGTGTCCGCGCAGGTGCTGGGGCGGAAGCGCGGGTGGTGCTGGGCGACGCCTACTTCCGTCTGGAAAAGTTCAGCGAGGCGCGCAAGGCTTACGAGGACGCGCTCAAGCTGGACCCGGACAACCGGACCGCGCGCCAGAACCTTGATTTGGTCGAGCGCCGGGGAAACTAGATGACCTTCGCGCCATGAGTTCATACTTCCCACGCCGCTTCGGCAAGTACCTGCTGCTGCGCCCGATGGCCAAGGGTGGGATGGGCGAAATCTACATGGCAGCCCTGGGTCAGATCGGCGGATTCGAAAAATTGTGCGTGATCAAGAAGGTCTTGTCGGAAAGGGGCGATCCGAGCAAGGCCAAGCGCTTTCTCGACGAGGCCAAGGTGGTGCTGCGCCTAAGCCATTCGGCCCTGGTCAATACCTTCGACGCGGGCGAGGTGGATGGGGAATTCTACATCGCGATGGAGATGGTCGAGGGCAAGGATCTGCGTGAGGTGTGGAACCGTTGCGTGCGTATGCGGCAGCGCATCCCCATCGAGGTCGCGCTGCACGTGGCGCGTGAGGTGGCGCGAGTTCTCGCCTACGTGCATGGCTACGGCAATCTCAAGCTGGTCCACCGGGACATCGCGCCGCCTAACATCATGCTCGGCTACAACGGCGACGTGAAACTGACCGACTTCGGGCTGGCGCGCAGCGAGCTGAAAGAGGAGAAGACGCAGCCCGGGGTGGTGTTCGGCCGAGCCGCCTATCTGGCGCCCGAGCAAGCGCGAGGCGAGGTGGCCGACGCGCGCACCGATGTATACACCTTGGCCATCGTGCTGTGGGAGCTGCTGACCGGGCAACAGTACTTGCCCATTTCAGGCCTGGATCCAGGGGCTGGCCTGGCGCTGGTTCGCCATCCCAAGCCCATGCCGCCGTCGTCGCGTGCCCCGTGGATTGCGCCGGAGCTGGACAAGGTCGTGCTGCGGGCGCTGGCCCCCGACCGGCAGCAGCGCACGCAAAGCGCCGAGGAGTTCCGGCTGGCGCTCTCGGATGTGATCGCCCAGGTCGCACCGCGGACCGACCCGGCCCGCGTGGTCGAGCTGATGCAGGCGATCTTCCAGGACGTCATCGACAAGGAGCGAGCCGAGCGTGACCACTTTCTCAAAGAGGTGATCCCAATATTCCGGGAGTCTGTGCCCGAGCCTGCCCCGAGGGAGACAACGCCCCCATTGCCATTGCAGTCACTGGCAGCGGCAGAAGGCCGCGTCGCGTCTCAGTCAGACGGTCACAACTCGGCGCCTGCCCAGGCCAGGCGCAAGCCGACCATGGGTGGCCAAGCCGAAGAAGAGGAAGACCAAGAGGACCCGCGCCTGCCCGGCGTCACTCCCTCCCCAGTCACCGCCGACCGACGGCACGCCCGCCGCGAGGCCGCCATGCGCGTGCTGGCCGAGCTGGCGGCTGAAGACGCGGGCACCACCCCGGCGCCGGTGACGGCGCGGAAGTAGCACACCACCACGGGCAGCTTTGTGCCCGAGATTCCTGCCACGTCTCACTCCGCGCGGTAGACCATTACCCCAAACTGCAAGGACAAGGACCGATGATTGAGGCCATCCTCTTTGACTTCGACGGCCTAATGGTCGATAGCGAGCCCCACTCGATCGCCTCGTGGCGAGCGGTGCTGCGCGAATGGGGAGTCGAGATCGACGCCGCCACTCTCGATCGATTGCTGGGCCTGCGCCTGGACCAGACCTCCAGGCTTCTTGTCGAACGGTTCTCTCTGACCGCTTCTCCCGCCAAGCTGGGCAAGGCCAAGACGGACCACCAGATCGCGCACCTGGCCGGCGCCATCCGGGCGATGCCTGGCCTCCAAACGCTCCTGCATGTGATCGATCAGCGCGGTCTGCACAAGGCCATTGCTTCGAGCGGGATGCGACGCTACCTCGAGGCAGCACTCCTGGCGGTCGGGCTGGCGGGTCGGTTCAGCGTGATCGTCAGCGGAGAGGAGGTGGCGCGCGGCAAGCCTGCGCCTGACGTGTTTCTCGAAGCCGCGCGCCGGCTCGGATGCTCCCCGGCTGCCTGCCTCGTTCTCGAGGATGCTCCCAACGGGCTGGAAGCGGCCAAGGCCGCGGGGATGCGAGCCGTTGCGATCCCCAACGATCAGACCCGACAGCTCGATCTTTCTGCCGCAGACTGGCAGTTGCCGTCGCTGGCCGCGGTGGCGGATCTGCTCACGTCGATAGCGCCGCGCTGATAGCGCCGCGCCCGCGTTGAGGTCGTGAATGAACTATTTCAGATAGGCAGCCAGACCAATGCCTTGATCTTTCAAGGCCTGGGCCACAACTCCCGCTACGTCGGTGGCGCCTTCTGTCCTGAAATGGGTACCGTCGAACCAGAAAGTCGTGCTGCCGCCCGGGCAGAGCTTGAGGCTATTGTACAGAGCAACCGAGAGCGTCGTCAGATCGACAACCGGTACGTTGTCGGCGGTGCCAGCGGCCTTGGTTTCTGGCCCAAATCCACGGTTGGCAACGTTGGTTGAGCCAGAACATGATTGGCCGCTGGTCGACGTACCGAAGATCGGGTTCGCGCCCTTGGACCTTATGGTCTTCGCCATGAAGTCAAGGTCAGATTGGAAGAGGGTCGTGCTGACATGCCGATTGCACGTGGCGGTTCCGTCGTTGATTCCAAACGCGACGTACACCCAGTCGCCGGGCTGCATCCCTTTCGTAGGATCGAGCATGGTCGTCAAGTTATCGGAGTAGGTCGTCTTATCAATGACCTGGCAATCGCCGTTCGCGTCGGTTGCGGCGGTTTTCGAGACGTTTGGGTCGCCCCAAATCCAGGTCTGGATGCTTCGGCCACCCCGTGCCTGATTGGAGATGGTGGCGTTGGCGTTGAAGTATTGCTGGAATTCAGCAGCCCAGCCGCACTGGCCAGTTCCGCTGCAGTTCTGCATGGTCGAGTCGCCAACCATCCAAACCGTGATCTTCTTGTTGGGATCCACCGGGCCAGCGTCCGGGATGGGTCCACTCCCGCCGCTACCGGAGCCACCGCTAGCAGATCCGCCGGCTCCGCCGCTGCCCGAGGAGCCGCCTTTCCCGGTCGCGCCGCCAGTCGCGCCAATGCCGCCGGCGCCGCCACCCGCGCCCCCTTCTGAGCCGCCGGTGGAGACCGCTCCTCCCTTGGAAACCGTGCCGCCCGTGGGAGCCGCCCCGCCGGTGGAAACCGTGCCTCCCTTGGGGACCGTGCCGCCGGTGGAAACCGAGCCGCCCGTGGAAACCGTGCCGCCCGTGGAGGGCGAGCCGCCGGTGAAAACCGTGCCACCCGTGGAAACCGAGCCGCCGGTGGAGACCGTGCCGCCTGAGCTGCTTCCACCTGACCCTTGGCCGCTACCTCCTTGCGCTGCGGGCGTGCCTTCGTTTGTCGAAGTGCATCCGAGTCCCAAAGAAACTACTGCGGCCATGCCTAGAAAGAGACGACGAAGACTTCTCATTTGCAGCGACCTCGCGGGTTGTGAATTGCCTTGCGGGATTGCACTAACATCACTGCAGGCGGTGACCTACCTCACGACACCCGGCTCAAGAATTCGTGATAGCTCACTGCGGTGGACACTTTCCCGCTGCCGGGGCTTCTCAGGTCCCGTTTCGAGACACACTGCGTCTCCGACGGCGCTCCGTCGGCGCTCAACCTTCGTCGGCGCTCAACCTTGGTGAGGGTTGTGCGCCCCCCGGCGCTGACCGAGGTGAAAATGCCCCCGGGCGGCGCGGCTTGGCCGTAGTCGTTGTCGCCCCAGCAGGCGATGGTGCCGTCGGTCCTAACCCCGCAGGTGTGGTATGCACCCGCGCTCACCGAGGCGAAGGTGCCTGCCGACGGCGACGCGGACGTGCTGCATGCGGTGGCCGCAGCCAGGATCGCGATACCAAGCAGACGCATCACCGGATTTCTTTCATTGTGAGACCCATGAGGCTTGCTACTGATGCTGGCTTGATCCATTGCCGCTGTCCAGCCTCGCGTCTATTTGCGCTTGGAGAAGTCGGTCAGCATGTCGCTCGAATCGTATCACTTTCTTTGGCCACCAGGAGGCCGCCCGGCCAGTGCGCGCGCTCGCAGCGTCGCTGCGCCATCGGGAATATCGCCCTTGCGCATTAAACGCTCCGAAACGGGACGAATGAAGTCCCCTTTTTCTCTTGCGCGAGGCCTGCGCGCGCGGCCTAATATCGAGTCGATGCTCCAACCTGCGCAGGAAGCTGCCCATGTCGCGAGCCGCCCATCCGCGCCCTCGCGCCAGCCGTGCCGTCGCTTTCGTTGCCCTTGCCTTCGGATGCCCACGGCGGCGTTCTTCTTGACCACCCTAGGGCTACTGGTGTTCGGGCTGAATTCACCCGCGCGCGCGCAGCAGCTCGACGACGAAACCTGCGCACAGTGCCATGCGACCGATCAGACGGAAACTGACGGAAAGGAGTTGGCGGCCGCTGCGCCTGAGCTATTCAAGGGCACGCCCCATCAGGCGGTCGGATGCACGGCCTGCCACAAGATCGAGCCAGCAGCCGAGGTTCCGGAGGGCCGTACGGCGCACAAACCTTTCGCTCCAGTGGATTGCTCGCTCTGCCATCAGAGCAACATGGTGAAGGCGGAAAGCCAAGGCATCCCCCTCTTGTATCGCCAGAGCGTGCACGGCGTGGCCAAGCTGGGCAAACACGACCCCCGCGCGCCGTTGTGCCAGAACTGCCACGGCTCCCATCGCATCTTGTCGCCAACCGCAACCGAATCCCAAGTCTCTCGCAAGAACGTCACCGCGACCTGTTCCTCATGCCACGTGGACCGCGAAGACAAGTCGTGGCAAATGAAGAGCAGTGACCGGGTAAAAGCCTACGCCTCCAGCATTCACGGCAAGTTCAACCAGGCATTCACCAATCTGCCCGCCGCGGTCTGCACCGACTGTCACGGCGAACACGACATCGCCAAAGTCTCAAAAAAGGAATCGTACGTCGACCGCTACAAGCTGCCGCAGACCTGTTCGAAATGCCACCAGAAGATCGCGGAGGCCTACCAGGCGAGCGTGCACGGGAAATTGCTCGCCAAAGGCAACGAGGACGTTCCCACCTGCTCTGATTGCCACGGCGAACATACCATCCAGAAGCACGACGACCCCAACTCGCCGGTCTATTCAGGGAACGTAACCAAGACCTGCAGCGCGTGCCACCAGAACGCATTATTGAGCTCGCGGTATCAAATGCCGCCAAACCGCGAGGCAACCTACAAGACCAGCTTCCACGGAATTGCCCATGGCTTCGGCGACAAACGTGCAGCTAACTGCGCGAGCTGCCACGGCTCCCACGACATCCTGCCTTCCAGCGATCCGAAGTCCAGAGTCAACCCCAAGAACCTGGGCGAAACCTGCGGCAACTGCCACTCCGGCTCCAGCCATTTTCTGACTCTCGGAAAGATCCATCAGTACCAGACGTTGCGAGACAACCCGCTGGTGTTTCTCATCAAGCTCGGCTACGTCATCCTGATTGTCGGGCTAGTGGGGGGATTTGTCGGGTATATCGTCCTCGACCTGTTCAGCCACTACGCGCGCCGGCTGTTTGCCCGGCTGCAGGGCAAGAACCCCGAAACCAGACACAAACGGGCGGGAAAGGTATACCTCCGCTTTCCGTTGAGCTACCGGGTTCAGCACATTATCATGATGTTGTGTTTCCTGACGCTGATCTTTACCGGGCTTCCCATCCTCTTTCCCGAGTCCGGTTTCTTCAAAGCCATCTTCCACACGCCCGGCAGCTTCGAATTGCGCGGTTTGATCCACCGTGGCGCGGCGATCGTGCTTATCGCGTTGACAGTTGTGCACACCGTTTTCGTGCTGGCCTCGAGGCAAGCGCGCAAAGACCTCGGGGAGATGCTGCCGAGAACCAAGGACTACAAGGATTTCCGGAAACTTATCGCTTTCAACTTGGGTCGATCGAAAGATCGTCCCGCATACGCGAGATTCAATTTCATCGAAAAGTTCGAGTACCTGGCCGTGGTTTGGGGTTCGTTCATCATGATCCTGACCGGGTTCCTGCTCTGGTTCCCCGGATGGTCTATGCGCCATGTACCCAAGCTTGGCATTGACGTTGCCGCCGCCATCCACGGCTATGAAGCGACCCTCGCCTTCTTGGCCATAATCATCTGGCACCTATACTCCGTCATCTTCAGTCCGGACGTCTGGCCCATGAGCAAGGTGTGGCTCACCGGAGAAATGACTGAGGAGGAGATGCAGCATAGCCACCCACTGGAATTGGAGAAGTTGAGAGAGTCGGAGCCGCCCGCGGAGGAGAAGCCCCGCGAAGACAAGAAATAGAGGGACGACGCTCGCACCCGGCAATCCGCCCGCAAGATGCGTGGCCAGGAGAGATTCTTCTCAGGATCCGGAGGGCTTGCCGAATCCACCCTCAGCCGGCGCACCGCCCGCCAGGCGCGTGGCAATACGCTGCTGGTAGCGTGTCTCATAGAGCTGCGCCACCGCCAGAAAGAGCGTCATGATGAGTGGGCCGTAGAGAATTCCCGGCGCGCCAAAACCGAGAATCCCGCCCAACAGGCTGAGGAACACCAGCAGGCTGTTCATGCGCATAGACGAGCCCATCAGGCGCGGCTTGAGGCCGTATTCAAACAAGAACGACTGCCCCATGCAAAAGATGAAGAAGCCCACCGCAACCAAATGCCGGCCCGCGAACCACAGGTAGAAAGTCGCGGGCACCACCACCGCGGCCACGCCCACCAAAGGAAGGAACGCCGCCACCGCCATCACCAGGCCCCACAACACGGGCGATGACAGTCCGACCACGGCCCAGGCGAGGCCAGCCACTAGCCCCTGCAGCGAGCTGCCAATGCCGTTGCCGATCAGGATGGCGCGTCCCACCTCGCCCAGCTTGTTGAGGAAGAGCTGGTCTTCGTCCCCTGCCAAGGGCGACAGGCGAAACAAGTAGGTGCGCAGTTTTTCTCCCTGTATGAGCAGGTAGAAGATCGAGAATAGGGTGATGACTCCGTGAAGGGCGAACTGAAACACACCGGACACGAACGAGTTGGCGCGCTTGTACAGGCCCTGGCTCAGGGCGCGGGCGGCATCGACCACAGCATCCCCGATGGCCTCGGGCGAGATGGGCAGACCCGTGCGCTGGGCGAAATTCGCAAGAGCGCGCGCCACCCGGCCATTTTCGCTGGTCCAGTCGTTAAGCGTGACATATGCCTCGGGCCCGCCCCAGGTCACGGCCGCGCGCCGGATGTCAGCCAGCAGGGCCGAGCCCACTAGGGCCACCGGGACGGCCACCACCACCACCAGAACCGCCACGGTGAGGCCCGATGCCAGGACCGGCCGATTTCCCAGCGCACGCAGCAGCCGCTCATAGTGCCGGGTCAAGAGCAGCACGGCCACCAGGGCGATCACCATGTCACCCAGGAAAGGCAGAAGCACGTACCCCACCGCGATCAGGGCAGCGCCGAAAATGATCAGGAAGAAGTACGGGGCAATCGCTTCGTTGCCGTAGCGAGGGCCACTGCGTGACGGCCGTGGCACAGGGCCGGAAGCAGGCGAATCGCTTGGGGGCCCGGAGGGGGACTCAGGTTCAGTCATCGCGCTATCCGAAGACAGCATAACTCAGCGCGATCCAAATTGCCCAGCGCGCCGGTAGATGTTCAAAGGCAGATGCGCACCGTCATGCCGCACCAGTCGCCGCCCGGGCCTCCCGGCGGAGCGACCGTGCGATCGACGCAGGTCGAGCCAGTTTCCGAGCAGTCACTTGTGGTGAAGCAATCAACCTGTTCGTAGCAGCCTGACTCGGACTCGGCCAGCGGGTTTCCTCCCATTGCACAGCCGGGTGTAAGCCAACGGCAGTGGGTGCTGGCCTCGCACACGCGCAGATCGGGGATCTGGCTGCAAGGCACGCTCGGGCCTGGCGCGCAGGTACAGGTCAAACAGCCGTTTGTGTCCCGCACGTAGCCGTAGGTGCATGCCTGGCATTTCATTCCGGGACACGGCGGCGGCGAGTTGCAGGCGCAGAGCTCACAGCCGTTCTCGTCCAGCACGTTTCCATAGGCACAGTACATGAGGCATACAGGGCCGCAAACCACTGCCCCGTCAGATGCGACGGACGAGTCAGGAAGCGCCGGCGTCTCGGACGCCGATCCATCCTTGGCTCCGGCATCGGCTGCTCCGTCGACCGTCCCGCCGCGATCCGAGGTCGAAACGTCAACCGCCGCATCGGCGCCGCCATCGCTGCCTCCCTTGGCGCCACCTGATCCGACCATTCCACCTGACCCCGCCACGCCTCCGCTGCCCTTGGTCCCGGCCGCGCCGCCTGTGTCCACTGACCCGCCTGTCACGCCGGTGCCCTTGGTCCCGGCCACGCCGCCTGTGTCCGGTGTACCGGCCGTCCCGCCCATGGCTGAGGTGGAGCCGGCCTGACCGCCCAGGCTGGCCGCAGCGTCGGACGCGCCACCGTCTGTCCTGGCAGATTGAAGACCGCCGCTGTCGCCACATCCCGTCGCAACTATGCCAGCCGAGGCAATGACCGCCATCCCGATTGATATGCTAGATGTTGGTCGCCTCATGAACCATCGACAAAGCAATTCACGTGCCGCTGTGCGCGGCGCGGTTCGCCGCTCGCAACCTGGGCAGTGCCTCGGTCATATCACCACGTACCCTCGAAAAGCTGAGACAGCCCTGCCATTTCTGGCGCACTTGACCCCAGGGGGCGGGACCTATAAATAGGTCGCACCCGGGGAACCCGGGCCACGAAGCATTACCGCAAGAGGAATTCATGGGCTTCCAATTCGGCGCAGTGCTGACGTTCGCGGTAGTCGCGGTGCTCTTCGCCCTGGTGGCGCTTCTGATAGGCGCCATCATCCGGCCGCGCTTTCCCAACGCGAATAAGGTTTCCATATATGAATGTGGCGAGCGGCCCGTGGGCGCGGCCTGGTACAACTTCAACCCGCGCTTCTATTTGATCGCGTTGGCCTTCGTCATCTTCGAGGTCGACATCGCGCTGACGTTTCCGGTTGTGGTGGTCTACGCGGAATGGACCAAGAAGGGCAACGGCTGGGTTGCTTTGATTGAGCTGGTCTTGTTCACGGTCATCCTGCTCATCGGCCTCATATGGGCCTGGGCCCATGGCGATCTCGAATGGGTGAAGAAGCTGTCTGCCGCGGAAAAGCCGTCGGCCAGCGTAGCAAGAGGCGACCGAGGCTAGGAACCATCGATGGCAATCACACGCATCGTAGAGGCAGGCCCGGGCGTCGGCGTGCTGCTCACCAACACCAACCGTTTCGACGACCTGGTCAACCTGGCACGCAAGAATTCCATCCACTATTTGCTCTTCGGGCTCGCCTGCTGTGGCATCGAGTTGATGCAGACCGGGGGACCGCGCGCGGATCTGGACCGCTTCGCCGCCGTGTTTCGGGCCAGCCCGCGCCAGGCTGATCTCATGATCGTCGCCGGCACGCTCAGCTACAAGATGGCCGAGCGAACCAGGCTGCTCTACGACCAGATGGCCGAGCCCAAGTACGTCCTAGCCATGGGATCCTGTGCGAACTGCGGCGGGCTCTTTCAGTGCAGTTACGCGGTGGTCAAGGGGGTGGACAAGATCATCCCGGTGGATGTCTACGTGCCCGGCTGCCCGCCCCGGCCCGAGGCCCTGACCGAAGGCCTGATGCGCATCCAGGACATCATCATGAGTGAGCGCTGGTGGCGCGAGAAGCGCCGGCCGCAGAGCGGGGCCACCTAGCATGACCGCGCAAGATATCCACGCGAAGCTCAAGGCCAAGTTCGGCGACGCCGTGGGCGAACTGACCGAGGCGAAGATCGATCCTTTCGTGACCGTCAAGGCCGATAAGATCGTCGAGATCTGCCGCTTCGCCAAAGCGGAGGCTGGGCTGGATTTCGACTATTGCGAGGACGTCACGGGCATTGACTGGCCGGCGCGCAACCTCATCGAGATCGTGTATCACCTGTTCTCGCTGCAGCACCGGCACCAGCTCGTGCTCAAGGTAGAGACTGAGCGCAGCCAGCCTTGTGCGCCCTCGGTCGAGAGCGTGTGGAAGGCGGCCAACTGGCTGGAGCGCGAAGTATACGACATGCTGGGGGTTGATTTCACGGGCCACCCGGACCTGCGGCGCATCCTTCTACCCGACGACTGGATCGGCCATCCCTTGCGCAAGGACTATCAAGAGGCAGGCGGGTACCACGGGGTCACCAACACGCGGTTTGATCCCCTGGTGAGGCTCACCCAGAAGGTGGAAGAAGAACGCAAGGCCATTGCGGCGGCAGCGCCTGCTCCGGTACCGGTTTCGGCACCGGCTCCGGCACCGGCCCCGGCCCCGGTTCCGGCACCGGCACCGGCACCGGCTCCGGTTCCGGCCACGGTTTCGGCTCCGGCGAAAAAGGAGGAGCCCAGTGGCTGAGCCAGTCGAACGGCGAATCCTTCGCCGCATGAGCCCGTCGGACGAAGAGATCGTCATCAACTTCGGGCCGCAGCACCCGTCGACTCACGGGGTGATCGACTTCGTCACGCAAACCAATGGCGAGATCATCCGGCGTTCAATCCCAGACATCGGGTACTTGCACCGCGGGCTGGAAAAGATCGGCGAGACAGTCGGCTATCCCGGCTACATGCCATTCACCGACCGCATCGACTACCTGGCCGCCATGTTGGCCAATGAGGGCTACGCCATGGCCGTCGAGCGGCTACTCAAGCTCGAGGTTCCCCCGCGCGCCAAGTACCTGCGCGCCATCGCAGGTGAGTTGTGTCGCATTTCCAACCACTGGGTGGCGGTCGGCTCCATGGCCGCCGATATCGGCGCGTCCACGCCGCTCACCCACGCCCTGCGCGAGCGCGAGGCCATCAATGACCTTCTGGAAGAGCTGTGCGGAGCGCGCCTGACCTTCAACTACGCGCGCATCGGCGGCGTCTCGTTCGATGTGCCCGACGGCTGGCGGGAAAAGATCGTGCGCTACCTCGATCACCTGGAAAGCTACGTCCAAGAATGGGATCGCCTGATCTCGCTCAACCAGATCTACGTCAAGCGACTGGCCAACGTCGCGGTCATCAGCCGCGACAAGGCCATTGCCTACGGGCTGTGCGGCCCCAATCTGCGCGGCTCGGGTATTTCCTGGGATACGCGCCGCGACCTCGGCTACGGCGCCTATCCCGAATTCAAGTTCGGTGTTCCGATCGGGCAGGGGAAAATGGGCGCGGTCGGGGACTGCTGGGATCGCTACGCCGTGCGGGTTCTCGAGATGCTGGAATCCTCCAAGATCATTCGCCAGGCGCTGGACAAGCTGCCCGAGGGCGAGATCATGGCCAAGGTCGCGCGCAAGCCGAAGCCCGAGCCGGGCGAGGCCATGGCGCGGGTGGAATCGGCGCGCGGCGAGATGTGCTACTACGTCGTGGCCGACGGGTCGGAGAATGCCTATCGGGTGCGCGTGCGCACCGGCAGCTTCATGGCCATGGGAATCATCGAGGAGATGTCGCAGGGANNCAGGCGCTATCCCAAGACCGCGCTGGCGACCACGCTGTTCTTCATGCTGGCGCTGCCCTTCCTGCTCTATCTGGTGCTCCTGCTCATGCTGCCGTTCAACCGGCCCGAGGCTCTCGATGCCGTGGCCCAACGGCTGGGCTGGGACCTCGGGCACAGCCCGTATCGCGAGACCTGGTACGGGGTCATCTTGCTGGTCGAGGGGACTATCGTCTCGCTCTATACCGCCGTGTTTGCCGGCGTGACGACTTGGGTCGAGCGGCGTATCGCGGGACGCATGCAGAGCCGCATCGGCCCCAACCGCCCGGGCGTCTTCGGTTTCATTTCCTGGGTGGCCGATGCGTTCAAGATGCTTTTCAAAGAGGACCTAATCCCGGCCGAGGCGGATCGCTTGCTGTTCCGGGCCGCGCCCTATTTTTCGATGGTCGGACTGACCCTACCCTTCGTTGTGTTGCCTTTTGGGGAAAGCGTGGTTGTGGCGGACCTGAACGTGGGCGTGTTCTACTTGACCGCGACCAGCGCCTTCGTTGTGGTCGGGATCTTGGTGTCGGGCTGGGCCTCAAATTCCAAATGGGCGCTCTTCGGCGCTGTGCGTGGCGCGGCCCAGGTCGTGTCCTACGAGATTCCTGCCGGGATCGCCATCATGGTGCCAGTCATGATGGCCGGGACGCTGTCCATGCAGGGAATCATCCGCGCCCAGGGCGGCTGGCCGTGGCAGTGGTTTGCGTGCCAGAACCCGGCGGCCTTTGTCGCGTTCTTCATCGCCGTGACCGCCTCGCTGGCTGAAGGCAACCGCACGCCCTTTGATTTGCCCGAAGCCGAGTCCGAGCTGGTCGCGGGCTACCACGCCGAGTACTCCGGCTTCCGCATCGCACTTTTCCTGATGGTCGAGTGGGCCAACATGTGGATCATGGGCGCGCTGGCGGTCACCCTGTTCCTGGGCGGCTGGCAGATCCCGGGCGTGTCGGTGGAGATGATCAACCAGGCGCGCGGCACCGACGTCTTCCCCACTCTGATCTGGTTCGGCTGGCAGTCGGTTTCGATGCTGGTATTCGCGGTCAAGACTTGGGGCCTGGTCGTCCTGTTCATCTGGCTGCGCTGGACCCTGCCGCGCGTGCGCGTGGATCAGATGATGTCCCTGTGCTGGAAGTACCTGGTTCCCGGTGCGTTCGCCTGCTTCATCTTCACGCTTTTCTGGGTGATGGTACCTGCGCCTGTGCACCTGGTGTCCGGTGTGGTGCTGAGCCTGGGCGTGGCCCTTTTGCTGGTGAAATTCGCCCTGCGCACGCGCAAGAACATTGCGCAGGTCAAGGGCGCGCGGGTGGACCTTTCAAACTGGTGACCCAAGCTGACTACAATCCATGCCTGAAACGGTTCGCAACTACTTCGGTGCCATCAACGACGTCGTGCAGACGTTCTGGCAGGGTCTGTCCGTCACCCTGTCGCACATGCTCCGGCGTCCCATCACCATCCAGTATCC
>PMKP01000177.1 GCA_003157775.1 Myxococcales bacterium | reverse complement strand
CTGGACCTGTGGTACCGACCAGATATGCAAAGGGGCACCGCCCTACTGCACGCCCGCGACGTGTGACACAGCAGGCGGCGGACAGTACTGTGGCACGGTCGGGGACGGATGCGGGGGCACGTTGGTCTGTCCGACGGATTGTCCGACTGCCGGATGGGTGTGTGAAAGTAATCTATGCAAGGGGCACGATCCGTGGTGCCATCCGATAACCTGCGAGACCTCGAGCGGCGACCACTACTGCGGCGCGGTGGGCGACAAGTGCGGCGGCACGTTGAATTGCGGAAACGACTGTCCGGCTGGCTGGACCTGTGGTACCGACCAGATCTGCAAGGGGGCGTTTCCTGTCTGCACGCCGTTATCATGCGCGACCTCGGGCGGCGACCACTACTGCGGTACGGTGGGCGACAAGTGCGGCGGCACGCTGAATTGCGGAAATGACTGTCCGACTGGCTGGACCTGTGGTACCGACCAAATTTGCAAGGGAGCGCCGCCTATCTGCACTCCGATAACGTGCGATACCTCGGGCGGCGACCACTACTGCGGGCTCATCGGTGATGGTTGCGGTGGATCGCTCGACTGCGGAACGACCTGCCCCACAGCAGGCTGGACGTGCGACAATCACATGTGCAACAACAAAACAAGCTGTACCAAGCTGACTTGCGTGCCGACGAGTGTGGACAATTACTGCGGGGCTATCGGCGACGCATGCGGCGGGACACTCGATTGCGGCACGACCTGCCCAAAGGCAGGCTGGGTGTGCGACGGCGGTCTGTGCAAGGCCGGGCCCGACGCCCACTGCGTGCGGACCACCTGCACCACCGCGTCTGGGGATCAATACTGCGGTGTCATCGGGGACGGGTGTGGATCGACAGTGAGCTGCCCACCCACCTGTTCAAGAGACAACTGGGAGTGCGACAACGGCCTGTGCAAAGCAGGGCCTAAGGCCAACTGTACCCCGCTAGCCTGCTTGACCGCAAACAACGACCAATACTGCGGCTTGCTCGGGGACACATGCGGATCATCGGTGGATTGCGGAACCACGTGCAACAACCCAGGGTGGGTCTGCGACACCGGCCTGTGCAGGGGACCGAAGGACAAGTGCACCCCATTGGCCTGCAAACTGGCCACGGGCGGCCAGTACTGTGGAACGGTGGGCGACAACTGTGGTCACTCGCTCGATTGCGGCACTGACTGCTCGGCTGCGGGCACAAACTGGACTTGCAGCAACAACGTGTGCGTGGGCGGGCCTGATTGCAAAAAGACCACCTGCAACAACGCCAACGGCGTGCAGCAGTACTGTGGCGACGTCGGTGACGGTTGCGGCGGGACGCTGAGCTGCCCGCCGACATGCGCGAACGGCTTGCCCTGCGGGGAAACCACAGCCCATGTTTGCGACGCTTGCGGCAACCTGTGCCTGAAGCAGGTTCGCTGCGACGGTGGGGCCACAACCAGCATCAGCGGCACGGTGTACGATCCCGCGGGTATCAATCCGCTCTACAACGTGATCGTGTCCGTACCGAACGCGCCGCTCGATGCGATCCCGACGGGTGTCACCTGCGCCTCTTGCGACGCTCAGGTATCGGGTCAGCCCATCGCCACGGCTTTGACCGACGCCAGCGGCCGCTTTGTCCTCAACAACATTCCTTGGGGCACCGATTTCCCGCTGGTCATGCAACTGGGTAAGTGGCGGCGCCAGGTAACCATCTCTGCCTCGATGGTTACCCATCAGTGTGCCGACAATCCGATCACTGACCAGCCGACAGATGCATCGCCGCCTGACAGGCTGTTGCGCCTGCCAAGAAACATCCACGATGGCGACAACAACGGCCAATATACCAGCATGCCCAAGATCGCCATCGCGGCTGGCGGTGCGCAAAGTGCCGACAAGACCGCTACCGAGCGCCTGCAATGCCTGCTTCGCAGGATAGGCGTAGATGCCTCTGAATTCTCCTTGCCAGGCGGCTCGGGCTCGGTCCAGTTGTACAACGAGTCGAAGAGTCCGGACACATGCAACCAGGTGGCGGATCCAGTCACAGGCACAATCGGAACCTATCCGGATGCAACGACCAATCTTTGGGGTACCCAGGACCCGAACAGCGCAAGTGCCCTGAACCAGTACGACGTCATCCTGCTGAACTGTGGCGGGTCCAGGGAGGACCCCCCATCGGGCCAGACGTACATTTCAAACCCAACCGCAGTCGGTCGAATGGCGGCTTACGTCAATGCCGGTGGCCGCGTGTTTGCCGAGCATTTTCACTGGGCGTGGATCCGTTCCTTCACGGGCCTAGCTTCTGCCTTCGGAGAAGAAGTGGCAACCTGGTATGATCCGGCAACTAATGGCGGGGTCATTGGCTCGGTTTCACGGGACACCCTCATCGACCAATCATTCCCCAAGGGTATCGCGTTTGCCGACTGGATGGCGAGCGTCAACCCGGACCCAAACACCCCAAAGGGGCACCTGACGCTGTCAAGTTACGTGAAATACACCGCAATCGACCAATTCAAGCCGCCCTCACAGCGATGGATCTACGAGCCCGCGAACACCGCAGCTCCGACCGGCGCGGCGAAATATACACACTACTTCTCGTTCAACACTCCGATAGCCGCAGCCGAAGCAGCCCAATGCGGGAAGTTCGTCTATACCGCTTTGCACGTGAGCGATTCCGCATCCACCGGCTTCCCAGGAGATCCATCCACGGGCAGCACAGTATTTCCCACCTGCTGTTCCCCTCGAACCGTGCTCTCGGCGCAAGAGAAGGCGCTGGAGTTCATGATCTTTGACCTCTCAGGGTGCGTGAGCCCGCCCGAGCTGCCGCCCACGCCGCCGCCCACCACTGGAGGCATAGCGCCAGCGCCGCCGCCGCCCCCGCCGCCAGCGCCGCCGCCGCCCCCGCCACCCACGCCAGCGCCACCAGTGGTTCCGGCTCCGGCCCCGCCAGGAGCACCCCCGCCGCCGGCTGCGCTTCCGGCACCGCCGGCGCCGCCGCCCGCGCCGCCACCCGCACCGCCATCGGTGCCACCTCCAACGGCGCCACCGCCACCGCCTCCGCCGCCACCGGCGCCGCCGGAGCCAAACATACCCATCCCATAGTGCGACGGCCGCGGGCCGGGGCGACCGCCCGTATGGGGGCGACCTGCGGTCGCCCGTTCGTCGCCCCTACTCGGGCACTTCGCCCTTGGCCCGCTTCTCACTCACCCGCGCGAGCGCCTGGCGCGCGGGGCCGGCGCGACGATCGCCGGCGGCGACCCAGCGCTGCAGCAGCTCTTCGCAGGCGGTGCGCACCTCTGCACTAGCGTCGTAGACCGCGAAGTGTTGCAGGATGGCCGCAGCCTCGGGATCCCCGATGGCATCTAGGGCCATGATGAGGTTGCTCTTGCCACGTGGCGAAGCCGTGTGCAGGGCTGTCTCGATCTGAGGCAGAGTACGGCGACCTATGCGAGCCAACTGGGCGATAGCCTCGGCTGGGGGACCGCCACCAGGCTTGGTGAGCGTGTTGATCTGCGCGCCGATCTCGCGATAGGAGCGATCCTCGCAGCCCGCAGCC
>PMKP01000217.1:279-5100 GCA_003157775.1 Myxococcales bacterium | reverse complement strand
GTGGCAACAGTGTACCGAAGATCTTGACGGCGAGGGTGGTTTAGCCCCACCAGCCCCACCGGGATTGGGCTAGCAAGAGCTGTAGGTGATAGTCTCAGGGGATATGCGTCACGGGAATCGAGCGATGCCACGAGAGAGCCGCAGCTTCTCTTCCCTGCTGCGATCGGCCCAGAGGACCGCCGACGCCGACAATAGTCTCGCTGGACAGAGGTCGAGAAAACAAATGCCAAGCGCGAGGCACAATTCCCTCTGGTCTGCGCGGCATCTCTTCGCCCTGTCTTCGGTCCTTTCCCTGGTCGGGTGCTACGACCTGAGTTTGAGCAACTACGCCGGCGTCGATGGAGGCCAGGATGCGGAAATTGTGGGTGATCTCAGCAGCGTCGTGAACGACTACGACTCAGGTGGCGGTGCCAACGTCGCAGAAACGGCCGTGCCACTTTCTGATTCTAGCGGTCCGATCGCTCCAGATGTTGGTTCCGATGTTCCGTTGGACAGCGGAACCGACACTGGAACCGACGGTGGAGCTGGCACCGGAGGGGCTGGCGGGATGGACGCACTCGTTCCGAACGGGGGCGCCGGCGGAACTACCGATGCTGGTGGCGTGGGCACAGGAATGGCGGACGCTGCCAAGCTGTCTGACGCCGCTGTCGATGCCTGGAACACTCCGGGCGACACTGCCCCCGAGGCACCAGTTGCGGCTGCTTGCGGCGGTCCCAGTGAGCCCTGCTGTGCCGGGGGTGCTTGCACGGCTGGTGGCTGCTGCGCGGGCAATACCTGCGTGGCCAGTGGCGCCACCTGTCCGAGCGGAGGCACCTGCGCTGCCGGCTCGTGCGCATCGCCCGCAAGCCTGTCGGCATCCGTCTTGAGCCTGGAATTCGACCCATTCGTAGTCGGCCAGTCGAGCAACGTGGTGAGCTTCACCATCATGAACACCGGGCAGCGAACGAGCGGCGCCATTACAGTAAGTCCGGACAACGCCGAGTTTGCGGTCCAAAGCGGGAGTGCCGGCGATTGCCTGTCAGGCAGCACGGCTCTTGCCGGGAACGCGGCCTGCACGGTGCGCGTCGTGTTCTCGCCTACGCTCGCCGGCGCTCGCACGGGGACTGTGACTTTTTCCGCCACGCCAGGTGGCAGCGCGAGCGTGAGCATGTCCGGCACCGGCGTTTGCCCGGCAGACCAACTAGACGACGGGACAGGAGCTTGTGTTCCGATGGTAGGGGTGATCTGGACGCAAACAGGCAAGTCGAACTACTGGACATCCGTGGCGTCGTCGGCGGATGGCACGAAACTCGTCGCGGTCACCAACGGCGACTACATCTACGCGTCAGTAGACGCCGGGGCAACCTGGACGGAGACTGGTACGTCGAACGCGTGGACATCCGTGGCGTCGTCGGCGGACGGCACGAAGCTCGTCGCCGTGTCGCACTATTTGGTGGGCGACCACTACATCTACACGTCAGTAGACGCCGGAGCTACGTGGACACAACGGGGCACTCCGCTGGGTTGGTGGGCAGTGGCGTCGGCGGCGGACGGCACGAAACTCGTCGCAGCCGGCTACGGCTACATCTACACGTCGGTAGACTCCGGGGCTACGTGGAAGCAGCAGGGCGCTACTCCGCAATACTGGTGGGCAGTGGCGTCGTCATCTGACGGTACGAAGCTCGTCGCCGCGGTCGGCGGCGTCGGAGCCAGCGGCTACATCTACACGTCAGGAGACTCCGGGGCTACGTGGACGCAACGGGGCACCTCGCAGAACTGGAAGTCGGTGGCGTCGTCATCGGATGGCACGGAGCTCGTCGCCGCGGGCTATGGATCCTCCTCCGGCAACACCCCAGGCTACATCTACACGTCAGTTGACTCCGGCGTTACCTGGACGCAACGAGGCACCTCGCAGATTTGGTCGGCCGTGGCGTCATCATCGAACGGCACGAAGCTCGTCGCCGTGGCCTCCGGCGGCTACATCTACACGTCGACCGGCTTTGTGCCGTGACTTCTATCAGACCTTACCAAGGTCGAGCTTCCTGTCGCGGAACTCGTACCCCGATTCGGTCACACGCGTATGCGGTGCATGCGATACCCGCCGGGCCGCACCGAAACAAGATGGCCGGCAAGCTGTTCTTGTTCAACGTGGTTCCAGAAGGCCGCGAACATGGCGTCGAGATGTGTTGCGGTGAGAGTCTCAGGTCCGCGAAGCAGAATGATCGCCAGAGGTGCTGGTCGAATGGGCAACGCTGTCGCTCCGATGTCGCGGGTCACGAAGATTCGGTGCTCGGCCGCCGCGTGCCGCCAGAGGTAATCATCCGGGCTGCCGCGAAACGGCTGTGCAGTGACTTCGACGACGTCGTGCCCCTCTGACCTGAGCCGCTCGGCAATCCGGCGGGGGATGTTCTCGTCAAGGAAGAAGCGGAACAATCCGTTCCTCGCCGACGACTTCGGCAGCATAGGTGAGAGCCGCGAGCACCTGTGCTCGGGTCAGACGGTACTCGTGCATCACCTCGTCGACAGTCATGCCGCCGCCCACGGCGCCCACCACCAAGGACACGGACATGCGGGTTCCCTTGATGACTGGTTTGCCACCGAGAATCTTCGGATCGCCGGAGATCAGATGTTGCCACTCATCAATCTCGCGGCGTCGTGTAGCTGCGCTTTGCCGTGCCATTCGTGCACTCCTGCATTTCCGCTGCCTTTCAAGTCTACGGGATCTCCTACGCGAAAGACACCAACACCTTTTCCACAAAGAGGCACAGCGGTCACGGAGGTCGGACAAGAGGCGGAGGGTGGCCTTGACGGGAGCCAACCTCCTTTTCTTCATTCGGCCTCTGTGGCCTCTGTGTTCTCTGTGGTGAAAAAGCTAGAATCTCCCGCATGTTCAAGTTGGTCGGCCTCACCGGGGGCATTGGCACCGGCAAATCCACCGTGGCGCGCATGATCCGCGACTTGCGCGTGCCGGTCATCGACGCCGACCTGTTGGCCCGCCAGGTTGTGCAGCCGGGACAGCCCGCCCACGCTGAGATCGTGGCTGCCTGGCCCGAGGTCGTCGACCAGAGCGGCGCCATCGATCGCAAGAAGCTGGCGGAACGGGTTTTTGCCGACCCGACCGGCCGCGCACGCCTGGAGGCCATCACCCATCCGCGCATCATGGAGCGAGTGCGCGAGCAAACCGATGCGTTCCGACAACAGGGTTTTCGCCTCGCCTTTCTCGAGGCCGCCTTGCTGGTCGAAACCGGCCGGTGCCGTCAGCTCGACGGCCTGGTGGTGGTCATCGCCAGCGAGGAGCAGCAGGTGAGCCGAGTGATGGCCCGCGAGGGTTGGAGCCTTGCCCAGGTCCGCGCGCGGATGCGCGCCCAGCTTCCCCTGGAGGAAAAGCGCCGGGCCGCCACCGAGGTCATCGACAACTCGGGCGACCAGGCCACCACCCAGCGCCAGGTGGAGTCCCTGGTGCGTAGGCTGCTGGAACCCTAGATGCTAGAATCCCGCAAAGTACGGCAGCTTCTTCGCCAGTGCGACGATGGCGGCGCGATTGGCGAGTAGCTCGCCGGTGGTGTCCCAGCGGCCGTCGAGGAACTGCTGGCGCACACCCTCGGGAATGCGCAGCGACACGCGAACTGCACCAATGCTCACGATCTTGTCCTTCAGATCGACGATCACCGCAACGGTTGGATCCGCGGCTACCGCCTTTTGCAACGCCTCGATCGACGCCGAATCCACTGTCACGCAGGGCAGGCCCAGCGAGACGCAGTTGCCGAAGAAGATCTCGGCAAAACTTTCGCCCACGATGGCGCGGATGCCGTCGCGCCACCGACTGATTGCCTGGGGCGCGTGCTCACGTGACGAGCCGCAGCCGAAGTTCTTGTTGACCAGCAACACGCTGGCGTCGCGGAACTTCGCTTCGTCGAACGGGTGCACGCGACCCTGCTGTTTCAGTTGGGCCCGATCGTCTTCGAAGACATGGTCGCCCAGACCATCGAAAGTGACCGTGCGCAGGTAGCGCGCGGGAATGATGCGATCAGTGTCGATGTCGTTGCCGTGCAGAACAATGCCCTGTCCCTTGATTACTATGCGCTTCGAGTCGTCCATCACAGATCTCCTCGCGTTTAGCTGTGGATACCAAACACTTGGCGTGCGTCCGCCACTTCACCAGCGATGGCAGCCGCGGCCACCATGATCGGGCTCATCAGCAGGGTGCGCCCGGTGGGGCTGCCTTGCCGTCCCTTGAAATTGCGGTTCGATGACGAGGCGCTGAGCTCAGTGCCCTTCAACTTGTCGGGGTTCATGGCCAGGCACATCGAACAACCAGCCTCGCGAAACTGGAAGCCTGCGGCGGTGAAGATCTTGTCCCAACCACGTGCCACGATTTCCCGCTTGATTTGCATTGACCCGGGCACCACCAAGGCCTGCACGTGCGGCGCCACTTTGTAGCGGCCCGACTTCAGTATTTCGACTACCGCCTCGAAGTCAGAGCGGCGCCCATTGGTGCACGAGCCAATGAAGGCCACGTCGATCTTCTGGCCCTTGATGGGCTGGCCCGGCTGCAGCGCCATGTAACGGTAAGCCTCCTCAGCGCTCTCGCGCTCGTCGGCAGGGAAGGCTTCGGCCGTGGGTATGGTTCCACCCACCGCGACTGACTGCCCCGGCGTGATGCCCCAGGTGACCATGGGCTCGATATCCTGCGCGCGATACTTCACCACGTCGTCGTAGTGGGCGTCGGCGTCGCTCTTCACGCTGTCCCAGTAGGCACGCGCGCGTTCCCATGCCTCGGCCTTGGGCGCGTAGGTGCGGCCCTGCAGGTACTCGTAAGTGACCGCGTCGGGGTTGATGTAG
>PMKP01000217.1:0-180 GCA_003157775.1 Myxococcales bacterium | reverse complement strand
AAAGGCTCCGTGGGTGGCGGTGTGAGAATCGCCGCAGCAGATGGTCATGCCGGGCTGGGTGAGTCCGTTCTCTGGGCCCACCACGTGCACGATGCCCTGCTCGCCATTTTCCGGCGCGAAGTAGCGGATGCCGTGCTTCTTCACGCTGGCTTCCAAGGCGCGCAGCATGTCCTCGGCCAG
>PMKP01000434.1:14572-25011 GCA_003157775.1 Myxococcales bacterium | reverse complement strand
GCATTCCACCTGGCGCGCCCCGTGCTTGACCGCGGTGATGGAGTTGGCCGTGGCCATGCCCAGATCGTTGTGACAGTGGACCGCGATGATGGCTTTGTCTACGTTGGGCACGTTGTTCATAAGATTGTCGATGATCGCCGCGAAGATCTCAGGCGTGGTGTAGCCTACGGTGTCGGGAATGTTGATGGTGCTGGCGCCGTTCTTGATGGCGGTTTCCACCACCCGGCACAGAAATTCCGGCTCGGTGCGGCCGGCGTCTTCGGCCGAGAACTGCACGTCGTCGCACTTGCTGCGCGCCAGCTTCACGCTTTGGGTGATGAGAGCCAGGATCTCGTCGGGTGTGCGGCGCAGCTTCTTCTCCCGGTGAATGGTCGAGGTGCCGATAAAGGTGTGGATGCGGGGTCGTTCGGCAGGCTTGACCGCCTTGGCGCAGGTGAGGATGTCCTTTTCCACGGCGCGGGCCAAGCCGCAGATGATCGGGCCCTTGATCTCGCGCGCGATGGTCTCGACCGATTCGAAATCGCCCAGCGACGAGATGGGGAAGCCGGCTTCGATGACATCCACCTGCAAAGTCGCGAGTTGCCGTGCGATGCGGATCTTCTGCTGAACTGAGAGGCTGGCCGGCAAGGCTTGCTCGCCGTCGCGCAGGGTGGTGTCGAAGATGACGACTCGATCTTTCATGATTGCGCTCCACCGGGGGCTTTCCAACCCGGCGCGGCCGAGCATACGTCCGTCGGCCCGGCCACGCGAGCGTCATTTTGCGCGCAGGATGCGCGCCACAAAGGCGGGCCGCAGGTAGAAGCCACACTTGCCGATTTCGGTGGGCTCGCCTGCGGGGCCAAAGGCCCGGCGTCGGTCGGCGGCATTGCGCCCTTTGGGGCGCACCTGCAGGACCTGCCCTTGGTGGCCGGTGATCGCGGCGCCCCGGCCGCGGCGGAAGTAGGCGCGCACGAATAGCTCGAAATCCGCGCGCAGCAGGGCTTGCTCATCGGGCGAGGGCGTCCACAACCTGACCGTCACGACTTGGCGATCGCCGATCGATCCCTGATCGTCGGGAACCTCCAGCCCAACCCACAGCACCTGGCTGAGTTTCTGGCGCAGATAGCTGGTTTCCCAGGATTCTCCGGCGATCACGATGGGATCGATCTGGCACACGGCGGTTGACTCGCGCGGGACCAGGGCGCGGTCCACCGGCACGGTCTTGAGTTCGATGCCCAGCTCCGCGAAGTCCTGTCCACGACCGCGGCCATCGCCCGCCCCCAGTTCACGTTCGATGATTTGTCCTGACCAGCCCTTGGTGCGCAGTCGTCCCACGGGCACAGGCAGACCCAGGCCATCGGCCAACTCGGCCAAGGTCACGCCCACCAAGGCCCGCGCATGTGCCAGCAAGCCTTCCCGCTCGGCGATCAGCGCTCTCGACTCAGCTCCAGCCGTCCCCTCTGTGTCCTCTCCTCTCACCTCCGTGTTCTCAGCGGTGCGCCGCTATCGCGTCGAACTCGCACGCCTCGCTGCGGCCGCAACCCTGCACCGATCAGAAGCGCCCGCGTGCGCTCAAGCCCAAGCCACCCGGCAACCAACCCAGGCTCACCGAGGTGTCGTCCGAGCTGCCGCCACTGTGGGAGAAGTAGCGATAGAGGAGTAGTCCCACCTCGGTAGCGGCGGCTGCGCCGGCGATCCCGAACATGACGTACGAGGCGTACGCTTCCGGTTTGGCACTGTCGCAAGCGGCTTTGGCCGACGCCAGTTGCGCGGGAACCTTGTCGGCGTCGGCGTTGCAAGTGTTCATGTCGTTGCGAGCCATGACGTTCGGGATCCAGGCTGTGGCAAAGACCGCGACGGCTGCGCCTCCGAGTACCCAATCAAGGACGTGGCTGGAGCCCTGACTTGCAGCGACCGGTTCGCTTACTTGAGGCGGCGGCTCGATAGGGCTCGGCTTCTCGGGTTTCTCCTCGGGCGGTGGTGCCA
This sequence comes from Myxococcales bacterium, assembly GCA_003157775.1. Classification (GTDB taxonomy): domain Bacteria; phylum Myxococcota_A; class Polyangia; order Fen-1088; family Fen-1088; genus Fen-1137. The sequence continues at coordinate 23,046 of PMKP01000434.1, read as the reverse complement.
CGGGCACTTCCGGTTTCTCTTCGGCTGGGGGAGGAGGTGCCGCGGCCGCTGGCTCTGCTCCACCGATATTCTCTTTGACTTCCTTGATCTTCGCTTCCAGCTCGCCGATCTTTGTCTGCACCTCGTCCTGATCCGGAGCGTCAGCCTTCAAGGTCAGATAGGCTTTGTACGACCTCAGGGCCAATTCGAGATCGCCTGAACGCTCTGCGACCCGCCCGAGATTGAAAGCGGTGAAGGCATGGGCCACCATCTTCATCGAGCACGCATAGTCGCGCACGGCTTCGACATCGTTGCCGGCGTTTTCGGCCGCCTCGGCCCGAGCGAACCATTCCTTGGCCAGGGCTCGCCGCTCTTCGGTTCGATCCGGCGAACTGGCCGGGCACTCGGCCGCGCGGACAGCCGAAGCGGCAAGGACCGTCAGGCCGCACACCAGAAGGGAAAGCGAGGACCGCAGGGAAGGAGAGACGCGCGAATGTTTCATGGCTATGACCAAGGCTCAGAATGGATTTGACCGGCTTTCCGCAGGGGCTGGTGCTTCTCTTGGAAAGAGTGCGCTAGGCACGGCACGCATTATACCCGAATCTGGCGCATGCCCACATCTTGCTTGTCGCCTGAATCTGCCTGCGCTTTCACATGGGAAAGCGGACAGCAACGCCGGGTGCGACTGGGGCCGGGGTGCCGCCGGATCGCGTCATCACGTGCCGCCAGGGCCAGTCATTGGCCGGGGGCGGACGCGCGTTCCGATGTCCACGAGCCGTAGACGTTTGTGGTTCCGGCTCGGCTTTTGAATATGCTCAACCAGAGGCCCGGTCCTGCCAAGGTGGACGACGACGAAGCAGCCGCGTCGGTATTGGAGCCCAGCGCGTCCGCATATCCATCGCCATCGCGATCGACAATCGGGGCCAAGCCGGACAAGAAGAAGTCGAGATCCTGCCCATCCAGCGCCGCGAAGCTGGCATCCAGGCGCTGGATGAGAGCCTGCATACCCGACAGGCAGGCCGCGCTCACGCAGCCGCGCGCTTGGCCCACCTCGCTACACAGGAGCGAATCCAGAGCATCACAGCCTAGCAGTGTCGTTCCGTTCTCCTTGCGCGTCGCCAGGTTCGTCAGGGCCCCAACGAAGGCACTCACGTCCGCAACGTTCACCCGCAAACGCGGTGCGAGACTGGATGCGGCGAAAGTGAAACGAGCGGCCGATCCCAACTGCAACGTGAAACTGTGAAGGCCGATGTCGAGTTCACCGGCCTGGGACACGCCGGGCACGAACGCGGCTTCCCACACGCTGGGCGCCAGGGTCGTCATGGCCATCAACGAAGGGACGGCGGCGTTGGGAAGCTCGACGGCGGTCAGGGCATGATCGATGTTGAACGCATTGGGGGGACCGTTTGCGGTCACGGTAAGTGTCGACTGAACGGTCAGACTGGTGAGGGCGTTGCCGAGTTCATTTGGCAGCTCCTTCAGTTGCAAAGCAGCGAGAGAGGCGGTGGGGAACAGGGCATAGACTTTTGCGTCCAGGCTGGGCCTCCCCGAGCCATCGAGCTCAGTCGCACAGGTCGAAGACCCACCGCTTGCAGCCCTGCGGTCAGCCAGCAGCGCGCCGAGTGTCCCCTCGCCTCCAGGGACCGGCTGGCAGTCAAGCGGATCCTCTGCACTGTCGCCACTGAGCGCGTCGATGGTGCAGTCGAGCCACAGCCGCGCCGGGTCGCAGGCGTCGCTGGACAGGTCTTTCCATGTGTCTTGGGCAGACACGGTTCCTGGCAGTGGGGGTACGAGGGAGAACTGGGACACGGCGTGAAAGCTGCCTGCGGGCGAAGGGTAGATCCATGCGAGCGGTAGCCGGACGAGCATGGGCTGCGCGGAGGAGAGACTAGCGCCCAACAGGTCGGAGCATCCCTGCGCCACCACCTTTTGGTTGTTGTCGACGGCCAGGCCCAGGATGGCGTGGACGCCGCTGGTGACAACGTTGGTGAAGGTTGCCGGCGGGTCGTCGAGAGACAGGGTTTGCACCAGTCGCATGGGAGGGGCGGGATGGGCCAGCGACACGCTCGCGCACGATGTGTCGTCGTAAAAGTAGATGTTCGTGGCGGTGACGTCGCTAGTCGAGTGATCGGGAAAGACGGGCAGGATCTCGACAGTGGCAAGCGCGCTGGTCGTGACGAAGATCGGAATCTCCGGGGGATGCTCGACGCCCTCTGCCGAGGCTTCCACTTTGAAGGTCAGCGGCTTCTGGTCGCTTCCCCCGTCGCCGGCAATGACCTGCAGCGTGACCGCACCATCGCCATCGGTGAGGGCACTGGAAAACGAGAGTTGCGCTCCCCCAGAGCCTGGCGTGTCCGCGTCGTCGAGGATCGAGAAATGCATGACCACGCCTGGCACTGCTTCGTCCTGCGGCCCCAGCAAATAGAACACGAGCAGCCGGCTTCCGTGCGGCGGGATGGCCACCGTGTCAGTTGTGGCCTCGATGGAAGCTGCTTCGATGGTTGCCGCGTCCGGCAAGGGCAGAAGAGCGCGACTTGAGCATGCCGTGGCCAAGGCGACGAACAGCGCCCCGCGCCCGCGGACAGGGAGGTTTGCGAAGGAGCCCATCGGCAGCGACCGAAGGCTAGCATAGCTTCGCGTCGTTGATCTTGCCGGCCAAGGCGAGTAGACCGGGACGAAGAAGTATGGCCGAGTTCGCACACCTCCATTTGCACACACAATACAGCCTTCTCGACGGGGCCATACGCCTCGACGAGCTGTTTCCCCGGCTGCTTTCGCTGGGGATGAAACAGGTGGCCATGACCGACCACGGCAATTTGTTCGGGGCCCTGCAGTTCTACGAGAAGGCGAAAAAGAATGGGGTGAAGCCCATCTTGGGCTGCGAGACCTACGTGGCCCCGGATCGGCTGGAGAAGACAGAGCGCAAGAGCCACCACTTGGTCCTGCTCGCCAGGGACAACGCCGGCTGGAAGAACCTCGCCTACCTCAACTCAATGGCTTACCTGGAAGGCTTCTACTACAACCCGCGCATCGACAAGAAGCTCTTGCGCGCGCACCGCGAGGGGCTCATCGGCATGTCCGCGTGCCTGGGCGGCGAAGTGGCACAGACCATCCTGCGCGCGGGGCCGGGGGCCGCCGAGCTGGTGGCGCGCGAATACGAGGACATCCTGGGCAAGGGGAACTTCTTCCTGGAGATCCAGCCCAACGGATTGCCCGAGCAGGAGAAAGTCAACGCCGAGCTCATCGCCATGTCGGCGCGCACGGGAATTCCCCTGGTGGCCACCAACGACTGCCACTACCTCGACCGTCAGGATGCGCACGCCCAGGAGATCCTGATGTGTGTGGAGCAGGGGCGCACGCTTGCCGACGAGAAACGGCTGCACCACGACACTGACGCGTACTATCTGAAGTCCGGCTCGGAGATGGCGATGCATTTCCGGGACGTGCCCCAGGCGCTGGAGAACGCGGCCAGCATCGCCGAATCCTGCAACGTGACCTTCGACCTCGGCAAGACCTACCTGCCGCGCTTCCAGGTCCCCGAGGGTTACGACGCCGAAAGCTACCTGGCCGAGCTGGCGCAAAAGGGGCTGGAGAAGCGCCTGCAGGAGTTGCATGCCCGTGGCCAGAAGCTGGACCCCGATCAATATCGTGCCCGTCTGGCGCTCGAGCTGGGCGTCATCCGGAAGATGGGCTTTGCCGGCTACTTTCTCATCGTCTGGGACTTCATCCGTTTCGCCAAGCAGAACCGAATTCCAGTCGGGCCAGGGCGCGGCTCCGGCGCCGGCTCATTGGTGGCGTACTCGGTGTGCATCACCGATATCGATCCCATCGCCAACAAGCTGCTCTTCGAGCGGTTCCTCAGTTCGGAACGCGTGTCCATGCCGGACTTCGACATCGACTTCTGCATGAACCGGCGCGACGAGGTGATCGAATACGTCACCGCGAAATACGGCAAGAACAACGTGGGCCAGATCGTGACCATGCACCAGATGAAGGCGCGAAGCTGCATCCGCGACGTGGGCCGCGCCATGGGCTTGCCGGTCTCCGAGCAGAACCGGGTGGCCTCCTTGATCCCCGAGCCGGTGCAGGGCAAGTCGCCGCCCATCAAAGATGCCATCGAGCAAGAGCCGCGTCTCAAGGCGCTGTATCAGGGCGAGCACCGCGAGCTGCTCGATATCGCGATGAAGTTGGAGGGGCTGAACCGCCACGCCGGCATCCACGCGGCGGGCGTGGTCATCGGCGAGAAGCCTTTGTGGGAGTACGTGCCTTGCTTCCGGCCCGAGGAGGGCGTGATCGCCACCCAGTTCGACATGAACGACGTGGCCAAGGTGGGTCTGGTCAAGTTCGACTTTCTCGGGCTGAAGACCTTGACCGTGATTCAAACTGCGGTCGATCTGGTGAACGCCGACCGGGCCGCGCGAGGCGAAGCGCCGCTCGACATGGCCGCCATTCCGCTGGATGACGCCGGGATCTACCGGATGATTTCATCCGCTGACGTGACCGGCGTGTTCCAGTTTGAATCGTCGGGCTTTCGTGACCTGCTCAAGAAGCTCAAGCCCGACTGCTTCGAAGACATCGTCGCCGCGGGTGCGCTTTACCGTCCCGGCCCCATCGAGGGTCACATGCTCGATGACTTCGTCGAGCGCAAGCACGGCCGCAAGAAGGTCGAGTACGCGCACCCGGTGCTGGAACCGATCTTGCGCGACACCTACGGGGTCATCGTGTACCAGGAGCAGGTCATGCAGATCTCGTCGGCCATGGCGGGCTATTCGCTGGGCCAGGCCGATTCGTTTCGCCGGGCCATTGGCAAGAAGAAGGCCGAAGCCATGGCCGGGGAAAAGGCCTGCTTCTTGGCTGGCGCCGCGGCCAAGAACATCGATGCCAAGGTCGCTGAGGGTGTGTTCGACCTGATGGAAAAGTTCGCCAGCTACGGCTTCAACCGCAGTCACTCGGCGGCCTATGGCCTGCTCACCTACCAGACCGCGTACCTCAAGTACTACTATCCGGTGGAGTTCTTCGCCGGCTTGCTCACCTGTGGCAAGGACAAAACCGACGAGGTGGTGAAGTTCATTGCTGAGGCACGCGCGCAGGGGATCAGCGTCCTGCGCCCTGACATCAACGAATCGGGCGCGGATTTCACGGTTGTTCCTGAGGAGAAGATTGACGAGGACACGCCCAAGCCGGGCAAGAAGAAGGCCGTGCAAACAAAGAAGAGGGCAGCGCCGAAAGACCAGCGCGGCAAGGCCATCCGCTTTGGCTTGGCAGCGGTCAAGGGCGTGGGCGAGGGCGCGGTCGAGATGATCACCCTAGCGCGCAAGAGCGGCGGCCCCTTCTTGTCGGTTACCGATTTTTGCCTTCGCGTGGACATGCGCAAGGTGAACCGCAAGGTGCTGGAGGCGCTGATCAAGGCCGGCGCTTTCGATGGCATCGCGGCGCAGAAGGAGGTCAGCCGGGCCAAACTGTTTTCCGCCGTGGCTGCGGCACAGGAGAGCGCGGCTGCGGCCCAGAAGGAACGCGACACTGGGCAGACATCATTGCTGGGGCTATTCGGGGGTGGAACGGCCGCTACGCCGCCGCCCAATCAGGATGTGTTTGGTGAGGGTGAGGAATGGACACCCAAACAGGTGCTCGCATTCGAGAAGGAGAGCCTGGGTTTCTACATCAGTGGTCACCCTTTGGACCGGTTTGGCGGCGAACTGAAGCGTTTTGCCAATGCGACTACCGCCAATTGCACTGAACGGGGCCCGCGCGCCGAGGTGATTCTGGGTGGTGTGGTGGGTGAGTACCAGGAGCGCGTGATCAAGAACGGGACCGGCAAGTACGCCTTTTTCAAGCTGGAGGATCAGGTTGGCACCATTGAGTTTCACGTGGCCTCGGCCAAGCTCAACGACTATCGTGACGTGCTGACCAGCGGCGAGCCGTTGTTGATTACCGGCACAGTCGACGCGCCCTTTGGCGAAGGTGAAAGCGCGCGCGAGCGGCTGCGCTTCATGGATGCCAAGCCACTCGCATCGATCCGCGCTGAACGCAGCAACTTGATGGAGATCCGGCTCAACGCGGACTTGGTCACTGATGAGCAGATCACGACGCTACACAAGCTGCTGCGCCAGTTCCCTGGGCCCTGCCACACCCGCTTGCGCCTGGAAATTCCCCAGCGCAGTGAAACGGTGCTCGACCTAGGCGACGACTTCAAGGTCGCCGCCGCCGATGAGCTGCTGGCCAAGTTGGAACAGGTTTTCGGGGAGCGGGTGGCGGTGCTGCGGTAGGTGGAAGGGCGGCAGACGGACGTCTTGGCCGTGGTCGTAGCCGTGGCGACACGCCTCTCAGGACGCTCCGCCGGCGGCCACTTTCGCCTCGCCGACTCGGGCTGGCCCGCCTGCGGGCGCGGCGGCCCACCCCGGGAGGGTTCTCCGACGCAGAAGAACCCTTTTCGAAAGGGCTTCTGACGCCGGTCGCAGGGCCAGACTGACCCACCACGGCAGGGGGCGGAGAGCGGTTTTCTCGTCGGTGCGATCGATGACACTCCTAGACGTCGGTTCGCCCGCCTTGCACGGGACGTCTTCGGTGTGGTAGGAGCCTGGCCACATTTGTGCCGAGAGGGAATCGTGAAAAGAGTTTCCTTGTGTCATTTTCTCGGGGTTGGGGCCGTGGCTTGCGTCTTGTTCCTGACGGGCTGTAGGTCGCCGCTCAAGAACGGATCGTTGCAATGCGCGAAGACCGGATCCCCTTGTCCTTCGGGCTACTACTGTTACACGGGAAATGACAACTGGAATAACACCTGCTGGTCTAGCGGGACCGGCCCAAATAGTGGCGAGACACCAGAGGGCGGGACGCCAAATCCGACACCAGACAGCGGCTTGGGCAACCAGACACCAAAGGACGGCGCAACAGGTGGGGGTGGTGACGGCGGCAATTCTGATAGCGCAGCTCCCCGCGACGGCATGGCCGTGCTCGACACATCTGGCGATGGCGTGGCCGGCGTGGACAGGCCAGCCGTGTTCGACCTGGCCAACGAGCCAGGCGTCACGCCGCCAGACCGGGCCTGCGCGCCCAGTGCCACCAGATGTAGCGACAAGCAGCCGCAAACATGCGATCCAAATGGCCAATGGCAGAATTCCGGGACAGCCTGCCCGAACGTCTGCACGGATGGAGCCTGCTCAGGGATATGCACTCCAGATTCCACACAGTGTGACGGGCTGCAACCACAGACCTGCGACGCGACCGGGAACTGGAAGAATTCCGGGACGGTCTGTCCGAATGGCTGCACCAGCGGAGCCTGTTCGGGTGCATGCCCGAGCGGGACAATGAGGTGCAATGGTTCGCAGCCGCAAACCTGCGGCACCAATGCTTTGTGGCAGGATACAGGAACGACGTGTCCGTACGTCTGCACCGGCGGAGTCTGCGGCGGCGTGTGCTCTCCGGGATCGAAGCAGTGCCAGGGGCTTCAGCCCCAGACCTGCGATGACACCGGCACCTGGGTAGACTCGGGTGCGGCTTGCCCGTCAGTCTGCAGCGGTGGTAGCTGCACCGCTTGCCAGTCCGGGACCAAGCAATGCAACGGCCTTCAGCCGCAGGCCTGCGACACCACCGGCGCGTGGGTGAACAGCGGAGCCGCATGCCCATATCTGTGCAGTGGGGGCGCCTGTACGGGGGTCTGCAAACCGACCTCGGTGCAGTGCAAAGATCTTCAGCCGCAGACCTGCGACGCCACCGGCACGTGGGTGAACAACGGCACTGCGTGCCCCTTCGTGTGCAGCTCCGGTGCCTGTGGCGGAGTCTGCGCGCCCGCTGCGGTGAAGTGCAACGGGCTCCAGCCCCAGACCTGCGATGGCAACGGCGCCTGGCAGAACACCGGGACCGCGTGTTCTGGGTGTGCCACCTGTTCGGCGGGAGCCTGTGTGGCCGGAACCTGCACGGCTTCGGACCAGTGCCATGCTGTCGGCGTCTGCAATGCGACCACCGGGGTCTGCTCAAACCCCGCGAAGCCTGACACCACGAGCTGCAGCTCCGACGCATGCAACCCCAAGACTTGCCAAGGAGGTACATGTACCGCGGGAACCGCAGTGACCTGCAACGCTCCCCCGGCGTGCCATGACTCCCCGGGCACATGCAATTCGAGCACCGGCGTATGCACATACGCGGAGTCGGCAGACAACACGAGCTGCAGCAGCGACTCCTGCACCCCCAAGTCTTGCAAATCGGGCGTATGTACCGCGGGAACGGGAGTGTCCTGTAACACTCCCCCAGCGTGCCACACCACCCCGGGCACATGCAATTCGAGCACGGGCACATGCACATACCCGAACTCGCCAGAAAATACGAGCTGCAGCTCCGACGCCTGCAACCCCAAGTCCTGCAAATCGGGCGTATGTACCGCGGGCGCGGCAGTGACCTGCACCAGTCCTCCGGACGCGTGCCATAACTCCCCCGGCTCATGCGATTCGAGCACTGGCCTGTGCTCGTACACGACGAAGACTTGCACTGCTCCGGACGCT
>PMKP01000434.1:0-14476 GCA_003157775.1 Myxococcales bacterium | reverse complement strand
TGCTCCGGACGCTTGCCATACCGCCACATGCAACAATAGCAGCGGATGCACATACCCGGCCGTGACCTGCACTGCTCCGGACGCTTGCCATACCGCTACATGTGATAATAGCAGCGGATGCACATACCCGGCCGTGACCTGCACTGCTCCGGACGCTTGCCATACCGCTACATGCAATAACAGCAGCGGATGCACATACCCGAATGCGTGCACGGGCAGTACTCCGAAGTGCTTGAACAACAGCTCCTGCGTGCAGTGCCTCGTCAACTCGGATTGCTCGTCTGGTTTGACCTGCAACTTCTCCACACACACCTGCGTGTGCCGTAGTCCCAGCGCCGGCAACGTCGTACAGAATCCCGGGTTCAACACGGGCCTGGGGTCTTGGACCTATGGCTCGGGAACAACTTGGCAAAGCGGCTATGATGTGGACGGCTGTCCGAACTCGGGATCAGCAAGGGTGCAGGGCTCTGTGGCTAATGAGCCCTACCAGTGTTTTCAGGTCGACATCTACCAGCCCTACTATTTCGGCCTTGATATCTATTCCACCACTGTAGACGATTATTCCCAGTGCTGGCTGCAATATTATAATTTCGCAGGCTGTACCGGCGAATCCGGATACCAAATCGTGATTGGGCCACAGGGGGGGAACTCGACGACGGGATGGGCCCACTACTCCATCTCTGCGCCATCCGATTTCGATTCTAATTACGCAGCCATTCAGTGCTCGACTGATAGTGACGCCATATACATCGACCAAGTTTACCTCAACACTTCCGACTCGTACTGAGTAGCTCCCCGTAGCCAGGATACTTCTCGGGCCCTGGTCAGAGTCCCGCGACTGGCGAGGTGGACCGGGAGGACCGCTCCGGAGGGAACCGGCTCGATCCTGTGCCCGAGCCGCACGTGCCTAGCCGTGGCCGCCGGTGATCACTTCAGCCACGGCCGTGTCTACGCCCGCGGCGGCGACCTCCTGCGGCGATCGCGGGCAGCCGTTTCGTGCCCAAGATGGCTCTCTCGTCTGTCCTGTGCGGAAATCTGGAAGAGGCCGCGTGGCATCACGAGTCCTGGCTGATCCGTTCGAGAGGCCCTTGACATGGTACCCTTGGCCGACGACACTGCTCGTCATTCTGCCATGCAATCATTGCCTCGAACGTTGAGCACTGTTCTCGGACTTCTTGTCGTGCTTCTGGTCTGCGCCCCAGCGGCTGCAGGAGAGCGGCACAGATCACCGGCGGAGGCCCACTACAGCCAAGGGATGAAACAGTACACCCTTGGCCACTTCCCCGAGGCCATCGAGGAGTTCGAGAAGGCCTACGACCTCAAGCCGGAGCCGATCTTCCTGTTCAACATCGCGCAGTCTCACCGGAACAACAAGAACGCCGAGCGCGCCATGTTCTTCTACCGCCGCTACCTGGAGGCCGAGCCCCGGGCCAAGAACCGCGCGGAAGTTGAGAAGCGAATCAAGGAAATGGAGAAGTCGCTCGCCGAGGAGAGAGAGCGCCTCGCGCCACCGCCCGTTCAACCCGTGCCGGTGGCGCCACGGCCCCCGCCTCCCCCGCCGGTGGTCGCGCCGCTTCCCTTGCCGCCCGAACCGCCGCCCCCGGTGGCCCCACCCACAACCAGTGCGGCGAATCCAGGACACGGTCTGCGGATCGCTGGCATCGTGGTGGGCAGCGTGGGTCTGGCCGGAATCGGGGCCGGGATCGCCTTCGGCGTGTACCAGGCCAACCTGCACGACCAGGCGTTTCGGGGGACCTTCGACCAAACCAAGCTAAACTCATCCAATACTTTTGAGACCATCGAGTTCATTTCTTTCGGTGTAGGCGGCGCGGCGCTGGCCACCGGGATCGTTCTTTACATTGTCGGGGCTAGCTCCAGTGGCCACGACCAGACCGTCTCCTTTGTTCCCCTGCTTGCGCCGGGCATGGGGGGCATCGCATTGTCCGGGAGGCTGTAGCCGGCGCCCGCAAGCCATGTCTGCCTCGGTTCTGCAGATTTCCACCGGCGAATTCATCGGCCCCTACATCGTCGAGCGCCGGTTGGGTGGGGGTGGGATGGGCGAGGTCTACCTGGCCCGCCATCGCGTCTTGGAGAGGGAGGCAGCCATCAAGGTTTTGCTGCCCGAGATCTCGATGGACGAGGCGGTGATCATGCGCTTCTTCAACGAAGCGCGCGCTACCGCTCAGCTCCGGCATCCCAACATCGTCGAGATCTTTGACTGTGATTCTTTGCCTAGTGGTCGCGCCTATATCGTCATGGAGTTCCTGGTGGGAGAGAGCTTGCGCACTTGTCTCGACCGGGTGGGCACGCTGGCGCCTGATTTCCCATCGATCGCCGCGATGGTCGGGATGGTAGCCGATGCCCTGCAGGCCGCGCATGACCACGGCATCGTCCATCGCGATCTGAAGCCGGACAACATGTTCCTCACGGTGCCGCCCCACCAACTGGATCGGCTCACCATCAAGGTACTCGACTTCGGCATCGCCAAGCTGCTGTCCAGCGGCGATCATGGCTTGACCCCGACGCGGACCGGCAGCCTGCTCGGGACACCGCTCTACATGTCGCCCGAGCAGTGCCGGGGCATCTCGACCATCGATCACGCCACCGATATCTATTCCTTGGGCTGCGTCCTGTTCGAGATGGTAGCCGGCCGGCCACCCTTTCCGCTGAACGCGCCCGGCGACATTCTGGTTGCGCACATTGCCCAAGCGCCCCCCTTGCTGTCTTCTCTGGTCCCGGAAACCCCGCCTGAGATCGACGCCCTGGTGGGACAGATGTTGGCCAAGGATCCGACGGCGCGAATCGCTTCCATGGCCGCGGTGGTTGCGACCCTTGAAGCGTTCCTGCACACCCGCAAATCCGATTTCAACGCCATGCTGAATCGGCCGGTCGGCTTCCCGATGGCCCAGCCGCCTATGTCCACGCGGATTCTACCCTCCGGCGATCCCGCAGCGTGGGCGCGAACGCCCCCGCCACCCCCGATCGAACAGCTATCAAGACCGTCCCTGACCCCGGTGGAAACCAGGACGCCGGTGGAAACCAGGACGCCGGTGGCCCGCAAGTATTCTGAGCGGCACACGTTCGACGCTGCCACGACAGCGATTGGGTCCCACAAGTGGAAATGGATGCTTCTGCTGGCCCTGCCGGTGGCGTTCCTTCTGGTCGTGTTCGCGGTCCATTCTTTCACGCGTCCGAGTCCCGTGGTCGCGCCTCCAGAGCCTGCCGCGACCCGGCGAAAGTCCCTGGAGCCGGAGCCTGTTGCCGCCCCACCGGCGCGAGTCGACGTCGAGATCGTCAGCATGCCGGCCTCTGCCGAGCTCTGGCTGGAAGGAGAAACCTCGTCCCGAGGAAGTACACCGCGAATAATGACGCTGCTACGTTCGGATACGCCGGTCTCGGCGGTGTTGAAGGCGGCAGGGTACCACGACAAGAGCGTGCTCATCGACGCAAGCAAGAGCGGCACGGTCATGTTCACGCTGGAGCCGAACAAAGCCGCCAGCGCTGCCAGACCGAGGGAACGCACTACCCCGCCCGGTCGCCCCAGGGAGAGAAAGATCCATCCGGCGGACGATGATTCCGATACCAAGTTCAAAGCCGTGGGCGACTGAGTCCGACCCGTTTGAGCGCAAACCCGCGACCGCGCTCGACCTGGTTTCGATCCTGCTGCCGATTCTGGTGGGATGCCATGCAGACCGCCCTTGGTCGTCGCTCGGGATTCCTCCACTCCAAGCAGCAAGGACCACTGACTGCGTGACCATCACGAACGCTACCGCTCTCAAAACGAAGAGAACCAACCTGATTGCCAAGGTCTGGGGCCAGAACACGCTGAACACGACCGACGACATATCGGCATTTCAGGAGATTTCCAGCCCAATCCAACCGCCACCGACTAACCTGTCCAGGGTCCTGCAATATTCGATCAATATGCAGCCCCAGGTCGGTTCGTCCATCGTGGGGCGAGTCGATCACTACATACCCGCCACTGGCAACAACAAGTTGGTAATCCTAAATCCCGGACACGACTGCAGCTATGCACCTACGCAAATGGATCAGGTCGTTCGAGATCTCGTCGACGACGGCTACGCGGTTCTTGCCTCCTATATGCCGAGAGCGACACCGGATGATTGCCCCTCCGACCGGGGCGCACCGGGTGGCGCGCACGACAGGCTGTTCACCGTGGACAAGCCCGCTGTCGGCAGTGGAATGCGCTATTTCCTGGATCCCATCCGCAGAAGCTTGAATCATGTCATCAACGCCAATTACGGATACTCCGAGGTGTCCATGGCGGGAATATCCGGCGGAGCCTTGACCACCACGGTATACGCGGCGCTAGACACCAGGATTTCGACCAGTATTGAGAACACCGGAACGATGCCATTTACCTTGAAAGATCCATCGAAGGCGAACCAGTACGATCTCGAGCAGAATGACAGCGACGGCTACCTCTACAACAATCAGCTCGTACTAAACGATTTCTACGGGACAGCATCCGGGACCGGATTTCTCGATCTCTACGTCATGGCGTCATATGGACTTGGCCGACGTCACGTCCAGGTGCTGGATCGTTTTGATAGTTGCTGCTTTGGCCAAGCTCAGGTGAGGCCCCCCGCCGACACATGGGGCCAGAGAGTCCGAGCCTACGAGGCCAACGTGAGAAACAGTTTGTATCAGATGGGATTCGGGTCCTTCCGAATAGAGATCGACGACACCATAACTTTCCATGGATTCTCTGACAACGCCCGGGTGACGGACCTCAGTGGCGAGATCCATGGCGCCAACAGAATTCTGGCCGCTTCCGACAACAACAACGCATTTGCGCGGGGCATGTCTGGCCATTTGTACTATCTCAATGCGAGCACTTGGAGCGATACTGGTTTCGCGATGGCGGGAACTCCGGCCGTCGTGAGCGGCGCCATTGCGGGACACGTGCATGATGTATTCTTCCGCGATCCGTTCAATCGCCTTCAGCACGTCTACTACAACGGAGGTATTTGGACCGCGGATGCCTCATTCAGTGGCACCACTGTCAGTACCGACCCCACCGCGATGGCCTGGGGCGCGGGGCGTGTCGACGTAGTGGCTCTGGGAGGGGACAGCAAGATCTATCATTGGTTCTACAATGGATCGTGGTCGGCGTCAGTGGGGCCGGTCAGTGATACGGCGCTGGCGGTCGGTCCGGTTGCGCTTGCGAGTTGGGGACCCAACCGGCTCGACATGTTCTTCAGAGGCAGAGATCGACAACTCTATCACGTGTACTGCAGCGGCGTGGCTCCGTACACGGTCGAGCTGGTCGGCGGGACGATCAAGAACTACCCTACGGCAACCGCCTCTCTTGCCCATGGGGGCACTCTTTGGGCCTTCGTGGTCGGAATGAATGACGGCATCTGGCTGGTTTATCAGGAGGGCGGCGGCGCCTGGTCGTGGCTGGATGTTTCGGCAGCAAGCGGAGCGAGTGCAACCAGGGCGGTTGGCTCTCCCAGCGCGCGAACGGACAGCGGCTTGCCAAAGCTGTTCTCTCGCATCGACGATACCGCCCTCGGCCTGTACTACTACGCGTCCGGATGGCATTTCTCGAACGAGGGGTCGCCCGCCTCTTCGGTTTTCGTCTCCGGCTCCCCGACGATAACGAGTAACTCGGGGATCTACACGCAGGGGAACTTCTACGGTGCCTACCTGCACGACGGTCAGAGCACGTGGATATCGAAAGGTCGCGAACTAAGTGCTCAGCGTCAATGTGAGGAATTGGGACCGCCCGGTGGACCCCATCGTGTGCCCCGGGGTGGAGCATCGACTTCACCGCAAGCGGTGCCGCCATGTCAGCAGCGGGCGTTCGATCAGGCGGTACGAGGTGACTGCGGCGGCGAAGACCAGCAGTAAATTTAGCGGGAACGTGGTCAGCGGCGAGCGAGCGAACCGGTTGAGGAAGGGCTCCTGCCAGAGGTACAGCGAGTAGCTGAGCACGCCCAGCCCAGCCAGCGGGCGCGTTTCCAGCAGGCGCCCCACCCGGCCGTCGGGCAAGCGGCGACAGCGATCGATGCACAAGGCGATGGCCAGGTTCAACGCCGTCTGGCCGACCAGGCAGTCGATGAGCGCATAGCTCTGGAAGGCGTTGGCGGCAATGCCCAGCAACGGGACCACGGCAAACCAGCTGGAACGCAAGAAGCGCAGGTACGCCGTTTTGCCAGCCAGCCAGTCCTGCAGACCCGCCAACAGGCAGCCGGTGGCCAGCGCATCACCGATAGTGCTGAAGGCCTCGCCGATCTCGATCCGCCGCGCCGGCGTGAAGATCCACATGCCGGCGCGGATCAGCGGCGCGGCGATGATCAGGGCTGCGGCCAGCGCGAGGCCACGTCGCGTGCCCACCAGCACCAGCAGAGCCGGCCACAGCAGGTAGAACTGCTCTTCGACCGACAGCGACCACAGGTGCGAGACGTACCACGAGCGCAGGTGGTGGTAGTTGACGGTGTAGGTCAGCGCGTGCAAGCGGTCGCCAGGAGCCAGAACCAGCAGGCCCAGCGCGCCCAGCAGCAGCACGACGCCGATGTAGAGGAACGCGGCCGGAAGAATGCGCAGCGCGCGGCGCAGAAAGAAACGCGACAATGAGATGCGACCAGTCGTGGCGCGCTCGCGCAGCAGGAGCAACGTGATGAGGAACCCCGAGATGACGAAGAACACGCGCACCCCAAGGTTGCCCAGACCGTAGAGCTCGGGCAGCCGTACGCCGCTGGTCAGCTCGCGCGTGCCTGACAGGTGCGCCAGCAACACCAGGCATACCGAGATCCCGCGCAGGCCGTCCAAGCATGGCACGCGGGCGCTCATGGGCACGCCCATCTTTGCACAAGCGCCGGGACGCGACGATTACTTCGCGTAGCGGACCTCACCAAGGTTGACCCTCTTGTCATCGCTGAGCTGATTTCCCTTGCGGTGCAACTGGTATAAGAGGATCCGTAGCACTGCACCACTAACTCGGAGCGGCACCATGCGAAGAATCGTCGGCCCTGTCAGTATTTCAACCGCTGGCTGCCTCTTGCTAACCTTCGCGTGCAGTTCCTCGGGTCCTGCCAATTCTGGCTCCATGGGCGGAAACTCCGCTACCGGCGGTGCGTCGGGTGGCCGGACGGGTTCGGGCGGCAGCCCTGTCGCCGGAGGATCCGCCTTGGTCGGTGGTACCGTGTCAGCCGGTGGCACGTTTTCGACCGGCGGTGCAAGCGGCACAGGTGGTGTGATCGCCACTGGCGGCACGGGAGGCACCGGCGGTAGCGCGGCCACCGGCGGCACAAGCGGCACAGGTGGTATGGTCGCCACTGGCGGCACCGGAGGCACCGGCGGTAGCGCGGCCACCGGCGGCGCCACGGTCACCGGGGGCGTTGGCGGGACCGGGGCTGCCACTGCCACCGGAGGCACCCAGATCGTCACGGGAGGCACCGCAGGGGCCGGCGGCATGGCGCGCACAGGTGGCACAGCAGCGGCCGGAGGCAACTGGCAGCGGAGGTGTCGCGACCGGTGGCGCCAGCACGTCGGGCGCAACGTCGTCGACGGGCGGAATGGCAGCCGGGGGCACGACAGCAACCGGCGGCACGACAGCGACCGGTGCAATGGCCTCGATTATCTCTGCCGTGCCATGGCTCGACACCAAGCGGGAATCTGGTCAACGCGCATGGTGTGGGCTTTATCAAGGTCGGCAACACCTATTACATGGTGGGCGAGCAACGCTCTGGCCTTAACGACACCTATTCCGGCTCGACCGCCAATGGCGAGGACGCCTTTTCGGGCATAAGCATGTATTCGACGACGGATTTCGTGAACTGGACCTTTGTCGGAACGGTGGTGAAACCGGTTCCACGGGACGATCCTCTACCCTCCTCAGTGCGGCGAGAGACCGAAGATCTTGTACAATGCTTCCACGAGCAAGTACGTCATCTACATCAAGATGATGACTCAAACCGGTAGCCCTTCAGTCTACATTGGTAGCTTCGCCGTCCTCACCAGCAGCAGCATTTCAGGACCCTACGCGTTGCAAGGCACCCTTAGCCTTACGGGTGCCGATGATTTCCAGGTTTTCCAGGACACGGACGGCTCGCAATACCTGGTCCGCTCCGAGGGCAAGCTGTACAAGTTTTCCGCGGATGGTTTGAGTATCAATCCCACCCCGGTCAAGAGCGGAATTCAGAGCGGTGAGGGTGTCTCCCTCTACCTGGCGGGCAGTACATACTTCTGGCAGAGCTCCCAAGGAAGCTACTGGCATTGCAACGACAACTCCTACTCCACCGCGACATCACTGACTGGGACCTGGACTTCGCACGGCAATTTCTGTCCGAGCGGATCCAAGACCTGGGAGTCGCAGGACACGGCGGTTGTCACAGTGGCCGGCACTTCCGGAACGACCTACATCTACGTTGGTGATCGATGGGTAAACGGCCATTTGCCAGCATCGACGCTGGTGATGCAACCCCTTACGGTAAGCGGTTCCACGGAATCGATTCCCACCTACAATCCGATATGGAATCTGGATGTCGCGGCTGGCACCTGGAGCCCGGTCGCCCCTTCCGGAACAATTGTCAACGACAACACCACAGGCACCGGGCCGAACCAATTCACCTACAGCAGCGGCTGGACCGCCGGCTCATGCAGCAGTTGCTACAACAGTGATTCACATTCGTCGTCTACGACTGGCGCGACGGCCAGCATTGGGTTTACCGGAACGCGAATTCTTCTCTATTCCTCCTATGACACCAGTTCGGGAATCATGGGCGTCACGTTGTCCGATAGCAGCGGCACGGCCATGACCCCGGAAGTGCAGGTCAGCCTTCGCTACGATGCGCCGGCCACCGGCAACTATCTGGTCTATGCCAGCCCCATCGAGCAGAATGGATCGTACGTGCTCAAGGTCCGTGTGACCGGCCTCAAGGATTTGTACAGCAACGGAACCACGTGCAACATCGACCGCGTGTTGATTCAGTGACCAGGCGGACGAGCCAGCGGCTCTGACCAAGGTGGATGCACGGGCCTACTCACGTGCCGCAGGGACAGCAGTAGAACGCGACGCCCCCCGGGGTATACATGCCTGGCCCACATCCGGCGGGAGGTTCGATTGACGGCGGCGCGGCCAAGGGACCTACTCCGCCGTAGGCCAGGCCGTACTGGTTCGCCGCGCATAGGTCGCGGCAACTGACCCCTGCTCCCAAGGCGGACCCAGGGCAGGTCGTGATGTCGTTGCTGACACAGACGCTGCTGGTGCCCCCCGTGTCGGTGCATTGGACCAACGCTCGCGCGGCGCTATAGTTGACTTGCGTAGCGTCCGTCGAATTCAGACTTGCCAGCATGGGGCACGCGGTGGGTGGGCCAGCGTCTTTCGCCACGCCAGCATCAGGAGTCGGCCCGCACAGGGGACAGCCGCAGGGATCAGGGTTCGGGTGGGTTCCGCCCACGCAATCCAGCATGGGGCAGTTGATGGGCGGACAGATCGACGCCGCGTCCTTCTTCCCTCCGTCCGTCGCGGTTCCACCATCCGTGGCGCAGATGGGACAGCCGCAGGGATCGGGATTCGGCTGGTAGTCGCCAAGACAGGCTATCGCGGGGCACGCGATCAGTGGACACCCGCCGGTTCCTGTCGTGCCGCCGGTTGGCGTCGTGCCACCGGTGCCAATCGCGCCGCCAGCGCCGCCGCCCGCGGCTCCGGCAGGATTCGGCCCACAGATGGGACAGCCGCAGGGCTGGGGGGTCGGCTGGTTCCCGCCAGGACAGGCTATCGCGGGACAATAGAGCAGTGGACACCCGCCGGTTCCACTTGGTCCGCCAGCCACGACTCCGCCGGTACCGATCGTGCCACCTGATCCGCCGGCAGTTCGGCCGCCGACGGCGCTGCCTGCCTGGCCACCCTTTTCCCCACTGCCCGCACCGCTACCAGAAGGGTTCAGACCGGTCTGGTCACTACACGCCAGGCCGACCAAGCCAGCTATGAACAGGGCTGCGACGCCCGTAGACATCTTGCACATTGGGTCCTCCATATGCTCAACGCCAAAGCAATCTGCGTGCCGAAGCTCGCGCCGCAATTGTCGGGCCGATTTCCACACAACTACGTGGATATCGATGCAGTGCAGGCTCAGAATTCTGAGAGGTACCTGGGCGCCGACCTCCCGGTCGAGGTGGCGCGCAAGAGCGTCGACTCGCACCCAGGCAGCAAACTCAAGGCAGGTAGTTGCAGTACGGAGTCAGACCGCCGCAGCCGTCGTCCTGCGGGCCGGAAACGCCTGTCTTTAGCGGATAGTCCTTACAGGTCTTTTTGGTGCAGCATGGGCAATCTTCAGTCAAACCGCCACAGCCGTCGGGCTGCGGGCCGCAGACATCCCCCGGATAGTTCGCACAGGTCAATGGCACACAAATGCCGGTTCCCGCGCAGAAGATGACACAGGCTTCACCCGAGTCGGCGCCCTGGGTCTGGTCGCCGTCGTGGCCCATGATCTGAATGCGGTACGAGTGACCTGAAATGAGGCCCGCCTCGTACTTCACCTCCGTGCCGTAGCCCTTTGAGTTGTGACCTGTCCCGGGGCACGAAGCGGCGGTACAAGGGCACTGGGTGGTGACGGAAGCGGGTACCGAGTCCGCCGCCGAACCCAGAGTCCAGTAGTTCATCGGCTTAGGGTCGGCTCCAGGCGTGCCAACCGTGCCAGAGGCTGACTCACTGGCTGACTTCCAGGTGCCAAAAACCGCAACCGGGTCATAGGCTGTGCCGCCTGATTGCTGGTCGCCGGTTTTGCAGTTCGGGTCGTAGGTGATATCGGTAATGTACAGGGTCGGCCGCATGGGCCGCTTCGACGTGTCTACGCAATTTGGATCGCCGTCCTGCGGGTAATACACGGCGGCTGGGTTCGCGGGCATCGCCGACACTGGATAGGTTGATGTGGCACAACCCAGCGTCAGCGATTTTTCGTCATTGAAGAAGGCCTGAATTTGTGCCGGGTCCTTGCCCCCGCCGGTTGCATAGATCCCACACAAGATCTGGCTCTCGTTGAAAGTGGAAACGGCATAGCCGCAATTGTCAAGCGTCGAGGTTGCGGCGGGGATGGTTACACCCGCAGTGCAGCCGGCGGTCGCGGTCCCGGTGCAGGTTCCGCCTATGCTGGCCGACTGACTGCAATCCGCACCATTGCAGCAGATGCTCGGTCTTGGAGCAGCCTGGGGTGTGCAAGTGAGGCCAGAGGCACAAGCCCCCCGGTCATCGCAAAGACATCCTTGTGAGCCGGCGATGCAGGGCTGCGCGAGATAGCTATTTCCGCCTGGGTCGCCAGCGCACACGCTAGCTACTCCGCCACAGCCGCAGCAGTCCGGGGGAGTGCAGGTCCCGCAATCGATCGTCACACCGCAATTGTCCTGCATGGGCCCGCAGTTCTTCCCTAAGCTCGCGCAGTAGTCCGCGGGTGGGATGGATGTGCAAGGGGTACATTCATTCGTTGTGAGGTCACACATGCTCTCAGCGCAATTGGTGTAGCCGCAGTCGATAAGGGCGCTGCAATCGTCAACGATCTTGCCGCAACTGGTCGACGTGCAGATCGCGGCGGTACCACATTGTCCGGTGGTGCCACCTGTCCCCGTTCCAAGGGTGAGTATGGGAGTATGGCCACCGGCTGGGTTGCCGCCTATGCTGCCGCCGGCTCCTCCGGTCGGCGTGACCGTGCCTGTGGCGCCACCTCCTCCGCTGCCCCCATTGCCTAGGTCGACGGGCTGGGTTGGCCCGCACTGGACAGAAAACGCGCCTGCAAATATGCACCCCGCGATTGAGGCAATTGTCTTGGCGGTTGCTAATTTCTTCATTGGAGCCTCCATCCCGACACGCAACTCCGTAACGCCCTCAGTTCGATCCAAAGCCGAGCCCTCAACTTGCTCTCCACTGCGGGAGCGAGAATCACGGTCACGAAAATCGGGCGAGACCGATTCCCATTATGTTCTAAGAAGAGATAGTCGTTGCGGTCCCCGCTACGAATCAGAACATTCCGGCGTCTTCGCGTTGCCAATCCAAGTTGGCAGAGAATCCCAGAAAAGTCCAGGGGTTCTGGCGGCTGGGCCAGGGTCCCGCTGGGGCTTCATAGCGCAGGTCTCGGGTGGCCCTGGCCTGGCCTCGTGGGCGACCCGGAGGGTGGTCTCATCTACCGAATGTGCCGACGCGGCAGGGGTTCCGCCACGCGAAACCTCCGGCCCCCTTTTTCCAGGGCTGCCTGCCGCGGTGTATGCATCCTGACGCCAGCGCACGTCGTCGCCTCGGCCGGCATCGGCGCGGCGCAAGTGCACTTGGACAGTGCAAAACCCTGAGGCAAAGTGCCATGGGTCGGGGCAGGCGGGTTGGAGAATGGAAGAACGCCCGGACGGGGCCTTGTCGACCGGTTTCGAGATCGAGACCGAGTTGACGGTCCATGCGCGCGAGCTACGCATGCCCGTGGAGGAGATCGCCACGCCCCATGGCTCGTGGCCGGAGGGCTCGAACAGCAAGCTCGGCACCATCAAGGACGGCATCCGCATCCTTCTGACAGTTGTCACGCTGCTGAAGGAGGAGCGAGCAGCGCCGAGGTTTTGAACGCCACCTGAGGTGTGATACTGTGCGCGGCTTACCATGCGATTCTTGGTTCGCATCGCGGACGGTGCGCGAGGCTACATCGCCAAACTGCGACTCTTGTTGCCCATAGTCCGGCGTTTTGCCGGCTCCGACGCCGCTCGCTGGGCAGTTGCATTGGGCATCGCCCTTCCTGCGCTCTATTGGGTCATTCTCAGCACATGGGTTGCTTCCTACAACGGCATGGGTCGCGACCAGGGAACCTTTCACTACTCGGGTTGGGCACTCGGCCACGGCGAGCGCCTCTATCGCGACGCTCGCGATGCGAATGGCCCGATGGGGGCGTATGTCCACTGGCTCTTTCTCAGGCTCGGCGGAGCCGACGACCACATCTTTCGGTTGCTCGAATTGGGCACCACGGGATTGGTTTTCGCTCTCGTCGGATTCTTTCTTCCCGGTTTCGTCCTCAAATCGGGCACCCAAAGCGAAAAGCCGTCTTTGCTGGTGCGGCTGTGCTGGGCGCTGGCTTTCTGGACTCTGCTTTCGGCTCAATACGAGCTCTTCAGTTTCTGGACCCAGGCGCAGCGCGATGGATATGCGCTTTGGTTCATCCTCCCCGGCTACGTGGCCCAGGTGATTGCGCACGTGCTCGCCGCCGAGAGGCGGCGTGAGCGACTGGCACAATGGCTCTTCGTGCTCAGTGGGTTTCTTGTCGCGACGTCGTGTATTGCGAAGCCGACGATGCTGCTCTATTGCTTTGCCCAGATGCTTACGGTGTTGGTGGATACCGAGTTGGCCGGTCGGCGCAAGAAGCTTCTGGGACGGCTGTGTCTTGGAATGCTCGGCGCGGCGGTCTTCAATTTCCTCCTTCTGGCCGTGGTGGGATCGCCGATCGAGTTTCTCCGAATCAACCTGATTGATATCCCTAAGTTCTATCCGTACATCTGGGAAAAGGGCCGAAACACCATCATGAATGCCTACCCGGTGCGCTGGTCGTTGGTTGTCAGCGCCGCCATCATAGGTATGATTGCCATGGGCCAGCTCCCGAGACGGTTCGTCGGCGTGGCGCTGGGTGCGCTGGTCGGCCTGGCCAGCGTGCTCGTCCAAAACAAGGGCTTTGAGTACCACTACCAGCCCCTCGGGGCTTTCATGTGGATCCAGGGAGGCCTGCTCGCCTTGTGGCTTGCCGAAACCTTTCTGCCGCAAAAACACCTTCGCGCGATTCCTCTGGCCGGGGTTTTGGTTCTGGCCTTTTTCAGCGTCGAGGTGGCGACGACAAGCCCCCAGTTGGCCCACCTCGATTTTCCCGACCGATTCGCGACGCCACAGTCACGCAAAACGGACCTGTTTTACAACAACTTCAACAGTGGCAGCTTCCAGTCAGGCGACCTGCACCACGCCGCCGAGTATCTCAAGAGCCACACCAAACC
The DNA here is from genome assembly GCA_003157775.1 of Myxococcales bacterium. Lineage (GTDB taxonomy): Bacteria > Myxococcota_A > Polyangia > Fen-1088 > Fen-1088 > Fen-1137. The sequence continues at coordinate 502 of PMKP01000434.1, read as the reverse complement.
CACAGACCGGGTTTACCTCTGGGGCATCGATCCTTACGTGCTTTTTCTTGCCGAGCGCAAGGCTGCCACGCGCTATGTGGCGGCGGGCTGGGAGCTGAACATGACCGCGGCGCTGGCAGGTTCCCCAAACCCCGCGCGAAGCAAGATCATCACGGACTACCAGTTGGAACAGGCGAAGAGACTGGCGCGCGAACTTGCGGCGCAGCCTCCTGCCGCACTCGTCATCATGGATGGGCTCTATTGGGGGCCCGACGGATGGGCTGACCTGCAGAAGTGGTGTCCAGACGCGGGCAAGTTTCTCAAGGAGCGATACACGGAGACGATTCGTTTCGGCAAGGCGCGCCTCTTCTTTCCCAAGTAGCTAGCACTACTGATTGAAATTCTCCCGTCGCCGTCGCTGCTGCGGACCCCGCCCGCCGCCTCACTCCTCGGTCAAATACGTCGAGTATGCTCCGTCGACGTTAGTTGCGGTAGGAGCCCTCGCGACGCGACGGCTCGGTCC
>PMKP01000286.1 GCA_003157775.1 Myxococcales bacterium | reverse complement strand
AATTCCTATCTCGGCGTGGCGGCATGCGTTTTGGCATCGAATTCCTGATCATGCAAGGATCCTCGAGCTTGGCCGCCAGTGGGGGCTTCTGAAAACCGATCCCGGGTAGTTGAGAACATCGGCTCTACAAAAGGAAATAGCCGCCTCGCTGGGCGGCCATTTCCTTCGCGAAGATGAATGCCTTGGGACGCTAGCAGGGCCACCTGCTGCCGCCACTGCGTACTCGGGACTTCACTTTGATGCCGGATGTCTTCTTCTTCATGGGGTAGCTCCTTGCCGGCAAAAAGAACGCCGGTCACGCTCATCGTCTCATGAGAAAGACGCATCCTGCAAGTCAAATTCGTGACGCCTAGTCATGTTCCTGACGTCTTCTGCATCTTGTTATCCAAAAATACAATCATTTCAGTAGATTAAGTTGCTCTGCTACAGTTTTGTTAACAGCTTATCAACAGTCGTCACCACCTTGACGTTCTGTCATTCTATTGACGCTATCGTCGCAGCATGGCGCCAGCCGAATACATCAAACCATAATCATTTCGAGCAGATCACTAGAACGCTGAGCCAGCCAGCGTGCGGCCGCGTCACCGTCGGTACTTGTCCACGTCAAATCCGCTCTTCACCACCCAGCGCCAGACCACCGCCCACTGGCGATCCAACTCGCGCGCCACCTCCGCGATGTTGCCCTTGTGCCGGTCGAGCAGCGCCTCGATCTCGGCCTTCCTCGGCTGGGCGCGCGGCGGCCGGCGGCGTAGCACTCGCTCGCCCTCGCCGCTCATCACTCGCTCACGCACGACCTGGGGCAGATGCTCCAGCCGGATCTCGCGCTTGCCTTCGCTGTACAGAACCGCCTCGCGTACCACGTTCTCCAACTCGCGCACGTTCTGAGGCCAGTCATGCAGGCACAGGGCAGAGAACGCTACGGTTTCCCAGAACCATCGTGCTTCGGACGGTGGCGCGCACTTGATCACCGCGCTTGCGCTCTCCGCCCGCCACCCCGGCCCGCGGTGAGACACAAAACGCGCCCATGCGAGTGCCGGGCGCGCTACACTTGAAACATGCTGCAGACCAAGGAGATCCTGGACGCTGCATTACAGCTCCCGGACAAGGAGCGTGAGCTGCTCGTCGATGAACTTGCCGCCAGCTTGCACAGCGGCTTCGCCGCGACCGAGATCGAGCAGGCGTGGGCCTCCGAGATAGGGCGACGCTCTGCCGAAATAGACAGCGGCAAAGCTGTCCTTCGCGACTGGGACGAAGTCCGAGACGAGATCCTTGCCGACCTCCGTGACCGACCCTAGAAAACCGTACAAGATTCACGACGAGGCAACGCTGGACCTGCGTCTGGCTGCTCGTTGGTACAACCGGCGTCGCGGTGGCCTCGGCGCCGAATTTGTCCTGGCCGTCGACGCTGCGATCGCCAAGATCGTCGAAGCCGGCCGGCGCAGCGTCTGGCCTGTTTTTCTCTGACCACCTTGCTGATAATCTGGCAGGTATGATCTGCGCGTGCCGATGGTCAGCAATCGCTGTGGCGTCGTGGTTAGCCGGGCTTGCCTGCTCGCGGACGCCGATGGACGAGCAGCAGGGGGGTGACGATGAGCGGCACGGGTGGAGGAGGCACGACCAGCACCCTTGGAGGGACGACCAGTTCCCCTGGTGGCGCGACCAGTGCAGGCGGGACTAGAGCGAGCGGCGGGACGACGAGTGCCGGTGGGACCACGACAACAGCCGGGACAAGAGCGAGCGGCAGCGGCGGTTCCATATCCAACATCTTGCTCTTCCGGTCGCCCGAACGCGCCGCCGACGACCCCGGGAGCCACACCGCCGGTATCGGAGCGCGTTGCGCTAGGACCAGCCTATAATCTGTGGCGCGATGTTTGCGCAGATGTGATCAGCAACACCCGCGGCCATGGCCTGGCTGATGGGCTCGCCGAACTGTCGCAATCGCCGCCCTGCTCTCCGCGGCCGTTTCGTGGTAGGCGTCTTTTCCAGACGCCGTGCGGGACCAAGACCTGTTCGAGACCCAGGAAGAGGCGCCCTGTGTGGCGCGCGAGCACAGGCGTTTCGGCGAGCGATTCCAGGTTGAGGCGCTGGTGGCCAGCGGGGGCATGGGCATGGTGTTCCGCGGGCGTGACCTTCTGGACGGGCAGCCGGTGGCGCTCAAGGTCCTGCGCCGGCATGCACACAACCCTACGGAACGATTCTTCCGCGAAGCAGAGGCGCTGGCTGCGCTTTCCCATCCGGCCATCGTGCGCTATGTGGCCCACGGCGCGACCCCGCAAGGTGAGCCATACCTGGCGATGGAGTGGCTGGATGGCGAAACCCTGGCGGATCGACTTCTTCGTGGGGCCATCGGGCCCGTGGCAGCGGCGCGCTTGGGCAGCCGCGTGCTGCACGCGCTGGCCGTAGCGCATAGCCGCGGCATCGTCCACCGGGACATCAAGCCGTCGAATCTGTTCTTGCCCGAGGCGGACCTGGGCCAGGCCAAGCTACTCGACTTCGGCATTGCGCGCCGGGCGCTGGATGACTTGCCAATGACCCGGCCCGGGAAAGTGCTCGGCACGCCCATGTACATGGCGCCTGAACAGAAGCGCGACGGGGACGCGGTCGACCGGCGAGCGGACATCTTTTCGCTGGGCTGCGTTCTCTACGAATGCGCGGCCGGCGAGCCGCCTCGACTGCAGCCGAGCGATGGCGGCGGGGTTCATACCTGGGACACTGTGGATCTCCCTTCTGCGATTCCGCAGCCGTTGCAGGAGGTGCTGGACCGCATGCTGGCTCTGGAGCCGGCGAAGCGGCCCGACAACGCTGAGGAGCTGTCAGCCGAGCTGGCGTTGGTGGCAGAGGCTTTGGCGGCGACCGGACAGGACGCGACGCCCACGCGTCGGCACGAAGCTCTGTCAAGGAACGAGGAGCGCGTGGCGGCCGTGGTGATGGTCTCGGACATGCGGCGAGGGACTCGCGAGGAGCCGCGCACGGCGGCGCTGCAAGAGTTGCTGGCCGCACATGGAGCGCGAGCCGAGCGCATGGCCAATGGCACGATGAGAATCTCTTTCTCAGGTCAGGCCACACCCATAGACCAGGTCACCCAGGCCGCGCGCTGTGCTTTGCGCCTGAAGGCTGCCCTGCCTGACGCCAGCCTGGGCATCAGCACCAGCCGCGCTGACATGGCTGGCAAGCTTTCCCTGGGCGACGTCATCGACCAAGCCGGCCACCTGCTCGCCACCACCCCGGCCGGCACCATCCACATCGACGG
>PMKP01000291.1 GCA_003157775.1 Myxococcales bacterium | reverse complement strand
GGGGCGAGACTGTGGTGAAATCCGGTAGCTGGATTCTCAGCTATTTCCCGAACGCGCCCTTGCCGAGCGCATTCTCGCGAATGTAGCGGATGGTATCGAAAATGGTTTCGCCCGCCTCGCGCGGGGAGAAGCCCAGCTCGCTGCGCGCCTTGGCGCTGTCGAAGTACCAGAAGTAGGTGGCCATGTCGACGCTGGCCGGCTCGATCGGACTGGTGCGGCCGACCGCCTTGAACAGGGCAGCCTGCACCTGCGCGGCCAGCACCGACCAGCGGCCGCGCGCCTTTAGCCGCAAGTGGTACTCCTTGCTCGCCCGTTCGATGCGGTCGAAATACTCGGCAAAGGTCATGTTGTGGCCGCCCAACAAATAGCGCTCGCCCGGACGGCCCTTGTCCATGGCCACCGGAATAGTGGCCGCCACGTCGCGCGCGTCCACGAAGTTGATCCCGCCCGAGGGCACCAACTTGACGTCGCCGGCAAGGAAAGACAGCACGTCGCGGGTGGACCCCAGGCGCACGTCGCCCGGACCGAGCAGCAGGCTCGGGTTCACCGTGACCAGCTCGATGTGCTCTCCGCAGATCCGGCGCGCGGTCTGCTCCTGGTAGAGTTTGCTTGAGTAGTAGGGCCAGCGGGAGATCAGCTCAAGCGGGGTGGGCGAGTCCTCGTCGGGCATCTCGTCCGGCCGTTTGGAAATCGCGATGGTGCCGCTGGTGGAAACCATCAAGATGCGCCCCACCCCGGCCTGCAGCGCGGCCTCACACAGAAGCCGCGTGCCCTGCACGTGAACCTGGAACATGCGGTGGCCGTCCGCAGGCTTGCGCGAGACAAAGCCGGCCAGATGGTACACATGGGTCACGCCCTCAAGCGCACGCGCCACATCAGCGGGTGTCAGGATGGACCCGACCTGCACCTCGACGCCGAGGCTGGAAAACTCCGGGGCAGGAGCTACGGCCAGCACCCGGAGCTGCTTGGACTCGTGCCGCTGGCACAGCCCTTCCACCAAGGGCGATCCCAGAAAACCCGGGGCGCCTGTGACCAGGATCTTCATGGGCTCTTCCCGCTTTGACTGCTCACCCGGGGCTCGGAGTCTTCAACCGCTGGCAGGACGGGCACAATCGGCCCCAGCTTCTCGCCGTTCCACGCCGCCCGCACGCTCGCCACGTCAAGGCGCGTGTTCACGCCGTCGCGCAGATTCTCGACGATCCTCTGGGTCAGCGCCGCGCATAGGTGCCAGGAATCCTGGTGCGACAATCCATGGGTCAGCTCACGCAAAAAGTCGATGGCCAAGAAGGGCCCGAAGCGGACCTCCAGATCGCGCGTCTTGGGAATGGTGGCGCCCACCGGCAGCGACTCGTGGGCGCCGTGAATGTAGGCCGGCAGGATGCCCACTTCGGCGCGCAGGGCGAGGTAGCCCAGGCTGGCCAAGAACTCCGCCATCACGCCCCCGCGGGCGCGCGTGCCTTCCGGGAACAGCATCAGGCTCCGGCCGCGGCGAAGCACCCCCTCTGCGATGGCCAGCGATTTGCGGACAGAGCCGCTGCGTTCCATGGGGACCAGATTGGTCAGGTTGGCGAAATAGGCGCGGCGCCAGCGATTGGAGAAGAAATAGTCGGCCGCAGCCAGCGACGCCAGATCGCGGCCGGCATCGCCCAGCGCGACCTTCACCGCGCCCATGTCGAGGTGCGAGGAGTGGTTGGCCGCCACGATGAAGTGGGTGTGCTGCGGGATATGGCCTTGCCCGCGCACCTTGGTCTGCAGCGCTCGCGTGTAGAAGAGTTTCTGCGCGGCCGCCAATCCGCGCTTGCCCAGACGCTGCAGGGGAGCCGGCAGCTTGAAGTCACCTTCCTCGTGGTGCTGAAAAGCGTCGGGCCGGCGTGGCTCGCGTTTTTCCAGCGCATGCCGCTTGCCCGTGGCCAGGTCGTAGAGCGCGGCCACGTCGACCGCGCCGGTGAACACAACCCCCTCGGGCACGTGTACACCCGCGGCCTCCAGCGCGGCGGCAAACTCGGTGAAGGTCAAGCTGTCAAAGCCCAGCTCGTCGACATGACTCTGCATGTGGATCTCGTAGGGCGCCTTGCCGCAGGCGTTGGCCACGATCTCCAAGAACCAGCCCACGCCTGCCTCGGAGGTATGCGCCTCTGGGCTCTGCTGGGTGTCGGTTCTGCTCTTCTGGTGACGGCGGCGCAACTCCTCGGCCACTTCGCGCCGCTTGACCTTGCGCGAGCTGGTGCGGGGCAGCTCCCCGTCCCAAAACTCCAGGGTGCGCACCCGCTTCCAGAAAGGCAATCCGGTCGCCACCTGACGGAAGTGCGCCTCAATCTTGGCCTGCACCTCGGCCCGCGAAAGCCCAGGCTCGTGCTCCAGATTGGGCACCACGGCGCAGGCCACGTGCTCGGCCACGCCGTCGGGCAGGCCGACTACCGAGATCTCCTTCACAAAGGGCGAGTTGCGGTACAGATCCTCGACCTCGTCGGGGTAGACGTTCTTGCCGTTGGTGTCGATGATGACGTCCTTGGACCGACCCACGATGAAAAGGTTGCCGTCCTCGTCGAAACGCCCCAGATCGCCGGTGTGAAACCAACCGTCGCGTAGGGCTTGCGCCGTGGCTTCGGGGTTTTCCCAGTAGCCGGCCATCACGTTGCGACCGCGCGCAATCACTTCGCCCACGCCCGAGGCATCGGGGCTGTCAATCTTGACCTCGACACCAGGCAACGGCTGGCCCACCGAGCCGAGCACCGGCTTCTTCTTGGGCGTGGTGACCGAGAGCACCGGCGAGGTTTCGGTCAAGCCGTAGCCCTCGAAGAAGTCGAAGCCCATCCCGTAGAAGGTCTTGAGCACCTCGGGTGGCAACGACGAACCGCCGCTGATCATGTAGCGCACGCGGCCGCCGAAGCCTTTGTGCACGGGGAAGAAGATGAACATGCCGAGGTCAATTCCCGTGCGCGAGCGCAGCTCGAAGTTGGCCCGGGTGAGCGCATTGACCAGCGATTCCATGGTGGCAGAGCGATCGGAGAACTTCTGCAGCACGCGCCGGCGCAGCGTCTCCCACACCGCGGGCACGCCCACGATGGCGGTGATCTTGCCGGTCTTGAGTATGTTGCTGATGGCGTCGCCGGTCAGCTCTTGCAGGTAGGTGATGCGCGCCCCTCGCGCGAGGGGGACCAGGAGCCCCGTCGAGAACTCGAAGGTGTGATGCAAGGGCAGCACGGACAGCATGCCGTCGGTGGGCCCGAGATCGAAGGTGCGCAACAGCTCGGACACCATGAAGGTGAAGTTCCGATGAGTCAGCATCACCCCCTTGGGGTGCCCGGTGGTGCCCGAGGTAAAGATCAGCGATGCCACGCTATCCGGGCTGTGTTTGCTGTGCAGCGCGCGCTTGCGTTCTTCTTCCACGGCCAGCGGCGGCAGGGCAAACACCGTCTCAAAGGGCCAGAGCCGCGTAGGCAAACCTTCCTTGGCAAGAGCGGCGGGAAGATCAGGACGTTTGTCCAATAGGTCTTCGCCGGCAATCAAGCCCACCGCGCCGGAGGCGCGCGCGATGTTCACCAGCTCGGCCGTGGTCGAATCGTTCGCCACCGGCACCACTGTGCCGCCCGCCTTCAGGACGCCGAAGAAGGCCATGGACCACTCGGGGGCGTTCTTGGCGTAGAGGATCACGCGATCGCCGGGCCGGCAGTTTTCGCCCACCAAGAAGGTGCCGGCTCGGGTGGCCAGTTCTTGCAGGTTCTGGTAGCTGTACGATTCCTGCCGCTTGCCCCGTTCCATACGCAAGGCCACGCGGGTGGCGTGCAACTTGGTGGTGGTGTCGAACAGTTCCAGGAGGTCGTGGTAGGCGTAAACGCTCTTGGGCTTGGCCGCGTAGGTTTCGTCCAGCTCGGGCAAGACCCATTTTTGCAGACCAGGGAAGTGGATGTTGAGGAAGTAGTCGTACCAGTCCATGGTCTCGGGCGACCAGGGCAGCAGCGCGCGTTCCTCGGCGGACAGCCGGTCACGCAGAGCACGGATGTGGTCCGCGCGCAAAATGTAAGCGTTGTCCAAAATGAAGGGCCGGAACAGGTCGATGTTCTCGCCCGCTTCCTTGGTCACCCGCTTGACCTCGTCGACCTTCTTCTTGACCCGATCGCAGATCTCGGCAAAACGCCCCCCGCCCCAGCGCGGTCGTACGCGGTCCAGGGCCTCGGACGCGCGCTCGGCCACGCGGTTGACCAGGGGCAACGACTTCTTGTCGTACTCCTCGTAGCTCACCGGCCGGAACTCCATGCGCGCGGCCAGTTGGTTGATGAACTTGTTGCCTACCTCCTTGTCCTGGAAACGCCTGCGTTTGTACAGCCCGGTCAGGGTGGTCACCCGTCCGATGTACGAGGGATTGAGGTCGCCGGCCGCCAACTGGTGCACCAACTCCGGCTGCTCTACACATGCTTGGGCCGCTACCATCAGCATGGCGGCCGCGATGTAGTCGACCGGCACCACGTCGAGGATGAGCGACTCGGACACCGGCAGAAGGTTCTGGCCCTTGAGCGCCAAGTACACCAGAGGCGCGGATGTGGTGAAGCCCTCGTTCCAGCCCTGGAAGGGGTACTCCAGCGCGCTTTCCACGATGGCCGGCCGCACGATGGAGCGCGCAATCCCTGTCTCGCGCGCCACCAGTTGCTCGGCCATGCTCTTGGTGTAGGTGTAGATGTTGGGCCAGCCCCAATCCTTGGCACGCGCGACACCCCGCTCGGTCAGCTCAGCCCGCACCCAGTCCTTGCGCTCACGCGCCACCGCCAGTTTGAGGGTGGCCTCGTCGTCGGGATCGCGGTGCTGCTCGAGCAGCGCCTCGCGCGCCCGCTGACGCAGCCGCGCGACCACCTGCGCGTCGTCCGCCTGGACGCGCACCTCGGCCGCGATGCGGCTGCAGTCGGCGATCTCTTGCTCGACGGAAAAGCGGGTTCCCGCCAACTCCACGTGGCGCGGGAAATAGCCGTCCGGTGGCTCGCTCTCCCACACGTTGCCGCTGCGGTTGCCAGCCACGAAGCAGGTGCTGGTGTGAATCAGCGCGGGCCGCTGCATGCGCTTGACAAAGGCGATCACGTTCTTGGTTCCCTGCACGTTGGTGCGCAGGGCCGATTCCAGCGGCGGGTTGAAGGTCACCTTGCCCGAGGTGTTTATGACCACGCTGACGTCGGCCGCCACCTCGCCCGCCTGCTCCTCGGACAGGCCCAGGTTGTCCTCGGTGATGTCGCCGTCGACCACCCGAACCTTGCGACTCAGGAACTCGCGCAGGCCGTCGGCGCCGCCGAATTTCTCGCGCAGGGGATCGAAAGTTCGCGAGGTCACCACCTGCTCCCAGAAACGCTTCTCGCTGGCCGTGCCTGTCCCCCGCCGAACCATCACGTACACCCGGCCAATGTCGGGGAAGCGATGGAGCAGCATGCTCATCAGCACCTTGCCCAGAAAACCTGTGCCGCCCAGGATGAAGACGTTCCGCCCGCGGTAGATCTCCCGCGGCGAAAGCACGGAATTGGTCTTGCCTGCGGACGGATGCATCGGCTTGGGGCTACTCCACGTCGGCCATCACGATGGGCGGCCATTTCATCAAGGTGATCGACGCCGACGGACCCACAAACGATCGCGCCATGGCAATGGCTTCGGTCACCGACTCGGCCCGGTCCCAACCCAGCATGGCGGGCACATGCGCGTTCTTCGCACCCGCCGCGATTATCTTGCCTACATGCTGGCGCCCTGCCTCGCCCCAGTACCACATGAAGAAGGGATGGGTACCGTGGTAGGCATGGCCGCGCCGGTACATCTCGACGTAGCTCGGGTTGCGTGCGAACTCTTCCTCGTACTTGGCGCGCAGCACGTGCGAATCGCGCGTTTCGGGCAGCAGCCGGTGGAAGAACTCGATGTAGCTCGGGTGGTACTCGTGGTCGAACTCATCATGGCACGGGTGACACAGGATCAGCGCCCCGCCCTTGCGCAGCACCGGCTGGCCCCGGTAGAAGTGGTGGAAATATCCCAGCGCCATCACCTGCAGCAGGATGGGGTTGAGGATCGAGTTGACGTTGTAGGGTGAAATGAAGGGGATGGGGAAGATGACGATGTCGCTCTGGCCCTTGACCTTGACCAGATACTGCTCGTTGAGCTTGGCCACGATGCGCTCGTGCACCGGATCGGCCTTGCCCGCGAAACACGCGATGAGCTGGTAGGGCGCCGGGATGGCATTGAACATCTTGCGCTTGGCCACTTCCGGCATCTTGGACAGAGCCAGGCGCAGGGCTTCAGCCTTCACGCGATCGAGCTCGGAGAACTCGTCCTCGTTTCTGCCCAAGAAAGCCAGCGGCGAGCCGAACATGCGGTTGTTGAGCGCGGTCTCGATGTGAAACACGTTCATCTGCTGATCGACGATGGCTCCCATGCGGCCGAGCTTGGTCGCCAGCATGGAATGGGGCGGATCCATCAGGCTGTTGCAGGCCGCGATGGTATCGGGCTCGTGGTGGACACGCACGCTTTCGTAGTCGCACAGCCCAACCGCGACCGACTTGTGGCCCCCGTCCATGGGCACCAAGGTCACGTTCACGTAGATGACCAGATCGCTCTCCACGCAGCGACGGCTGATATTGACCGGCTCACCCTGAGCGGTCTTGCCCAGGGGCACGAATCCGTCCGGATCCTCGGCGTCGAGGTTGTAGAAGCGGTCGGGGTAGAAGGCGTCGTAGACCTTCTTGCCCACCATACGCTTCATTTCCGCCGGGGTCATGCGTCGGTGCGCCGAGCCGAGCGCAATGATGATGTGCACATCGTCTACCCCGTTGGCCTCGAGCATCTCGACCAGGATCTCGAGCATGGTCTGCCGGATGTCGGGCGTGGTCATGGGCGGCAAGGGCAAGCTGATGTCGTCCACCGCGATGGTCACGCGCATGCCGGGCGAAAGTTGGGTGTAGAGCGGCTCGCTGTCGAGCGGATGGTTGAGCGCGTAGCGAATGGCGGCGCCGGGATTGGCTAGGCCCTCGATGGGCGGCTTGGCGNNGCACAGGATGTCGGTGCCCGAGAAAATGATCCGGGGCGCCGAGTTTTCGTCGATGTAGACGACTTGGTCGTCTTCCTTGTGGCGGGGCACGGGCCCGCGCAGCGGCTTGGCTTCGCGCTTGGTCATAGGGGCCTCATGCTAACGCAGATCGAGGATGGGCCAGTCATGTTGTAGGGCTGTGTTTCTCAGGCGGAAATCGGGGTTGACGGCGGTAGGGTGGCCCACCACCGACAGCATGGGCAGATCGCTCATGCTGTCCGAGTAGCTGTAGCACTCGGTGAGGTTGAGTCCTTCTTTCTCGGCGTAGGTGCGAATCCAGCTTGCCTTGGTGGCGGCGGCCATCACCGGCGGCAAGAGGCGCCCGGTGGCCTTCCCGTCCACGAACTCCAGCCGATTGGTCACCGAGTCGTCCAATTCCAGGTGGCGCACTAGCGGCTCCACGGTGAGGTCCAGGGCGCCCGTGACCAGAACCTGGCGCAGCCCTAGCCGGCGCGATTTGTCGACAAGTTCGTAGGCGCCCGGGTAGATGGATGGCCGAACCACCGTGTCGAAAAGTTCCTGGGCCAGATAGCGCAAGCGGTCCTCGGACTCGCCCCGGTAGCGGCGGAAGAAGATGTCGTTGAAAAGACGCCGGTTGAACAAATCGGCAGCCAGAAACAAGGGAATGCTGGCCACCGTGGACGCCGTCCGCGTGACGCTCCTCCATAGGCCCTGCTGGTTGCGCGCATTGTAGGCAAAGGCGTGCACCAAGTTCGTACGACACAGGGTGCCGTCGAGGTCATAGAACGCAGCCGCTGCCATGTTCAGAAGTGCACCGTATATCACGACCGAGACGGTGGACCACCATCCGCCGAGCGCCGAGGCCGCATGGTGTTAAGTCGACTCTTCGCGACTACGAGGATTGACCTGGCGCCTCAAGGTGCCGGCTTCGGTTGCGGCGCAGATGGCGCGGGCTGCAGCGGGGAGCCGATGCTTTGCATGTAGTCCTCGATCACTTTGCGGACGTTGGCGTCTTTGGGGATGACCGAGATCTCGATGCGGCGGTTCTGTTGGTAGGCTGCTTCGGCCTTTTCTGGGTTGATGGGACGGAACTTGGAGTAGGCGCTGGCGGCGAAGTAGCTGCCGTAGGTGTCGGCGAGGGCCTTGTTGCTCTGGAAAAGATAGTCGAGCACGGCCGTCGCGCGCTTCGCCGACAGGTCCCAGTTGAAGGAAGCCGAGCCTCGCTCGTCGGTGTGCCCCTGGATGACGATGGTGTCGATGTTTTCGCGCACATCGGCGTCGGTGAGGAGGTTGCCCAGCGCCTTGGCCAGCGAATCCAGGAAGGGCTTCGCCTGCTTCTTGATGGCGTAGGAATTGTACTCGAATACCAGGCTCTCGTTGACCGCGATGTCACCGTTGTTGCCGATGGTCACGATTTGTCCGCGAGTTGGGCTGGATTGACCAAGCTGCGTCTCGATCGCGCGTTTCAGCTTGTCGAGCACGGAGACACGCAGGACCGCGATGCTTCGTAGCTGGGTGCGCAGGTTGCCGAGCTGCCGATTGCTGTCGGCCACGACCGTCTGCTGCTCGCGCAACTTGCGTTGCGAGGCATCGAGCTCGGCCCTGCCCGCTTGCAGCTCCGCCTGCACCGATCGGAGCTGTCGCTCGGAGGCTGCGATTCTTTGCTGAAAGGCTTCAAGGCGCTTTTCGCTGATCAAGTTGCGAACGTAGGCGAGCAAGACCAGCACGAACATGATGAGCGCCATGGTCGACATGACGTCGGTGAATGCGGGCCAAATCTCGCGCGTGCCATCGTTGTCCGACAGAAGCGATCGTCGGTATCTCACAGGCGTTGCCCTCTAGAACTTCCGACCAGGAATAGTCGCGCCCAACTGGGCCTTCAGCGAATCACTCAAGTCAGCAAAGATCAAACTCAGCCGCTGCACGTTGTCCTTGAGATGCAGGTTGAACTCGTGGAAGTCTCGGGTCGTGGTCGAGAAGGCCTGCAGTGCCGACTCGAAACGCGCGACCGCGCCGTCGAGGCGCGCGACCGAGGTGCCGAATCCCGCCAGGGTTGGCTCCAGCGCGCCGCCAGCGCCAGGCCGCTGCGCGCGAACCCGGTCGAGGTAGGTTTCGATCTGTATCATCACCGCGGTCCGCCGGTCCGAAACGTTGGACAGGACGCCGAGTATGGTGAGGATAACGGCGGACAGGACACCAACCAGGGAATTGGAGAATGCCACCGCCATCCCCGAGAGAGCGTGGGTCAAGCCCTGGCTGACCCCGAGCGCGGCGTCGGTGGCGCCGCCGGTCTCTGCCGAGACCAGATGAACGATTCTTCCGATGGATAGCGTTAGCCCGTAGAACGTGCCCAGCAGCCCCAGGATGATGACCAGTCCAGTCGCCGAGCGGACGAAGCGCTCGGCAAACAGCATCGGCCGAAGATCGGACTGGAAACGGTCCTCAATCAGCGCCTGAACATTCATTTCGCGCGGTGCCGCCTCGGTCGCGTCGCGGACGATGTGGCTCAGTACCGCATGCGAAAAGGTTGCCTCCGCATCGCCAGAGTGGCGAAGGTCCTTCTCCAAGGCGGCGTAGCGAGCGCGCAGCCAGAGGTTGGCGACGATACCGAGTACGAGCATGGTGACCGTCGTCGCCAGGATCGCAAGACCCGTGGTATCGATCAGGGACAGCCCCGCGAGCATTGTGCTGGTCATTGGCCAGTAATGTACTACAGAGCCAAGCGCAGTCCTAACCCGATCGACCAGACCCCGTAGTTCTTGGCCGCCGTCACCCGGATGCTGCTGTCAGCGTCGCTGCACTGGTGGCTCTCGCCCCCGGGTGGGATCATGCATCCGCCCATGCCAGTCACGATCTCGTACTGGAACGACGGCCCCACGGCAAAAAAGGGCAAGATGCGGTAGTCGATTCCTACGGCCAAGGGGATCCCGACCCCGTGGTGCGTAAGGGAGACGGTGCCGGTCGGCACCGTAAGGGACTGGTCGTAGGTCTGCTTGTCGTAGACATAATTGACGCCCACCGATGCCCATGGATCGAAGGCATTCAAGGCGCCGGTCACAGGAAGGTAGCCGCGGCCATAGAAACCGACCTGCCAAGCGGAACGGCTGACGCCCGTAGGTTCGTTCGCCGATGACGACACTGCGCTAGTCCGCCATCCGCCGGTCAGGCCGACGCTAACGAAAGACAACGGCCGATAGCCGACAGCCCCGTCGAGGACAAAGCCCCCACCGTAGGGCTTGGCCGTTCCATCCCAGATGGTGCTGGCTTGCATCGGGTTGTTCGGGTTCGCTTCGTACCGGGTTGGCGACGTGTCACCCGCCGAGCCATAGCCGGGGCGAAGCACCACTTCCAGGCCAAGCCCCGCGCGGGCTGGCGCCGAGCCAAAGATCACCGCAATCATTGCCGTGGCGAACGAAAGAAGTTGACCAGATCGCATCGGAGAACCTCCTGGGTGCTCAAGCAGCGCTGCGGCGGCTAGTACAGATGATGGCTTCTATCCCATCTGGCCGCGACGATCAATCGCGCCGTCGACGGCGGCCAGATGAGTCTGCGAAGCCGGGGCGTCCAGAATGTCCGGCCACGGCCACGACCACGACCACGGCTACGACCTCCGTCTTCACCCAACCGGTGACGGCTTCGTCGCACCAAAGGCCAAACGCCACGGCTGGTTCCGCCCTGATCCCGTACCTTGGCGCGGGATCACGGCGAAACACTAGCCGTTCTCGCGCGAAGGGAGCCGTGCTACTCTGCTAGAAATCACTCGGAGGTCCCATGTCGAAGCTGCGTTTTCTCGTTGCCTCTCTAGTTCTGGCCGGACTCTTCGTCTCCTGTGGCGGCAGCTCCACCGGCGTCGGGGGTACAGTCTACGACGCGCTACCGGCCGGCAATGACGGCAGCGGCGCCACTGCTGGCAATGGAGGTAGCGTCTTTGACGCGCTACCGGCCGGCAGTGACAGCGCCACCGGTGGCATCGCCATCGAGGCACTGCCCGCCAAGTACGCCGCGGCGGTGTGCGCGGCCTATCAGAATTGCCTGGGCCCGGCGGTTTCCTCCATGTTCTTCGGCGGCGCCGACTGTGTGGAGTTGACCACTCAGCGCCTGGAAAATGGAACCTTTGCGCTGATGCAACAGAAGATCACAGCCGGCACGATCAGATATGATGGCAACAAGGCCCAGGCATGCCTCGATGCCATCAGCAAGCTCAGTTGCGATGGGCTGCTCCAGCGCGACCAACCGGAATGCCTAGCGGCGCTGGATGGCCTGGTGGCGCTGGGAGGCGACTGTGACCTCAACGAGGAGTGCGCGGGTAGCGCCATATGTCAGTCGAGTACTGGCATTTGTCCCGGCAAATGCGTTGCGCTCTTGAGTGCGGGACAAGCCTGTGTGGCCGACGGCGAGTGCGACAACGGCCTGCAATGCTCCAGCGAGACCCAGCTCTGCGTGAAGCCGGCCATTGTCGGTGAAAGCTGCGAGTACGGCTCGCCGCCCTGTGGCCCCGGCTTGCTTTGCCTAGGCAAGGACGATGCCAACAAGACCCCCGGCGTATGTCGCAACGCCATCGACGCCTTGAGTGCTACCGCTGGCGCCGCTTGCGATCCAGCCGCGGGAATTCTCTGTGCGCCAGGTGTTTCCTGCGTCGCGGACCACCTTGATCTGCTCGCTGCCAAGCTGGTTTGGACGTGCGTCGAAACTGGCACGTACACGGCAGGCGGAGCATGCAAACTCGGCCTTCCTGAAGCCTGCGCGACCGGCAGCTACTGTCTTGCGGGCGCTGGGCTTGCAGTGCTCAACGGCGTTTGCACCGCGATTCCCGACGCCAAGCAGCCTTGCGGCACCGGATTCGGCGCCCAGTGCCAGCCCGGAGCCGTCTGCGTCGCGGGTCTCTGTCAAAACTACGCAGCCAACGGGGTTAGCTGCACTGGCAACGGTATGTGTTACAGCGGATACTGCGGCAGCACCGGCGGGTGCCAGCCAGGGTTGCCGTGTACGCCGGCTCACTAGAAAGCTCTACAGCAGGAAGGGAATGATTGCCTTCCGTGGCCGAGGATAGTCGGCAAAGGTGGCGCGATACCAGGCGTGGTGCTTGAGTGCGCGCGGTACCAGGTTGGCTGCGGTCCACAGGGCGAAGACCAGACCCGGCAACGAAAGCGTAGCAATGGCCCAGCCAGTCCACTCGATCATTTCGCCGAGGTAATTCGGGCAGGACACCAGGCGAAAGAGCGGGCCGTTCGGAACCACATAGGCGCCGCCCGACTGTCGGCGCAGGCGGCGCAGCTCGCGATCCGCCAGTACATGGATTGCAAACCCCGCGGCAAACAGGATCGCGCCGGCGAGAAAGGGAACACTCCACAGCCAGGCCGCGGGCCGTACCGGCGAAAGAGTGAAGAGCCACCGACCATTCAGATACGCGTTCACCACATTGAAAGATGCGCCCGAGCCAAGCACCACAAGAGGCATCGGCTTGCTGGTGGAGGGGAGCAGAAACGCGAACACGAAAGTGCGGTAGAGGTAGTGCCCGAGCCAAAGTGCCAAGGCCGCCAACGCCGGCAGGTTCGCCTGGCGATCGCCGAGGAAAAACATGACGGTCATGAGCAGCGGCGACGGTACCTCCATCAGCACCCAAGCCAGGCGCGCTTTCACCACCGGACCCCAGCCTGCCCGGCCGTGGCGGCCGTAGGGCGCAGGCCGCAGCAACAGATAGGGCACAACCGCCAGCGCCACCAGAACCCAGGCGCCGAGAAGCCAACCGTACAGTCTCGGCTCGCTCATGCCAGCTTGCCGGCCTGCCGGAACCATTGGTAGGTGTCGCGCAGGGTTTCCTCAAGCGGTCGCGGGTTGTGCCCCAATTCGGCGTTGGCGCAGGCGTGACTGATCTGGCGATGATTGCGCAGCACGCGCAGCGAATCCGAAGTGAACAAAGGCCGCCGCCTGCAAAGCCTGGCCCAACTCGCGGCGAACGGTGCCGCCGCGCGTGCCAGCCACATGGGCGCGACCAGGCGCGGGATCTTGGCGCCCGACACCCGGCCCCAGAGCTGGGCCAGCTCGACAAACGACAGCCAGTGGCCGGAGAGCAGGTAGTGCTGACCCTTGCGGCCGCGACATTCCGCCACCAAGGCCGAGGCGACCACGTCGCGCACGTCAACCCAGTCGAAGCCGGCCCCGCCCACCAGCGCAGGAAAGCGGCCGTAAACCAGATCGAGCAGCGCCTCGCCCATGGCCGAGGGCATGAAGTCAAACGGGCCGATCACCGAGGACGGGTTCACGATGACCGCGTCCAGCCCGCGCGCCACCGCGGCCACCACCTGGCGTTCAGCTTCGGCTTTGGTGCGGTCATAGATCAGGGTTTGCGGCCGGTTCTGCGCCAGCGGGCGCGACTCGTCGATCACGCCATCGACCGGGTCGGCAGAAAAGGCGTGGATCGAACTGAAATGGACCAGGCGCTGTACGCCACAGGCCAAACA
Source organism: Myxococcales bacterium (assembly GCA_003157775.1). Lineage (GTDB taxonomy): Bacteria > Myxococcota_A > Polyangia > Fen-1088 > Fen-1088 > Fen-1137. The sequence continues at coordinate 24,819 of PMKP01000291.1, read as the reverse complement.
CGCTTCGACCACGTTGCTTGTGCCGCCGAGGTTCACCGTCTCGACCGGCCCGGGCGGATCCCAACCCACCGAAATGCGCGCCGCCAGATGGTACACGATCTGCGCGCCAGTCAAGGCGCGGCGGCACGCCTGCCCATCGGTCACGTCGCAGCGGACGACATCAACCGGCAGGCCGTCGATCCCGGCCGTGTGCTCGCGCACGAGCGCGCGTACCTGCCGGCCTTGCGCAAGCAGGCTGCGCACCAAATTGGCGCCGATGTGGCCCGCAGCACCTGTGACAGCTACGAGCCCCGTGGAATTGTCTTGTTTGCTCACCGGTCCTCCGGCCAGCAGGCTACACCAGGTTCGGGGGCCGATAGTAGTGCCGAGCTACGGCCCGAGCACCGGCGAGAGCCATGGAACGTCCGCCGGTGGTCCGGCGGCAAGCGCCGTCGCCCAGTCTCCGTCGGTCAGCCGTTGGAAGTTCTCGGTCACCAACTCGTGGTACGAGAACACCAGGCCGGCATAGGCATTGGGGCCACTACAGGAGGTGTTGGCCGTTGCGATCATGAGGCGCGGATTTGCAGTGCCCACGTGCAGCACGCGGCCCACCACGTTTCCTGACTCGTCGGTGTACTCGGTGTGCACGTCAGCGATGGTCGGATCATATGTGAGGCTGTCACCCGCGAAGAACAGGTTGGGGTACCAGCCTTCTGCGTAGGTACCGCCGCCGCAAATAGTTTGCACGCGCACGGTCTGATTGATGAAGTCCGTCTGGGGTTGGGTGAACGGCGTACCGGCCAGCTCTTGCGCCGCCATATCGGCCAACATGCCGGTCGCGCTGGCCAGGCTGTCGAAGTACGTCTGAACCCGGCTCGCCAGATCCGTCTGGCCTGCCGCTGTGGCCAAGTCAGCCAGCCCACTCCCCTGCTGGGCAAACTGCTGTAAGCGCCGGAACAGCTCAGGATAGGGATCCACGTAGACGTCGGGGAACTCGCACAGGACCCCCGTGGTGTACGATTGCTTGGCGTACAGGATCGTGTTGTGGCGCAGCTCGGACCAGGAGCTCAGTTGCGTGTTCACTAGCCGCCGCCCCCAGCCTTCCGTCAGCGCGATGCTGGGAAGTTCGGATCCGGCAGGCGTCGTTCCCCCCACGGCCGGTGAGAGCGCGCGCAGCGCCCCCAGCCAGCCCGTGTAGAGCGTGCTGTTCCAATAGTCGTCGCCATGTTCGTCAACCAGAGTCCGCATGGCTTCGAGATCCGGGGCGTAGGGGTACTTGGCCAACTCGTCGCCCAGCAGCGCCAGCACGTCGTCGTTGGCCAGGGCTGCATAGGCGATATCCAGGGGATTCGGCATCATGCGCATGATGGTGCCTTTGCCGACCCGGTCGTAGACCAGGTTGGAGAACACATATGAGTCCACAACGTAGCGTTGGCCGAAGATCAGGAAGGAGCGGTTGAGCGGAAGGGTGGTGGATGCGGTACCGTTGATCATCAGCTGGCTGGCAATCCGCTGCTCGCCATAGCCACCCGTGATAATGGCTTGGGCCATGGTGGTATCGTCGATGCGCGCCCCGTCCGCTAGTGAAGTGATCCCCAGCGCGTTCATCAGCAGGGGCACTTGCGCAGGCGTCATGTTGTCAGCGTCGCCCACGAACTTGCGAATCACGCCCTCGATGCGATTCCAGAGGGCCAGCCCGCCCGTGCCGAGCAGATCGGACAGGAGCAACATGGCATCGGTCTGGCGCCGGTAGAAGACCTGCGAGCCGTCCGGCTGGGTCTCGATCAGCCGGAACTCGATGCGGCCCAACCACATCATGGCGCGGAAGTACTGTCCCAGTTCGGGCGTGTGCGTGTAGTGGCCGCGCGGCTTGAATTGCGACATGTCGATGTCGCGCTCCACCCCGAACAAAGTGCTGGCCCCTATGCCATTCGCATTGACGGCTGCCTGGACCAGCCCATTGATGGTGGAGCTGGATCCGCCCGCCACCGGCGCAGCCGTCTGGCCGGTGAGAAGCGCGAGCGGCACAGCCAGATAGACATCCACATCTGCACGAACCTCAGCTGTAGCTTCGCTGCTGGCTGCCAGTGTGGCACGCATTGTCTGCAGCAGGTTTTGCAGATCCGGGATCAGCATGGCCTCTTCGAACTGCTCCAGCATGCTGTCGTAGGAACGGTGAACCGCGTCCAAGATCGAGTCGGCCGAAACAAACAGCGGCAAGTCGTCGGCGTAGATCTCGGCATAGCCGTAGGCAAAGGTGGGGAACTGGCTGCGGCGCGAGATCACGAAACCTTGCTGACCCAGCAATGCCAACTCTTCCGCGGTGGGGTTGAGGGTTGACGTCGTGATGCGGTCCAGGTTCGTGGCCGTGGTCGGATCGTAGCCAAGCGAGCCGTACGTGACAGGATGCCGGGCCGCCAGATCGCTTGGCGTGAGCCCAGAAAGGCCAGCCAGCTCACCCGTCAATCGGCTCTCCTCGGATTGGTCGGCTGGGGAAAGCGCGAGCGTCACTGTGGTCGGCTGCTCCTCAATCTTGTCGCCAGCGTCACTGACGATGGATCGACTGTTCCCGCTGCAGCCCCAGGCAACGCCGAAAAGGAAGAGACTCGCGATGGCAATTCTCATGGTCAAACCTCCTGCCGCAGGAGACCCGGCGACGCCAAGGCCCTGCAAGCAGCAGTCTACGCCATTTCTTGGTCGACGTTGAGCCAGCGCAACCTGCGTGTGATTGGGGTCACAGTGCCTCCCATCAGCGCAGTCACCCAGTGGTAGAATTCCTTCGGTCCCCGCCATGAAAGCCTGTGTCTTGTCTGTGCCAGCCCAGGTCACCACGCAGCCCTTGCAGTTGCGCGAGATGCCCTCGCCTAAACCTGCGGCTGATGAGGTGCGCATTGCCGTCTCGGCCTGCGCCATCTGTCGAACCGCCGCTGGCCACATCGCCATCCGGGTAGCGCGCGGCCGCGGCGCGGAGGTGTACGTGTGCACGCGCGACCGCGAGCGGCACCAGGCCCTGGCCTCCGAGCTGGGCGCAGCTTGGGTGGGCGGCACTGTGGACCCGCCGCCGGTCCGCCTGGATGCCGCCATCATCTTTGCGCCCGCGGGCGAGATCGTTCCACCGGCGCTAGCCGCGCTGGATCCAGGTGGCACGCTGGTCCTGGGCGGCATCCACATGTCGCCCATTCCAGAGTTTCCTTATGACCTCATCTACCGCGAACGCGCCGTCCGCTCAGTGGCCAACAACACCCGCGCCGACGGCCGCGAATTTCTGACCGAGGCCGCGCGCCTGCGCGTACGCACCCACGTGCAGAGTTTCACGCTGGCCGAGGCCAACCAGGCGCTCATCGCGCTCAAGCACGACGCTATTCGGGGCGCGGGCGTATTGGTGATCGGGTGAGGCCAACGTCCAGGCGAGTGGCCACACCGTGGCTGAACAAAGACCCACGAACGAGTATAATAGCCCCCCGATGCCAGGCTTTGGTCTCCCGCGGGTGGACCAACAGAAAGGGATGGAAATGACTACGCGTTCTCTCGCCTTGGTTGTGGCTCAACTGTTAGTCGTGGGCTGTGGTGGAAGCAATGGCAACAGGGATGCAACGCCGGCGGTCCGAGACAGCCTTTCGCCTGCCACCGATGTTGCGCACGCCCCCAAGCCCGATGCGAGCCCTGACGTGGTCCCCATTACCTCCATCGACGGGCCTGTGGCCGCGCCCGATGCGCCGGTCGACAGTGGTTCTCTCGCGGTCGACTCCGGCCCCGTGGCCACGCCCGATGCGCCGGCCGACAGTCGCGCCGTCGCGATCGACACCGGCCCGGTTGTCAAGCCCGATGCGCCGCCTGACAATCGCCCTGTCGCGGGCGATGCTCCTGTCGGCGCACCCGATGCGCCAATCGACAATCGCACCTTCGCGGGCGACACTGGCCCAGTTGTCACGCCCGATGCGCCGGCCGACAATCGTTCTGTCGCGGTTGACACCGGCCCAGTTGGCTTGGCCGATGGCGGTGCAGAAACCTCCGGACCACAGCCTCGGGTTCTGGTCATTGACCCGGCAACCGATCAGTTCCTGACTTACGACCGCGACGGCCTGCCCGTGCACGACTATCACAGCGCTCTCGATTTCGGCGATGGCTACGACAGACGCAGCGTCTGGGCGGAAAGCCTCTTTGTTGCCTGGGATACGGCCACCGCTACGGACTTGACCTATAATACTGCGCTCACGTCGGCGCCCCTTGGATTGGATGAACCCCTCCGACCGTCGCGCATTGTTGTACGGGCAGGCTCGACCCAGGGTTTGGGAACCATGGCCAAGCTCATCGCCGTGGATGGCACTATCGCCGCAGATCTAGCTCTGCCGGGCGATCGCACGGATGTGCGCGTCTCCCCGGCTCAGAAGTTCCTCTACGCCGACAATCACAACGGCAGCTCGGGCTTCTGCAATGGCTATTTGGGACGCCAGGCGATCGTCGCGCGCATTGCTGACGGAGCCACGGTTTGGCAGGGATCGCTTTGCAGCGCAGCCTTCGCTCGCGATGACTCTCACTTGGTGTTCTCCCCAGACACCTGTGCCAATCCGGTTCACGTCGTGGACCTCGCCAGTGGGCAAGACACCCCGGCCTCCTCGCTCTTCCCCTGCGCGGACGGAGTGCAATCCCCACGACTGCGAGGTGCTACCACCGTTGGCGCAGTGTTCAGCGGCAGCGCCAATAACCCGGCTACCTCGTACGACGACCACCTCTGGTTCGTAGACTGGCAAGCCAAGACCTCCCCCTTCGACCCAGCCATAGCTACATCGACAATTACGATGGAATACTTTGTCCAATTTAACCCGCAGGGTTCCAAGGCCCTGTGGTACGTTTCCACGCAGAGCGAGTTCGATTTCACCAGGCTGACCAGTCAACCTTGGAACGGACCCGACGACAACTGCTATGGCCGGCCCGACAATGCCTATGTCAAAGCAGACAGGCAGACAGTCCAGTATTGCCGGTGCAGCGACGGAACCTGCGCCCTGCTCGCAACCCTTCCGACCCTGGCCGACAACGGATGGACGCCTGCGGCGCAGATCAGCCCCGATGGGCGGTTCGTGTTCGTCACCTATGAGTGGCGATGCTGGGCGGGATAGTCCAAATCCTCCACTGTCTGACGCCGCGGCGGACGCTCGCTCGGGAAACGCAGACGGGCAGTTGCAAGGTGCTGGGGGAAGTGGGGGAGGCGGCGCAGGTGGCAGCACCGGCTGCCCAACCGGCAATGAAACATGTGCCTGCTACGGCAACAATACTTGCAATGCGGGCCTGACCTGCGCGTCTCACCTGTGCGTGAACTTGGGAACCGGCGGCACGGGCGGCACGGGCGGTGGCAGTAGCGGCGCGGGCGGCGGCACGGGCGGCGCGAGTAGCGGCGCTGGCGGCGCTGGCGGCACGGGCGGTGCGAGTAGCGGTGCTGGCGGCGCTGGCGGCGCTGGCGGCACGGGCGGTGCGAGTAGCGGTGCTGGCGGCGCGGGAACTGGCGGTCAGTCGCAAACGACTGGGGGAAGTGGCGGAGGTGGCGCGGGTGGTAGCACTGGCTGCCCAACAGCCAATGAAACATGTGCCTGCTACGGCAATGACACCTGCAATGCGGGCCTTACCTGCGCGTCACATCTGTGTGTGAGCCTGGGAACCGGTGGCACCACCACTGGCGGGACTGGCGCTTCTGGTGGGGTAGTCGGTAGTGGGGGAATCGGCGGCACTGGCGGAATCGGCACGGGTGGTTCCAGCGCTTCGGGCGGTAGTACGGCAACCTCCCCTGACGCCGGTACTGCCCAGAACTGCGGAGACTTTGTCACCGGCAACGCGACCTGTGATGCATGCATTGCCAGCTCGTGCTGCAGCCAGGCACTTGCATGCGTCAATAACGCCGCCTGCAATACATGCACGGAGACGGAAACCCCCCCGCTTTCGTGCTCGAGCAATGCGATGTACGTTGCTTTCACGAGCTGCTACACTAACGCTTGCTCCTCGGCCTGTGGCTTGCCGTCCCCTGACGCCGGCACTCCCCAGAACTGCAGCGCACCTATCACCACCGGCAGCGCGACCTGTGATACATGCCTCGCCAGCTCGTGTTGCAGTCAGGCCACCTCCTGCTTCAACAACGATGCCTGCAATACGTGCCTGAGCGAAGAGGGCAGCACGAGTTCTTGCTTAAGCAACACGCCCTACGTTGCTTTCTCGAGCTGCTGGAACAATTCCTGCCTGTCGACCTGCGGCTTGTGGTGCGCGCCGGGTCAGTCTATTTGCAACGGCGCGTGCGTCAACAAGCAGACCGACCCCAACAACTGCGGCACCTGCGGCAACTCTTGCGGCAGAAGCAACCTCTGTTCCGCGGGTCAATGCGCCTGTGACTCAGTCGCGTGTGCTGCCGATCCTGATGCCTGCGGGTGCTCGGGTCCAGGTGTTGGTTCCTACTGCATGGGTGGCGACGACTGCCGGTAGATTCTCAGTCGTGCAGGATGCACAGCCAGCCAGCGGGCGCACCTTGATTGTCCGCTTGCCCAGGGCAATGTCCTCGCGATCGCTTTCAGTCAGCACCAGCCCGACGGCGAGATTCTGCTCGCTTCGAAGACCGCACGCTGGTCGAGCAGAATCTCTTTGAGCAGGCGCCTTTCCATTTCAAATGGAAGGGATGGCCAAATCCTTTCCATTGTCAATGGAAAGGCAGGCGCCGCTGCGGCAAGCGGAGCCGCGGATGGTATCGGGAAAACTCGCTGGTCCGTGATAAGCCGCGCACCCAATCAGAGCGATCGGTGGTGGTTGCGACCTGATCAGAGTCACCGGGGTGGCCACTCAAGACAGGCCATTTCGAAGCGTGACCAGCCGGATCACGCTCGCGAATCACGGCCGCAGGTTCAACCCGCTGAAGAATACGCTTGCAATGTCAGGATCACGTGACCTAGCGTCCGATTGGAGTTCAGCCGTCGTCCAGGATATTCGGTCCCCAAGAGAGGGAGGCTAACCATGAGGAACGTTCGATCAGCAGTTGGCACCACGTTGGCGATTGCATTTGTGATTTCCGGTTGTGGAGGGGGTACCAGTTCATCAACGGACGCCTCGGCCGGGATTCAGGGCACAGACAGCGGCAGCGCGGACTCTGGCCTTGCTGCGACCAACCTGGATAGCGTTGCAGCTCTTGACGTCGCCCCGGCCGACACCCAGACCGCCGACGCGCCCGTCACGCCTGATGTCCAGTTGCAAACGGATGTGCTCCCTGGCAGCGATGCACCCCTGGCCGACGCGCCCCCAGGGGAAGTGGCGGTTCCAATCGACACGAACACCCCGCCAGACGCCACCGGCTCCGAGGATGCTGGGCTGGATAGTCCGAATTCTCCACTGCTTGACGCCGCGGCGGACGCTTGCTCGGGAGGCGCAGACGGGCAGTTGCAAGGCGCTGGGGGAAGTGGCGGAGGCGGCGCTGGCGGCGCGGGCGGTGGTGGAATCGGCGGGATGGTCGCTGGCGGGATGGTCATGCTCGCTGGCGGGATGGTCATGGTCGCTGGCGGGACGGTCATGGTCGCTGGCGGGATGGTCATGGTCGCTGGCGGGACGGTCACTGGCGGCGCGAGCAGCGGCGGCACTTCCGGCACCGGGGGGACGGGCGGCATGGCGACGGGTGGGGCGCCCACCAGCCAGACGCTGTTCATCACGTCCACTCCGGTTTCCCCCAATCTGGGTGGCTTGACCGGAGCCGACGACGAATGTCAGGAATTCGCAGTTTCGGCTGGCTTGAGCGGAACTTGGAAGGCCGTACTAGGTGATTCAACCACCACGGCGCAGAACCACGTTTCCGTGACCGGGTCCGTCCATACCACAACCGGCGCGCTGATAGCTGCCAACCCCACCGCCTTCTGGTCCGGTTCGGCAGCGGCTGCCCCGGCCACCGAGAGCGGTGGCAGCCCAGCGGCCACAGTAGCCTGGGTGGGCAGTTCGACCGACAACTGCTCGAACTGGAGCACGACAGACAGTAGTGCCACCGGCGCCCAGGCCAGTTCCACTAACCTGACAGCGTGGCTTCAGGTCGCCATCATTGGTCCCTGCAACTTCACACGGAGCCTTTACTGCATCAACGGCGGCGGCGCGGTGTGCACTGCTGGCTACCATGACGGCGGCGGTGGGACCTGCGTGGCAAACGGAACAAATTGCGCCTCCGGCTATCACAATGACGGCACCGCGAACTGCGTGGCGAACAAGACTTGCCCGGTGGACCAGCTTAGCGATGGGACAGGAACCTGCGTCCCCATGGCCGGGGTGACCTGGACCCCGCACGCTGCTTCGCAACGGTGGCTTTCGGTGGCGTCGTCAGCGGACGGCACGAAGCTTGTCGCCGGGGTCTTCCTCTATGGCGGCCACATCTACACGTCGACGGACTTTGGGGTGATCTGGACGCAGCAGAGCATCTCGCAAGATTGGTTGATTTCGGTGGCGTCGTCGGCGGACGGCATGAAGCTTGTGGCCGCGGCCTTCGGCGGCTACCTCTACACATCGACGGACTCCGGGGTGACCTGGACGCAGGGGGGCACCTCACAGAACTGGCAGTCAGTAGCGTCGTCAGCGGACGGCACCAAGTTCGTCGCCGCGGTCTTCGATGGGTACGTCTACACGTCGACGGACTCCGGGCTGACCTGGACGTCGCACGGCACTTCGCTGGGCTGGACTTCAGTGGCGTCATCAGCGGACGGCACGAAGCTCGTCGCCGCGGCCAACAACCCCAGCTACATCTACACCTCGACGGACTCCGGGCTGACCTGGACGCAGCGAGGCACCTCGCAAACCTGGACTTCAGTCGCGTCGTCGGCGGACGGCACCAAGCTCGTCGCTGTGGCCGACGGCGGCTACATCTACACCTCCTCTGGCCCCGTGCCAAACCCCTGCCCGTCGGGGCAATCTCCCTGCAACGACGCCTGCGTTAGCGCGGAGACCGACAATAACAACTGTGGCGGCTGCGGCAATATCTGCACCGGCGGCCAGACCTGCCAGGGCGGCGCTTGCTGCCCGTCGGGGCAGTATGGGTGCTTCGGCGCGTGCCTAAATGTCGAGACCGACAACAACAACTGTGGCGGCTGCGGCACCAAGTGCACCAGCGGCCAGACCTGCCAGAGCGGCACCTGCACCTGCCCGTCGGGACAGTCTCCCTGCAACGGCGCGTGCGTCGATGTGCTTACCGACGTCAACAACTGCGGTAGCTGCGGCAACATTTGCTCCGAGATTAACGGGTACGAATGTATTTCGGGTTCATGTATTTGCGATACTTGCCCATAGTTGTCCTGTCACGTAAATCCGGGTGTCATCGCCGTTGTCATCGGAGGGCACGAAGTTGATCGTGCCGGTGCCTGCTGCAGCAGGATCGGATCACGGCATCCGGCACTGCAGCACCACGGTGGCGATCGAGCGCGCGGGTAGCGACACAATGTGGCTTGCCGGCAGCTCACCGAGGGAAGTCCAGGTCTCAGAAGTGGGCGGAGAATACCCCGGACCGATCGCTGCGCCCGCGACGGATAGATAGACCGTGCGGAATACCGCCGAGCTGGTGACGCCGAAGCCACCTGAATCCACGCGAACCTCGACTGGCAGCTTGCCGGTATTGAGCACGATTACCGTGAGCCTGTCCCCTTTTGGCGAAAGAAAGGCTGAGGCGCGCACCTCGGGCCTGTCGCACCTGGTGCCCACGCGCACATCGCCCGGATCCGTGTAGCGCGCGTAGTGCCGCAAAGAATAGTACTGGTCGCGTAGGTGCGGCCCCCTGCGTTCCATGGAAACCAAGCCTCCGCCATCGCCCCAGATCAAATCCCAGTAGAGAAATGCCACCACACCTTCTTCGACCAGCGAATTGTGGATGAGCCAGGCGGTCTCAAACCCGCCTAGATAGCCGTGATCGTCGTCCGTCTGGAACTCGGTCTGAAAGAGCGGCTTGTCAGTCACCTGTGCCGCTGCCTGCATTTCGTCGATAAAGCTGTCCGGCCCCGGATCCTTCCAGTCCCAGATATTGTCACTGCCCTTTTCGTACAAGTGATGGGCAATGCCGCACACGAGATCGACGTTCATGGCTTTGACATATCTCTGCAGCAGCCCGTTGTGAATGCCCAGCACCTCGGGGCCGAGCATCTTGGGTGGATTGGGCAGGCTGGCCAGCTTGGCATGAACCGCTGCCAAGGCCTTGTCGTAACCCGGATAGTCGCTGGTCTCGCTCGCCTCGAACTTGCAGCCTTCCCAGGATGGAGGAATGAAAGATGGCTCGTTCTCAATGCTCACCCAGTCTGGGAGGATGCCGAGCGAGGCGTAGTGCACGAGTGAATCGCGCCAGAAATCAGCAAACTTCTCATAGACGAAACGGCCGTTCTCTTTGGCCAGAGTGCAATCCCGCTCGCCAGTACAGTCTTCTTTGCCGTTGGCTTTCAGAAACGCCGGCGGCGACCAGGCTGAAAGCATGATCTTGGGCCGATGGCCGAGGGTCTGGGTCGCCTTCTGCAAGATCTCCACGTCCTGCGCGATGTTTCCGTCCTCGGGCTTTGTGATGCGCTGATACCGGTTGCGCAAGCGCAGAATGTCCAGCCCCAGGTCAGGGAAGAGTGTCTGGTAGATCCCGTGCGGTGGGTTGGGAACCAGCCTGTCCTGATACCAGGCCAAAGATGCGCCGAAACCTTCAAGCGTCTGGTGGCACTCGGACGGCAAGATCTTCAGCAAGGCCGACGCCGTTTGCGTCACCGAACTCGGTCTCGCGGCCGGAGCGGGACGGCGAATGCAGGCGCCCGCAAGCAGCGAGACACCGCAAAGGATCGGGGTCAACTGATAGACGTAGCTGGCCAACATGGCCTGTGATTCTTGGGTACAAACCTCGCCAAGGCAACCGCCGCGATCCACATCTGTCTCGACGCCCGCGATGAGGCTATTATCGAACCAAGATCGCCTGCACCCGAGCTAGCTCCAGTCATGGCAACAATCGCACCGATGCGCGTCTCTTGCACAGCCCCCTATGTCGTCCTCGAAAATGCGACCTTTCGCGGGCCGAGTGGGCTGGTGTTTGCGAACAGCAACCTGCGCCTTTGCCCGGGTGAGCGATGGGCGATAGCCGGTTCAACTGATAGCGGCACGGGGCTGTTGCTGGCCGCACTCGCGGGCGAAGTGATCCTGGTCGAAGGCCGGCTACGACATCCATTTCTGGAAGGAGATCCACGCTTTGTGGATTCGGTTTTCGGCGTGTTGCCTCCAGGGAGCATCGCGACGGCATCCACCAATCAGCACCGCCAGTTGCTCCTAGCGCGCGAATTCCATCAACTCCGCTGGCACGGCTCGTTCACGACTGGCACCGCCCGCGTGCGCGAGTATCTGGAACGCGGTGAGGTCGAGCAACGCAATCCATTCGCGGTCACGGGCAGTGAGGGCGCGCGGCGCTTCGAACGCGCGCGCCAGCGCGAGATTGATCGCTTCGAGCTGACGCCGCTGCTCGATCGGCCCCTGGTGGCGCTGTCGAACGGCGAGCTGCACTGCCTGCTGCTCGCGCGGGCCCTGATGCTGGATCCTGGCTTGCTTTTGGTCGACGAACCCTTTGCGGGACTGGATGCGCACAACCGCGAGGCGCTGTTGGAGATTCTGGATGACCTGCACGCAGACGGCACTGGCGTAGTGCTGGCCACTGCGCAGCCCGACCTGCCCGAAGGAATCAGCCATATGATTGAGGTGCAGGAGCACCAGATCGTGTACGCGGGCCCGCGCCGGGAGAAGCGCGCCCCAGGCGCGCGCAGGGGCACCGCGGTTTTCGCCCACGACGGCCTGGTCGCTGCCGCGCCGCTGGTCGAGTTCCGCGACGTCACGGTCAGGCAAGGCGCGATCATCCTGCTGGACCACGTGTCTTTCACCATCAGCCCCGGCGAGCACTGGGCCCTGGTCGGCCCGAACGGCAGCGGCAAGTCTACTTTGCTGAGCCTGATCCTGGCCGACAACCCGCAGGCGTTCGCCAATCACATTCGCGTGGCTGGCCGACAACTCGGTCCCGGCTGCGGCATCTGGGAAATCAAGGCCCTGCTGGGCTGGGTCTCGCCCGAACTGGATACGCACTACCCGCCTGACGCCAACGCGCTGGATGCCGTGTTGTCCGGGTTCGCCAGTTCGCTTGGTGTCTACACCGAGCCGACCCACGAGCAGAGAGCGGCCGCCGTCGAATGGCTGGACCGTCTGGGTCTGGCCGCCGAAAGCGATCGGCCCTTCGCTGCTCTGTCCACTTGCGATCGCCGCCTGGTCCTGCTGGCCAGGGCCGTTGTGCATGGTCCCTCGCTGCTGATCCTCGACGAGCCCTGCCTGGGCCTGGACCAGTCCGGCCGTGAGCGCCTGCTTGCCGCGATCGAGGCCGCTGCCCTCGCTCTGCACGCCAGTATGATCTTCGTCACCCATGAGCCCAGCGAAATCCCTACCACCGTGACCAAGCTGCTGGTCCTGGAGTCCGGCCGCCTCCGCCACGCCGGCCCCCGCGCAGACTGGCAAGGCTGACGTCTGAAGGATTTTCGGTCAAAGCAGAGTCATCCCGATCGCGGCGGCGGCCTTGTCGAAGGTGACAGTGCGAACACAGCCGGCCGCCGCAGCGGTGCGCTCGACCAGGCAATCGGCGAAATCCGCTTTGCCCTGCTCGAACACACGCAGAGCCTGCCACACAGTTTCCGCCTCCTGCACCAGCAGTTGGCGGGTTTCCAGGATGCGGCGGACGATCTGGCGCTGCTCCTCGCGCGAGGCTGAATAGCAGGTCTCTGCCACCCACACCAGCTCGGCCAACACCACAAGACCAACGAATCCGGGGTCGGACTCGCTGCATTCACGTTCGATGAGCGCGGTGGCCCTGCGCGATTGCGCGGGATCGTCTTGGGCGATGTAGCGGACCAATACGTTGGTGTCGATGCCAATCACCGCCCGGCACCCCGTAGCCGAATCGCCTTCTTCATGTCTTCGATCGACACCGGCTTGGCCGGCTTGCGCAACAAGCCCTTGAGCGATCGCACGTCCGCAACCGCCGGTCGTATCAGGAATTCACCGTCCGCGACTTCGACAAACTCGACGCGAACCCCGGCCTCCAGCTTCAGCCGCTGCCGCACATTCAAGGGAATGGTGATTTGTCCCTTGCTGGTAAGTGTCGCCGTGGCCATTCGGGCTCTCCTTACTGCATCGCTGCTTCCTTACCATATGCCAAGGGGGATGGATGCGCAAGGGTCGCGGGGCCAGGCCCACCACCCTCCTTTCCCTCCGGTATAGTTCATTTCTTGCATGGACCAGGATTCGCACAGCCCGCCCGACGACATTCCCGCCGAGGAAGAGCGACTTTTCGCATGGGTCGCGCAAAGTCTGGCGGCAGCGGCGGCGGAGAAACCGGCGGGCAAAGCCGCGCGGCGCTCGCAAGCCTACGATGCCGAGTTGATGGCCTTGCGCGACGAGATCGGCGAGGCGCGACTCGAAGATGTGCCGGCGCTCATCGCCCAGATGGAACGCTTGCAGGAGGTCTCGCTCACCCGCGCGGGCCTGCAACACTTTCTGGTGGATCCCCGCTCGCCCTACTTCGCGCACCTGCGCTTGCGCGAGCGCGTGGCTGGCCGGGGCGAAGTGGAGCGGGACATATTCATTGGCCGCGCCACCTTCACCGATCCGCGCACGCATATTGCCATAGTGGACTGGCGTAACGCCCCGGCCAGCCAGCTCTACTACCGATATTCAGAGGGCAGCGACTATGAAGAAACCTTTGGCGACCGCGAGGCAGAGGGCGACGTTCTGATCAGGCGCACAGTTACCATCCAGGATGGGACGCTCTTGCGCATTGCTTGCCCGCAGGGGATCTGGGTCAAGCGCCGGACACCAGGCCAAGACGGGTCGACAATCTGGCAGCGCACCGACGCGCCCCTGCGCGAACTCGCGGGCGGCGAACGAACCGCCACCCGGCCCATTCCCCGCCGCGGGATGCTGGGATCTGCGCGCGAGGACGAGCAACGGCTGGACCGCCACCTTCCCGAGATCGCGGCGCTCATCGACCCGCGCCAGTTCGAAATCATGACAGCCCCGCATTCTGCTGTGGTGGTCATTCAAGGCGGCGCGGGCAGCGGCAAGACCACTATCGGCCTGCACCGCCTGGCCTACCTGGGTTTTGCCTTTCCTGATCGCTTCCCGGCCAAGCGCATGGTGGTGGTCACGCAAGGCACGGGCCTGGCCGCGTACATCGGCCAGGTGTTGCCGGCCCTGGGCCTGCCCGGGGTGCGGGTGGTGACCTTTGACCAATGGGCCGAGCGCGAGCTGCACAAAGCGGTGCCCTGGATCCACGCCGCCCTCACCCAGGACGTGGCGCCCGCGGTCACTCGGGTGAAGAGCCATCCCGCCCTGGTGCACGAGCTGGAGCGCAAGGCTGCCACGCGCAAGGGCAAGCGCGGCCCGCACGCGGCGGTGGAACTGTGGGCCGACTTGCTGACCGACCGCGGCCTGCTGCTGTCGCTGCTGCGCGACGATCCCGAGATGCCGGTGTCCGAGGCCGACATCCTGGAGGCGCACCGGATCATGGTCACGCGGGTGCAGGCCATTGTGAGCCTGGATCCGCGCGATCGTCCGGGCGACAAGATGCGTCCGCCGCGACGGTCCCGGGGCAGAGACGCAGAAGATCTCGCGGCGCCCGGTGCCTGGGCGACCATGGGACTTGCCGAGAATCCTCGCAGCAAGACCGTGGACGCGGATCTGCCCGAAGGCGTACGGCGCGTTGAAAGTGAGCGCGAAGAGGTGGACGACGATGAGAACGTGCGCGGCGAGATTGGCATCGACGGCCAGCGCACCGAGGACGATCAACCCCTACTCGACGCCGACGACCTGGCCATCCTCCTGCGGGCCAATCAACTGGCGCGGCCAGGGGAAGCCTCCCTGGCCCATCTTTTTGTCGACGAGGCCCAGGATCTCTCGCCCATGAAGCTGGCGGCGTTGGTCGGGCAAACCCGTTTCAGCCCGACCCGACTCCCCTCGCTGACCCTGGCGGGCGACACCGCACAGAAGCTGTTTCTGGACAACGGATTCGGCGACTGGCGGGCGGTGCTGGCGCACCTGGGCCTCGACCATGTGGCCATCGAGCCTCTGCGCATCGCCTACCGGTCGACCTGCGAGATCCTGGAACTGGCCCGCTTTGCCATGGGGCCCTTGCCCATCGACGTGCCGGCCGAGGCCAACCGGCGAGGCGCCCCGGTGGAGGCATTCCGCTTCTCCGCCGTGGGCGCGGCCGTGGCCTTTCTGGCCGAGGCGCTCCGCGATCTTTCGGCCCGCGAGCCGCGGGCCAGCGTGGCCCTGCTGGCCCGCTACCCCGAGCAGGCAGATCGCTGTTTCGAGGGTCTGCGCCGCGCCGAGGTGCCGGCCCTACGCCGGGTGCGGGCCCAGGAGTTCACCTTCCGGCCGGGCATCGACGTCACTGACGTGCGCCAGGTCAAGGGCCTGGAATTCGACTATGTCGTGATGCTGGACACCAACGCCAGCAGCTACGGCACCGACGACGAATCCCGCCACTTGTTTCACATCGGAGTGACCCGAGCCGCGCATCAGTTGTGGTTGCTGGTCACCGGCACGCCCAGCCCGCTGGTGCCGCCGGAACGGCTGCAGGAATAGAGGGGAATTACCCACGCTCGCGCAGAACGGGTAGATTCTTGACTCAATCCCGTGACCCCCACCACCAACACCGAACCGCAGCAGCCGCCGCGCTTTCCCCGCCGCTTCGGGCCACGCTACGTCCTGCTCAAGGAACTGGGCCGTGGCGGCATGGGCCGCGTGTTCATGGCTCTGACCGGCCAGGCCGGCGTCGAGCGGGTTTGCGCTCTGAAGATCCTGCGCAGCTTCCAGGCCGGCCGCCACGCCGAGGAGATGACCCAGCGGTTTCTCGACGAGGCCAAGGTGGTGACCAAGCTGTCGCACGAGAACCTGGTCTACGTCTTTGACTTCGGGGTGCAGGACCGCCAGGGCTACCTGGCCATGGAATACGTGCATGGCAAGACCTTCACCGAGGCGTGGAACCGCTGTGCCATCAAACACACCGGCTTCCCCACCGGCGTGGCCATCCACCTCATCGGCGAGTTGGTGGCGGCGCTCGGTTACGCCCACCGGCTGGAGGGCATGAACCTCGTCCACCGCGATATCTCACCTTCCAATCTGATGCTGACCTACACCGGCGGGCTCAAGCTCATCGACTTCGGCTTGGCCCAGTGGAACGACAAGGTGGCGCAGACCGCGGCCGGCACCAACTGGGGCAAGGTCAGCTACATGTCGCCCGAGCAGTATCAGGGCAAGCCCGTCGATCACCGCAGCGATCTCTTTTCCGCGGGCATCATCCTGTGGGAGCTGCTCACCGGACGGCAGCTCTTCCCGGCCACCCAGTCGCGCCAGCCCAACCACAGGGTCCCGCCGCCTTCCAGCTTGAACGATGCCCTGTCCACCAAGTTGGACGAAGTGCTGGGAAAGGCCCTGGCTTGGAGTCCCGCTGATCGCTTTGCCACCGGCGAAGAGATGAGCGCGGCGCTGCTTGCGGAAATGCCGCGCGAGGGCGGCGGCAAGCTGGCGGCCGCAGCTTTTTTGACCCAGCTCTTCGACGCCGAAATGCGGGCCGAGATGGCCGAGCAGCGCGAGCTGCTCCAGCGCGCCGCCGGTTTGGGCGACAAGGTTCCGCCGCTGGAGGTGACTGACAGCTCCGCCAGCGAAACCGATCCCCTGATCGGCAAAGTCCTGGGCGACCGCTACCACGTGCGCCGGCGCATCGGTGAGGGCGCCATGGGGCGGGTGTACGAAGGCCATCACACCGGCATTGGCAAGCGGGTGGCCATCAAGATCCCTCGTCGCGTGGAACGGCGGAAGAGTGAATTGGCCCGCCGCTTTCAGCGCGAGGCCCTCGCGCCGTCGCAGATTGGCCACCCCAACGTGGTGGATGTGACCGACTGCGGGACCACGGAAGACGGCGATTTCTTTTTCGTCATGGAGTTTGTCGACGGCGTCGACCTGGAGGCGCTGGTGAAACGCGACGGGCCCATGGCGGTGGAGCGAACCCTGCTGGTCGCGGTTCAAGTGTGCCGGGCACTTGAGGCAGCCCACCGGGCGGGCATCATTCACCGCGATCTCAAGCCTTCCAACGTCATGCTGGTGCGGCCGTCGGACGAGCAGGGCGATCTGGTCAAGGTCCTGGACTTCGGCGTCGCCAAGTTCCTGCGCGACGAAGCCGGCCCCAACTTGACCGTGCCCGACGCCGCGGTGGGCACGCCCCGTTTCATGGCGCCGGAACAGATCGGCGGAGGCGGTGTGGTCGATTTCCGCGCCGACATCTACGCCGTGGGTGGACTGCTCTACTTCATGCTGAGCGGCGGGCACTGCCCCATCGAGGGCAGCAACGTACAGAACGTATGGCAGCGCAAGCTGACCGAGGACCCTACCCCGCTGCGCAACTATCGTTCCGATCTGCCAGACGATCTCGAAGCCCTCATCATGCAGTGCCTAGCTCGGGAGGCGGCCGGCCGACCGGGTTCGGCCGACGATCTCAAGAAACTCCTGCTCACGGCCCTGGAAGAAGCGCGCACCATATCGAGCAGCCTAGCGGGTCTGAGGGTGCCCTCATCGACCGCCTTGGTCCGCGAGCACAGCCTGCACGACGGCAGCCTGTGGTGGAAGACAATTGCGGTAGTCACTGCCACGGCCGTGGTGGGCTGGATCGCCGTGCGCCCGTTCTTCGTGCCTCGGCCCTCACGCCCACACGCGGCGGTCACCCAGGCACGCACGACCGCCCCACCACGGGCCGCCAACACCGCAGCCGACAATGCGGGGAACACAGCGCGGAGGCCGAGATGAGCGCGACGGCGAAGATCTTGTTTGTCCTGGCGGCGCTGGGCTGCGGAAGCCGAGCCGTCACCGTGAGCCAGCCTGCCGACAGCGGACCCATTTGCCCGGGCTGCAGCACGCCCTTGCTCTGCAGCGAGGGTTGCCCGGCGGGATGTTTTTGCTGTTTGTGCACTCCGGGTGAACGCAGTGGCGACCTCGTGTGCACTGGTCGCAGCTGCTACGCCCCAGCCACGGCGTCCGATGCAGGAATCCTGGTGGGGTGCAGCGGCGAGGGCGACCCGCTGTGCGGCCAGGGCAGCTCGTGCATCGTCGGNNCTGTACCCGAGCTGTTGCGACTATCAGGGTCTCTGTCTCACGCCCGACGAACGCCAAGCGGTGTGCGCCGGGCCTTTGGCAGACAAGTTCAATTGCACGCCTGGGATGGGCAGCCCCGACGCCGGCAGCGACGCCGGTTGGAGCGCCGCGCCCGCTTGCGCGCTGCCGTTTGACGTCGGCCCCTGCGACGCGGTTGTCCCCGTGTACGCGTTCGTCGACGGTTCCTGCGTCGCCCAAACCTGGGGAGGCTGCAGCGGCAACGCCAATCGCTTCTCGACCCTGGAGGAGTGCATGGCGATCTGCGAAGGCCGCCCGTCTGCCTTTGCCTGTCCACCCAACCGGACGGCCCAGAAGATTTGCCTGGCTTGTGGGCAAGCAGGTGGGTGCGCCAAATCCATGATGGTCTGCGCCGCGCCTTGCGACCCAGCCTCACCAAGCTGCCCTGTCCCGTTTACCGACTGTGTCTCTGGTGTTTGCCAGATGTCCTATTGCGATTGAGAAGGGGGTTCAGCTAGTAGTTGAACTGAGTGCGGTGGGGACGGTTGAGCTGGACCTCGCGGTTGAAACTCCAGATGCGGTTCTGCGGGATCACGAAGACGCCGATGGAATGGCGGCCCGGCTCGATCCTCAGATCGCTCGCCGGACACAGCTCGCCCGAATCCTTGCCATCCACAAACACCGGATACGCCGCCTCTGTGGCGCAGGTCACGTAGAGCGGTACGCGCCCACTGTCGAGGTGAGGTGCAACAAACATCTCTCGCTCCCACAGCATGCCCTTGGTGGTGTCGACCAGGTCTCGCAACATGCGAAAGCCCGACAGGGTCACCACCAGGCGATGTGAACCCGGCGTGGTGATGAGCGTAATGGGAGTCTTTTCTTTTTGCACCCCGTCGAGCCAGACCATCGCGCCGCCCGGCGTGGTTTTCACCACAAGCTGGCCCGCCGGCAAGGGCGGTGGCTCAGGCGGCTTGGGCGGGCGCAATTCGGCCGCGCGCCGGGCAGCCTCGGCCTGCAGGATCGCATTTTGTCGCTTGCTCTGCACCCGGGCCGTGGCCCACTCACGATAGAAGAAAACGCCCGCCGCCGCCGCGAGAATCAGCAGAGCGACCAGGGGCACAAGCGCCAGGCGTGACATCTTGCGGGCCATCGCGCTCCGGTACCAGACCGGAATCCGAAAACGCCGGCGGCGGCGACGGCGCCTGACCTTGCCATCCGGCCCGATGACGACCTGCTCCTGCACGTCATCGTCGTCGTCGTACACCACGCCGACGTCCGGATCATCGGCCGAAATCTCCGACAACCCGCCTTCCTGGTCGTCGCCTTCTGCTGCATCGCCTGCGCCGGCGGCATCCTCAGCCGGCGAAGTCTCGAGCGCAAACGGCACCACCGGCTCGCCTGCCGGTTGCTGGGCCGCCACGGCGCGAGTCGCGGCCCGGGGACGGTCATCCTCGGTTATGCTTTCGTCGAGGGAAAACGGAGCCACGGGTTCGGCGCCCGCAGAGGATGCGGTACCCACTGCCCGAACCGATTCCGCGCCCTGTGCCGGCGCTGCCACTGGCAGGCTGGTGCCCACGACATGGGAAGCGATTGGGCCGGAATCTGAACCAGCGGTCGGCGGCGCCTGCACGCGCGAGTCGCCCGCGGCATCCACGGACGCCGCAGGGACGCGAGCGGGTGCAGCCACCGGGCCGGCCTCGGCAGCCAACATGGCAGCCGAGATCTGGCGCGCCACATCGGCCGCAGACCTTGCCCGCAGGCCGGCGTGCGGCGACAGCAGTTTGGCCATCACGGCATGAAGCCAAGGCGGCATCTGCGGCAACGCGGGTGCGCCTGCCGCCATCTTGTCCCTGAGCGCGTCGCCCGTCTGCGCTGCGAAGGGCGGCCTGCCGGTGAAGAGGAAGAAGATCAAGGCACCGATCGAATACAAGTCCGACGCAGGCACCGCGGCCGCCCCTGAAAGTTGTTCGGGCGCGGCGAAAAACCATCGACTGATAAAGGTGTCGCCCCGAGGCCGCACCGCCTCGGCCAAGCTGCAGTCGAGGAGAAACACCTCGCCCTCGGGCGAGACCAGGACGTTGCCCGGGGTCAACCCGCCGTGGACGCGCGGGGCCTGCGCGCGCGCGTGCAGGGGAGCCAGCCGCTCGGCAATCTTCCTTGCCAGCAGGCCCACCAGACGCGGATCCATGAATCCGCGCGGCGTCGCCTGGCTGCGCAACTGTGCCAGATCCACGCCGGCCTTGAAGTCGCATGCCGCATAGATCTGGCCAGGACCCTCGCACAACTCGATCACGCGCCTGAACCCGGACTGGTCGAGCCCGGCTAACTGGCGGGCCGCCCCGACGAAGCGGGCCGCCAACTCGCCATCGGTGCGTCCGCGCTGGCTGCGCAGCAAGGTCACCACGAACTGGCGCTCGTCGGCGCCTGGCTTGGCGTCGGCCAGGTGCGCGCGATAGGTTTCCGTGGTCCCGCTCTCGCCCAGCAGGACCTCTGTCTGAAAACGCCCAAGGCGCAGCACCTTCGTGGTCATCGGCCGACGCCCCCAGAGCACCGAACGATTTGACTCCGCCGTGAAATCCAGGAGTTGCGATGCCCGAGCACCTGTCCGATTCCCTCTCCCCGCGCAGCGGGGAGAGGGCCAGGATGAGGGGCAGGCCGACTCTCTCGCGTGGCCGAGCCCCTCACCCGCCGCGCTTCGCGCGCCGGCCTCTCCCCGCTGCGCGGGGAGAGGCGAATTTCCCGGGCGTCTGCAAGTCTTCGATTCTGCCCAGCATTCAAACCGTTTGGTGCTCTAACTCCCGTCATTTTCACGACCGTCCCTGCCACTGTCTCACCACCTCGTAGACCACGACACCCACAGCGGTGGAGATGTTGAGTGATCGCAGTCCCGGATCCACCATGGGGATGCGTGCGGTTCGGCTCGCATAGCGGGACAGGATGTCGGGGGACAGGCCCACGCTCTCGCGGCCGAAGACCACGACCACATTCTCCGGGAATTCGATGTCCCACAGCGTGCGCTCGGCCGATGCGGTGAAGAAAAAGGGCTCTCCCAGTCGCGGCAACTCGGCCTCACAGGCTGGCCAGCCGGGCCACACGCGCAGCCGCACCCTGGGCCAGTAGTCGAGGCCTGCTCGCTTGAGATGTCGATCTTCCAGGGTGAACCCGAGCGGCTCGACCAGGTGCAGAGTCGCTCCCACGGCCAGGGAAGTGCGACCGATGTTGCCGGTGTTCCAGTGAATCTCCGGCTCGACGAGCACGATGTGGAAGGAGGGCACGGATGTCCCAGTCTAGCCTGTGCAGGGTGCGGAGGTGGCCCAGAATGACGGCGAACGAAATCCGTGGCCACGACGGGCGCGGGGCCGTACCCGGTTCCGGTTCCCCTTCGGGGGCTTCGGGACGGACAACCCACCCTGTCCGCCCCGCGCCGGCTCCGTTCTCCAGTCCAGCCCCCAGCCTTGCCCTTCTACGTCGCTGGCGGTGCAGCAGCCGCAGCGGCGCTCGCGTATTTCGCCACCATGCGGCTCACGCGCGGGATGGCCGCCTCCGTGTGCTTCTTGGCCATGGGACGCAGCTTCTCGTAGGCGCCCCTGACGATGTGGTTCTTCGCCCGCTGTGCGCGCTGGTCGGTAATGCCGAGCAGCGCCTCGGCAGCCTCGCCGGCACGCGCGTTCATGTAGGCCGGCACCGGCTCATTCTTGGCCAGTGCGGCCTGGTACAGCGGGTCCAGACGATCGGCGAAATCGTCAAGCAGACCGTCTATGACTTCTGGGATGAACCCTGGCTTGATGGCCTTGACCGCGCCGTACGCGAGCTTGATGGGCATGCCCATCAGGCCTTTGGAGGCGACCTCCTCATCGATGATCCGTTCGCAGTCAACCACCACCTGTTTGCGGGTTGCGGGCGGGCCTAGAATCTCCTTGAGAGTGCTCATGCGCTGCACTTTACCCCGATACGGCCTTTCGTGGTACCCATGCAAGTTGTGAACACGCGATCCCGGACCAGCCTCCCGCAGCGTCCGGCCAGCACCCTGGCCGTGCTGACCGGGGTAAATGCGTTCAACTACCTGGACCGGTTCATCACCGCCCCGGTGCTGCCCCTCATCATCGCCAGCCTGCACCTCTCGGACGCGCAGGCCGGATCGCTGCAGACCGTGTTCATCCTGGTGTACTCCCTGGCCTGTCCCGCGTCTGGTTGGCTGGGCGATCGTAGCAAACGCCTGCATATTGCCGCCGCGGGCGTGGCGGTGTGGAGCCTGGCCACCTTCGCCTCGGGGCTGGCCGCCAGTTTCGCCTGGCTGGCCTTGGCGCGCGCCGTGGTCGGAATCGGCGAAGCCAGCTATACCGTTGTCACCCCGTCGCTGCTGGCCGACCACTATCCGCCCGACCGCCGCGGCCGAGCCCTGTCGATCTTCTACGCGGCCATGCCGGTGGGGATCGCGCTCGGATATGTTCTGGGCGGTCAAATCGGGGCGCGCTTCGGCTGGCGTCCAGCCTTTTTCGTCGCCGGTGGGCCCGGCCTGGCGCTCGCCCTCGCCCTGCTTCTTCTGCGAGAGCCGCCGCGCGGACGCTTCGACGAGAAGTCGCGGCCGGCGACCACGCTGCGCGAGACCATCGCAGCCCTTCGCCAGCGGCCCAGCTTCTTCTTCAACATGGCGGGACAAACCATCTTCACCTTCGCGATGGGCGGCCTGGGCACCTGGATGCCGACGTACTTCGTGCGCGAGCGCGGCTTGGGCGTGGGCGCAGCGGGCACGATCTTCGGCGCCCTGCTGCTGGTGGCGGGATTCCTTGGCACCATCGTGGGCGGCCAGGCGGGCGACCGCCTGGCTCGCCGTTTTCCGGGCGCCCACTTCAGTTTCTCGGGCTGGGCGCTCATCGCCTCGCTTCCCTTCACCCTGGCGGCCGTGCTTTCGCCCGCGCCGTCCCTCTTCTGGCCGGCCATGTTCGTCACACAGCTTCTGCTCTTTGTCAATTTGGGCCCACTCAACGCCGCATTGGTGAACGTGCTTCCGCCTGACCTGCGTGCGCGAGGGGTCGGCCTGCACACCACGACCATTCACCTGCTTGGCGACGCCCTCTCGCCCTTCCTCATCGGTGTCGTCTCTGACTCCCTCGGGTTGCGTATTCCCGTGCTGGTCACTGGCCTGCTCCTCCCCCTGGCCGGCCTGGTGTTGCTCATCGGCCGGCGACAGCTCGTGGCCGACCTTTCGGCGAGGTCATCGTGAGTGGCCCCGTCGATCTCTTGCACGAGCTCGATGTCGCGCGCCGGTTGGCCCAGGAAGCTGCCGTTCTGGTGCGCCGCTTTGCCGAGCAACCCATCGCGGTGAAGTACAAGGACGGCGGCGAGCCCGTCACCGAGGCTGATCTGGCGGCCAACGCGCTCATTGTCAGCCGTTTGGCCCAGGAATTCCCTGGCGACGCGATCTTGTCGGAAGAACTGCCAGACGACGGCTCACGCCAAGGAAAACCACGCGTGTGGATGGTCGATCCAATCGACGGGACGCGCGACTTCATCCGCGGACAGCCCGGCTACGTGGTGATGATCGGGCTTTGCCTGGACGGCCAGCCCGCGCTCGGCGTGGTGGCGCAGCCGAGCACCGGCGTGGTGTGGAGCGGTGTAGTCGGCCAGGCCGCCTGGCGTGATGGGCCCGACGGAACCCGGGTGCCGGTGCGAACCTCCACGCTGGCCAAGCCGCCCGGGGTGCGCATCGTGGTGTCGGGGTCGCGCCGCTCATCCCAAATCGATGCCTTTCGTCGTGCCTTGGGCGTGACCGATGAGATGAACATGGGCAGTGTGGGCATGAAGGTGGCGCTGGTGTGCCAAGGCGAGCGCGACCTCTACCTCTATCCGGGTGAGCAGACCAAACTGTGGGACACCTGCGGCCCCGAAGCGATCCTGATCGCAGCCGGCGGTCGGATGAGCGACATAGACGGCCGCCCTCTGGTCTACACCAAAGCCGATCTCAACAACCGTAGCGGCGTGGTCGCCTCCAACGGCCCACTCCACGATCACGTCATCCAGGCTCTGGCGACTGCGCGGGGGAAGAATGCCTAGAGCACCAAACAGTTTGACGGAGCGAGTGAAATCAGGGCCCGGTCACCTTGCGGCCGAGCGACGGTGCGTTCTCCTCTTGGCCGGGCGCTGCAGCCCCTCGGCTGCCAAGCGCTCGTCGAGCCGGCGCTTTGCCTCGGCGAGTGGAATGCCACGTGCACGCGATTCATCGAGGCTTTCGCGCAGGTCAAGCCAGAAGCGCGCGCCGCGCACGAGTTCGGCGGCCTGACGCCTCTTCTTCGCCGCGTCGTCCGTAATGGGCCTCGTTCTCATTGGATCACCTCTGTGAAGTTTACGACAAAGCATTGTCCGTGGTTCCTCGGTGAACTGATCAAGACGACCTCGGCGGGAACGCAATGGGATAGACTACGCCACGTGGTCGAGACAGGCCCCCGCAGACCCTCCGCCGGCACCCGAAGGCGCCCTGCCGACCCTGCGGCGGCACGTCGGCAGCCATGCAGACCCACGCCATCACCCAAGAGTCCACCACTTAGTTCGCCATGAAACCCCGTACCAGCATCTTTCTGAGCGGCGTCTCGCATGAGTTCGGCTCGTTCCGCGATGCGGTTGAGACCGAGATCCAACTTGGGGACCCGGATCCGGAACCCCTTCTCTTCCGGCCTCTGTGCTCTTCCATGAGAA
>PMKP01000308.1 GCA_003157775.1 Myxococcales bacterium | reverse complement strand
TGCCCACAGCGAAAATATCTATGCTAGTTTTCGACCACAACCTAGGCTCGGGAATCGCCGCAGGCGATTCCTGAGCCCTTTCAGCTACCTACTCACCCCCGCGGAACCCCTGGCTAAGATCCCCGCTAAGAAGATCCCCGCCAAGGGTAACGAGCGATGCTCGCATCCCTGCGCCGAGGCGCAACGCCGTGGCCAGCCAAGCGTCCGCTCCGATCACGGGCTCGACCCGCTTGGCGGCGGAAAGCATCGGCCGTGCGCTGCCGGTGGTGAGGATCAACTCACATCCTAGCTGGACCAGTTTTCGGGGGGCAGGTCACTACGCCCCTGTCGCGGTTGTCACTTTTTTACTTCGCGCTTGGCTTGTGTATCATACCGCGCGCCGTCACGCTTCGCTTTGATTGCGTTTTCAAACTTGGTTACCGCGAGAAGCGAGCCGACTCGCATAGCGAGAAAAGTTTACGAACATGGCAAAACTTCGAATTGATGGCGTCCAATCGCGAACCGAGAGAACCGAGAGCCCCCGAACCAGGTTGATTTGCTAGTGCCTAAGCCTTTCAAACATGGTTTTCCTGCGGTGGAAACCCCTTTCGCCTCGGTGCGCTGTCGCCGTTTGCGTGCCACTCCAGGGTCAGCGAGGCAGAGCCAGGCGCCCTTGGAGGGCTTGAACGGGCCGGCCTGATCACAAGGCATGGTCTACCCCATCGCGTCCCCGCCGAGGTCGCCGTACTCAGAAAACCCAGAGGCCGGCGGCGTTTTCTGTCAGTCGTTCATGCCGTCGCTTGAGTAGTGAGGATTGACCGCGAGGGACAGCTCGAAGGGCTCGCCGTACAGAAGCCGATAGTGCGCGTACACGGCCAGTACGCGCTTGATGTACTCGCGGGCCTGATCATAGGTGACCAGCTCCACGAATTCGTCAAGCGGCCGGCTCCCCCACTGGTCGCACCAGCGCATCATGGCGTGCGAGCCGGCGTTGTAGGCGCCGGCGGCCAGGGCGATCTGTTCGCCGAATCGCTTGAGAAGCCCGCCCAGATACGCGGCGCCAAAGCGAATGTTGACCTCAGGGTCGAAAAGCTCGTCGGTATAGAAAGGCACGCCCAGGCGCTTGGCGACCTCCTGGCCAGTGGATGGGATGAGCTGAAGCAGCCCGCGCGCGTCCGAGGGCGAGACCACGTGGGGCAGAAACGACGACTCCTTGCGCATGATTGCGTAGACAAACAGGTCGGGCGTGCCAGCGGTCGAGGCCAGCGGTTCCACCATGTCCCGGAAGGCGCGCGGATAGGCGGCCTGCCAAAAGAGGCGCGCGGGCCCGTTCGGTGCCGAGACCAGGGCCGAGGCGCCGTGGTTCTCGGCGAGTCGAAGCGCTTGGTGGAAAGCGCGCATGCGCGGGTATTCTTCCAGGAGCAAAGCCGGCCCGCGCGCCTTGCCCAGGTGTTGCAGCACGCTCGCTTCCGCCCGTCCCAGTTCCTCGCCCGCTTCCACATCGAGCCCAGCGGCGAGCAACTCCTGAGCGCGCTCCAGCACTGGATCGTGCGTTGGCTTCACTTTGCCTCCAGACCCGGGCTGAGAAAAGACCGGCCAGTCGATGTCTACTTTCTCGCCCGCTTCGCGCAGCCGCGCCGCTGCCAGCAGGCCATAGTAGCCGAGTGGCGAGTGGTGCACGCACTCGCGCAGTTGGCGGCGGGATTCGTCGGCCAGCCCGGCCTGGGCCGAGAATCGCGCCCGCCAGTAGCGCACGCGCATGGCCGCGTCGCTGTTCTGCCGGGAAACACGCTCGTATTGCTCCAGCGCGCGCAGGGCCTCGGCGGGCTCACCGAGTAGATGGTAAGCCAGCGCAAGATACCAGGCGGCGTCGTCGGCAAATGGGCTGTGCGGGTAGCGCGCCAGGGTGGCCTGCAGGCCGGGCAAAGCCTCGCGGAAATGACCACGATTGACCTCCAGCCAACCGGAACGAAACTGGGCTTCGGCCGCCCATTTCGAAGTGGGATAGCGCTCGACCACTTGGCGATAGCCAGCGATGGCCTCATCGTTGCGGTCAATGCGGGAAAGCGCACGCGCACTGTGAAACGCTGCGAAGGCCGCTTTTTCGCCGGCCAGCTCGGGCGCCACCCTCTGCAGCAGAGCCGCCGCGCCGGCATAGTCGCGCCTCATCTTGTACTTGACCATGCCAATGGCGAAGTCGCGTTCGGCAGCCAGATCCGCAGGCAAGGCCGCGGGCAGCAAGGCCAGCTCGTCGAGCGCAGCCTGGTACTCGCGGCCATCGGCCAGCTTGTCGGCCCGGCGCAGCCGCTCGTGCGGCGAGAGTGCCGCAGCCTCGGGCGCGGCCGCGGCCGGGGCGCCGAGCGCCGCGGCCCGCTTGACTGCCTCGGCGGCCAAAGGGTGGGCGGGGAAGTCCAAGTGCACCTGCAAGAAGAGACGGCGCGATTCCTGGGCAGCGGCTTCGCCCTGCGGCGCCGCTCGTCCAGCAGAGAACTCTGCCAGGCGAAAATGCGCTACTGCCGGATCGGTTCCCGGCGTTTTGTTTGCGAGGAGGCTCCGGTACGCTGTCGCGGCTTCACTTCGCTGGCCTTGCATCCACTGGCAGTCCGCCGCGCGCCAGGCCGCGACAGCGGCGAAGCGCGACGGCCGCAACTTGGCCAGCTCGGAAAACGACGCGCGCGCCTTGGCGTAGGAGCCGTCGTAGAAGAGGCTTTCGCCGAGCAGGTAGAGAGCATAGTCGCGGTTGCGCGGCAGCTTGTGCGGCAGCCCGTCGAGCGCGCGCGCCGATTCATGGTAGTCGCCCGCGCGAAAGGCTAGAAAGCCGCGCGCCAAATCGGCCACCGGACCGCGCGCAGGTGGCCCTGTCGCGGCCGCGGCCAGGATAACGAAAACGCCCAGCGTCGAAATCGCCATGAGAAAAAACACTATATCGCGGCGGCGGCACGAAACCGGAAGACCTGCTTGCCGATACTCTCATGCACCAGGCGAGGTGGTGATTGACCCTCCGCTTGGAAGGTGAAAGAACAAACTCAAGGCCGCCAAAGGCAAGGAGGCAAGAACCACATGGGCAGCGTCAACAAAGTGATACTGGTTGGAAATCTCGGGGCTGACCCCGAGCTCAAGTACACGCCGAGCAATCGGCCGGTCTGCCATCTGAGCGTCGCGACCAACGAGGTGTGGAAGGACAAGAGCGGCCAGAAGCAAGAAAAGACCGAATGGCACCGGGTCAACGTGTGGGG
>PMKP01000365.1 GCA_003157775.1 Myxococcales bacterium | reverse complement strand
ACGCACGCGCCCCGGAAGGACACGCTTTCCGCGCGGGACCAACCTTCGATGGAGCACACGCGTTGCATGTGCTCCACCATCTCGTCGGTCGTTGGCGGTCGCACTTCGAAGGACAGCAGGCGCTGCAGGAGGGCTGGTTCGACCTTCTCGGGCTTCAGTGTGCAGAAGATGAGCACGAAGAACGCCGCATCGTCCTCGATCATCGAGAGCATCGCGTTCTGGATCTGCTTGCCAGCACGATGCAGCTCGTCGCAGACAATCGCGGGCGAGCGGTCGTATTCGGTGCGTCCGATTTCCCAGTAAGCTTTCAGATCCTTGAGCGTCAGGGCCGCAGCGTTGCAGAGAGCGATGCCACCGGACAGGCCTAGATAGTTTCTCTCTCCGGAGCCGTGCTCACACTGACCGCACGGGTCGGGATGCTCGGCCGAGATGTTGTCGCATGAGGCCAAGTAGGCGTAGCATCGAGCGAAGGTCGTCTTTCCGCAGCCAGCGGGTCCATGGAAGATCACGCCTTTGGGACAACGTCCCTTTTCACAGACGCTGTACAGCTTCTTCTTCGTTTCTCCGTTGCCGGCGATGTCGCGAAACCGCTTCGGGCGGTGCCTCTCAAAGAACTGGTGTATTTCCAGGCCCATGGTGTGTTCCTTCTTGCTGGAGGGCTACAGGGAGGAGAATAGAAGGGCGTTTAGGCATGCCCTCGGCACGTTGTCGTTCAGTTCGGCGATCCGTCGGAGATCGCTTTCCGCGCGGGACCAACCTNNTCGATGGAGCACACGCGTTGCATGAGCTCCACC
The DNA here is from genome assembly GCA_003157775.1 of Myxococcales bacterium. Classification (GTDB taxonomy): domain Bacteria; phylum Myxococcota_A; class Polyangia; order Fen-1088; family Fen-1088; genus Fen-1137. Next base: position 6,751 of record PMKP01000365.1, on the reverse strand, counting down.
ATCTCGTCGGTCGGTGGCGGTCCCACTTCGAAGGACAGCAGGCGCTGCAGGAGCGGTGGCTCAACCTCCTCGGGCTTCAGTGTGCAGAAGACGAATGCGTAGTTCCTATGCCCGTCCTCTAGCATCGTGACCAGCATGTCCTGCAGCCGCTCGTTTGCGCGGTGTAGCTCGTCTATCAGATAGACGACCGGGTACTCGCTGGCCCACCTGGTCTGTCTCTCGATGTACTTCAGATCGTCGATGGTCAGGGTGGCAGCACTCGTGGAAACCCCGGTGAAGTCGGACGCACAGCGACAACCCCAGCACACGCCGCATGGGTCCAGGCGAGTTGAGGAAGTTTCGCGACACAGGATTGTTCTCGCCTCTATCCGAGCACAGGTTGTCTTCCCGCAACCAGACCGTCCGTAGAACAGGGTGCCCTTGGCGGCTCCGCCCCGTCGGTGATAGTTGGCCACCCTGCGTTTGAGATCCGCGTTTCCTGCCAGCTCTGAGTATGTTGGCGGTCTGTGTCGGTTGAAAAAATCGTCGGGGCTCATGGCATGACTCCTATGTGTTCGAGTTGATGGACAGGGTGTCGGTGAACTTGAACGCGGTCCTCTGGACGCGGTTGTCGACTGACCTCGGCATCCCCGGCACCTGACTGGCACCGTCGACTCGGACGCGCGCGCGTTTCTTGTCGGCCAGCAAGCCATGGCGGCGCAGCTTCTCGCTGGCGATCTTTGTGTTCGGGATCCGGTGCTCCAAGTCGCAGCAGGTGTTCACGTACTTCAAGAACTTCTCGGCAAGGTGGTAACCGGGATAACCGTCGACATGTTCTTGCCCGTGCTCGACGAGATAGTTCTCGACTGCGACTTTCAGAACGATCTTTTCCCCGTCCAACTCACGTCCTCGTCGGCGCTCCTCGGAGATCCCTTGCATCAGTCTGACAAGCTTGTCGTGCAAACGAAGGTCTGGACCTGGCTGGTCGTCGACGTGGGCAGCTACGGCCCACAGGAGCCCGCCGAGTTCCTCGTCGCGGTTGCTCACACCGTCCACATGAGGATGTGTTGCGTACCGGTCGGCGATTTCGGGTGCCGCGGTCAAGCCGAAGATGTGAAGGTCGTCCCGGAGTTCGGCAACCTCATCTTTGGTCAAGCGGTCGAGGAACTTCTCAACCGGCTGTGGTGCACGCTCGCACGTATAGCGAATGACTCTCGTCGCGAGGGCCTGGTCAGTCAGTTCGCAAGTCGTAACGATGACCTTCGGGGAGAAGCAATGAAGCGCCACCGGGATGCCCGATTCACACACGAGGATGGCACCCGACGGCCTGTAGCCTGCTCGCAGCACCGCGCCCAGACGCCGCTCCGCCATTCCGTCTTGTTCGTCGAGAATGACCAGACTTCGGATCAGGGCGAGGTGGCGGAAGAGAGCGGGAGACGTCGTATCCGAAACCATCACGGGATTGAAGCCAAAGCGCTCGACGAGTTCACTAACGCGCGTCTTGCCAGTGTTCGGATCGCCTATCAGGTGGAGATTTGGGACGGCGTCGGCGACGGTAAACAGGTACGAAGCCATCACGAAAGTGGTGAGCAGGTCGTAGTTCGCCGGCTCTGACGTCCAGTGATACCGGGCGACGAAATTCTGCAGCCGCCGGTAGATGGCCTTCGCGTCGCAGGCTCTATTCCCGGCGTGAAAGGCTTCTCGTGAAGCTAGGCTCCATCGGACCTGAGCCCGGGCAGCGAGATTCTCGGCCCTCGCGCCCTGGAATCTCAGCAACTCGGGAAGGCCAGGGGGCACGGCTTCGGGATGTCGATCGAGAAACTCGTCGACCCGTACCAGCCCGGCGGTGCTGGCCATCCAGAGCCCCTTGCTGCCCGAAGCTCCACCGGTCGTGTAGTAGAGGCGCCCGCCCACGTAGCACTGCCCGAGTGCAATCTGCTCGTCAGTCGCCATGGTCGGGGGCCCCCTTCCCCGTGGTGCTGCACAGCTGCACAGCACAGGCAAACGTCAACGACCGCTTGAAGCTGAGCTGTGCAGCAGCCTTCGACTCGTGTTGCACAGGAGCTGCACAGGGAAGGCAAGTCACGGCACCATCCCCTTGCGGCGCTCGAGAAACGCCAGGAGGTCGAGTTCTGCGATACGAATAGCGTTGGAGATGCGCAAGTGCGCGATCTGGCCTTCCTCAACCAGGCGGTACACCGTGGCGGTCGACACCCGGAGCCGTGCCGCCACCTCGCGCACGGTCAAGAACAGTCCCTTGACCGCAGTGCCGGCGGTCTCGGTCCCCGCCGGCAGGGCCTGCACCACTAATGCACCAAATGATCGGCTAGTCGGTGCTTTTTGCTGCGAAGAGTTGCTAATGCCTTCTTCCGTAAGCGTCGGAACTTGCAGGGATTTGCTAACGCTTGCTACGGTCTGTGGTGGTAGCTTTCGAACTCCGAAGCCGGGGGTAGCGGGTCCGAATCCCGCCGCGCTCACTTCCGACATCCTGACGCGGCACAACTGGCGTTCTTGTCAGGCTGGCGCTCGCTCATGGGGTGGTCGTCTCGCGCTTGGCGGATCCTTCGAAGAGGCAAAATCCGCAAGCACCTGCGCGATCTGCTCGAGGCTCGGCGGCTTCGCGAGGTGGCGCTCGAAGCCGGCCTCGGAAGCGCGCTGTAGATCATCGGGGAGGGCGTAGCCACTCAATGCCACTACAAAATCATCGCAGGGTGAACTTTAGCGCCGGCGGCGTGACCAGGGTGGTGACAATCACCATGACTACCACGGCGGAATAGGTGCTGCGGGACAGAACGGGAGCGCCGGCGACAAACAGGGTGAGCCCGATGTTGGCGAAAATGAGACCCACCTCGCCCCGCGGGATCATGCCCACGCCCACGCTCAGGCGATTGATCCCCTTTCCCAGCACCCCAAGGCCGCAGACTTGCTTGCCCAGGATAGCGGCAACCGTCAGGGCCAGGGCCAAACCTAGAACCGAGGGCTGGGCAAACCAGCGCAGGTCAGTGGTCATGCCCATCAGCACGAAGAAGATCGGCGCTAGAAAACCCGAGACGGGATGGATCAGCTCTGCCAAAGTCTGCTCGCCTTTGGCCACGAAGCCGCGGTCGTGCACATCCTCCAGGACCAGGCCGGCTGCAAAAGCGCCCACGATGGGCGCCAGCCCCAAGGCATCGGCCAGCCACGCGAAGAGGAAGCAGAAAGCCAGCCCCACCGCCAGCAGGACCTGCCGCGCCTTGAGACGCGATGCCAGGGCGAAGAGCGGGCGCGAGACCAGCATCCCGAGGACGAGCGAGCCCACCAGAAACGCGGCCGCCTTGGCCAAGATGAGCAGCACCGAGCTTACGGCGAAGCCCTGCGCGCTTGAGGCGTTGACCACGGCGCCGGTTACCACGGCGAGCACCACCAGTCCCAACACGTCGTCGATGACCGCTGCTCCCAGGATGATGCGCGCTTCTTGACTCTGTGAGCGCCCGAGATCCTTGAGCACGCGCGCTGTGATCCCGACGCTGGTCGCGCACAGGGTGGCGCCCAAGAAGGCGTGCACGGTCCCGCCTTGCTCCGGCAGCAGCCACATGCCCACCCCCACGCCCAGGGCAAAGGGCGCGAGCACGCCCAGGGTGGCGACCAGGAAGGCGGAGAGACCGACGCTGAGCATTTGTTTCACCGTGGACTCCAGCCCGATCTCGAACAGCAAAACGAGAACGCCCAGACGGGCCAGGCTGTCGATGAGGGGACTTTCCCGGATGAAGGCCAGCGCGGGCAGGCCCAGCAGGCCGAGGTTGCCGAGAATCACGCCCGCCACCAGCTCGCCCAACACCGCCGGCTGCCCGACCCTCACCGCGAGATCCCCGCCCAATTTGGCGGCAATCAGGATGATGGCGAGCGCGAGGACCAGGGATGCGATCGGGTCGTGGTGCGACGACGCCTGGACAGCAAGTGCCGGAAGCGGCAACAACAGGCATGATACAAAGGCCAGGCGTTTCATCGCGTTCCGCCAAGCATTGCAGAACCTGGTCGCGCGGGCGAGAAGAGATGGTGGCCCTGGCGAAGGCTGCTTGGCCCCGACCCGGCACTCCGGCATGATGAGTCGCCGTGGTCTATCTGATGCTCTTGTTCGTCGCGGGGCGCTGTCTCGTTCCGATGGACGAGACGGATCTGTTTTTCAACCTGCGCCTGGGCGAGATCATTCTTTCCACCGGTCACGTGCCGACCGAGAATCTGCTCTCCTTCACCTATCCCGCGGCCACCGACATCAACCTGGCCTGGCTTTTCCAGATCGTGCTCGCGCTGGCCCATCGCGCGGCAGGGATCCCGGGCACAGTGCTGCTGAAAACCGGCTTCGTGCTCGGCACCTGGGCCATGCTCTTTCGCGTGGCTGTGCGGCGCGGGGCGCACCCGGCTGTGGCGGCACTGGCCCTGGCGCTGGCGGCGTGGTCGGCTGAGCCGCGCTTCGTTGAGCGTCCCCACCTGGTGACCTTCCTCGGGTTGGCCCTGCTGCTCTTGGCCCTGGAACGCGCGGAAGCTGGACGCCCGCGCCTCTTGTGGCTGCTGGTTCCGGCCGGGTTGCTCTGGGCCAACGCCAATTCGTGTTTCTTTCTCGCGCCCTCGATTCTCGTTCTCTATGCCGCCGGCGCCTGGCTCGACGGTGAGAGGGACTGCGGCCGGCGGGCGCTGCTGGTTGGCTTGGCCCTTGCGCCGTTGATGTTTGCCACGCCTTCGGGTTTCCGCTGCCTGTCCTACATTGCCAACCACTTTCGGATGCCATGGCTGCGGCCCCTGCAAGAGTACCGGATGGCGCGCTGGCCGCTCGATGGGCCTTTCCTCTTCTTGGCGGGAGGTCTTGTCGCTGCGGCCGCGGCGTCGATCGCCGCGCGAAGAGCGCGGCATCTGGTTCCTCTACGCGTTCTCGCTCCCCTACTTGCACTGGCCCTGCTGGGGGCTTTCCGCATCCGCTTCGTGGCCGAGTTTTCCATTTTGGCAGGCCCGGCGCTGGCAGTCGTGGCCAGTCGCTTGATTAGCTGGCGTGGCCGGGTGCTGACGTGGTCCGCGGCAGCGGTTCTGGTGGCGTTGACCGTGGTTCCCCGCGCCCAGGCCGCCTTTGCCGGTAGCCGCTGGTTCGACATTGGTCTTGAGGCTGACCTGGTACCCGAAGCGGCCATCGCCTTTGTCGAGGAACGCGGGCTGCGCTCGCGCATGTACAACGACCTTGAAGTTGGTTCGTACCTGACCTGGCAGGGCTGGCCGCGCGTCCGCGTGTTTCAGGATCCACGCATCAACGGCTATCCCGAATCCTTCCACGCCATCTTGCGCCGCACAGACTTGTCGCGCGAACAATGGCAACACCTGCTCGACGGTTTTTCGGTCGACGCCGCCCTCGTCACCTATCCCACTGTCAATCCGAGGGGCGCATGGTTCGATCCAGGAAAATGGGCGCTGGTTTATCGGGCCGCCGATGGGCTGGTGTTCACACGCCGCCTGGCTGAACGCGCAGCCCTCATCGACGAGCTTGAGATTCCGCTCAGCTTCAGCTACGCGCCGGCGACGGGCTTGCAGCCGGTTCCCTTGCTGCAAAGGCCGCCCGAGGCAACAGTTCCCGAGTGTGAATGGCAGCGTCGGCTGGGCGATCTTCACCGCAGTGCCGGGGACGATAGGGCCGCCCTGCGCGACTATGAGGAGGCGCTGGCAGCGCCGAGTGGGACGTGCCTGGATTCAGGCTGGCTGCCCGGCGTGCGGCAGAACTTGGGAGCGGTGGCTCTGCGACTTGGCGAGATGGCCAAGGCCGCGGCCTGGCTCGACGGCCTGCTCGCGCCCGAAGCCCACAGCAACCACGGCTTCGCCCTGCTCGGCCTTGGCCAAGCGGCATTGGCCCTGGCCGACTTCGAAGCAGCTCTCGCTGCTCTGCCGGCCAACGACGAAGCCGGTTTTGGGCGCGGGCTGGCCCTCGAAGCGCTCGGCCGGCGGGCCGAGGCCGCCGCGGCTTTCACGGAATTGCTGGCACGCTCGCCAGGTCACCTGTCTGCACCGGTGGCGCGCGAGCACCTGCGCCGTCTTCGCGACTGATCTGTCAGTCGAGGCCCATCGCCGTAAACGGGGTGTCGTCGGTGAACTCCTTCACCTCGAGCTTCTCGTGAATAAGACGGCGCACCGTAGTCGCGATCTCTTCGCGCGTGCGCATACGCGCCACCTCTGTTCGGGACGCGCCTCTCAGGATGCTCTGCCGGCGGTCAGATCCGCCTCGCGCCCACCTCGTGGTCGGCCGCCTGGCGTGGCGGCTCGCGGCGGGAGGGTTCTCCGACGCAGAAAAGAACCGTTCGAAAGGATTAGGCACCATCTGCAAAATGGCTGATAACAGAGATTGGACGTGAACCACATCCGCCTACATCTCGAAACTATCCGAAACTATCCCTGTACCCAGAAGGTCTGGATTGCCCTGTAGGCCCGGTTTGTACTGCGAGCGAATGGCGATGAAGCGGCGGTGTATGGTGCGCCAATGAATTCCCTCGTTTGGCTGGGACTAACGGTGCTCCTCGTCGTTGGCGTCGTTCTCGCCGGGCTTGGCCCCAAGGGCGGGAAGCCGGTCGGGCGCACGCGCCTGATGAAGGTAGCCCGTGTCGTCTTGATCGCGGGCATCATCCTCTGCGGCGCCCTGGGCGTCTTTTCCGCGCTACGGCCCTGAATGGAAGGATCTGGCTCTGCGCGAGATGAAGAACACGAAGGCCGCTGCGGACGTGATCCCGGCGAAGCCGAAGGCGTAGCTCGGGCTGAGCTTCCA
>PMKP01000280.1 GCA_003157775.1 Myxococcales bacterium | reverse complement strand
GGCCGCATGTTCCTGGTGGACACCTCGCAGAAACGCATTGTCCCGGACGATGAGATCAAGGCCAGGGTTGCGGCGGAGTTGCCGTACGCAGAATGGGTCGAGTCACAGCGGGTGCATATGAAGGACCTGCCACCGGCACCGGCGATGCCTCTGCCCGATCATGAGACGCTGGAACTGCGCCAGAACGTCTTCGGCTACACCGCCGAGGTGCTGCGCCTGTTGCAACCCATGGTGGAAACTGGGGGCGAGGCCATCGGCTCAATGGGCACCGACACGCCTCTCGCCATTCTTTCCAACCGGCCGCAGAGCCTGTTCAACTACTTCAAACAGCTTTTCGCCCAGGTGACCAACCCGCCGGTGGACGCCATCCGAGAAGAACTCATCATGGCGGCCGGCACCACCATGGGCCCCGAGCGCAACCTGTTCGACCCGCAAGCCGCCTCTGCCCACCAGATTGAACTGCGCTCGCCGATGATCTTCAACCATGAAATGGACAAGCTGCGCGCGCTCGACGGCTGGCACGGCTTTCGCGCGCATACCTTGTCCACCGTGTTCCGCGTGGCGCAGGGTGAGCAGGGCCTGGCCGGGGCACTGGATATGCTGTGCGCACAAGCGGCAGCCGCGGTAGCCGACGGCTGCCAGATCCTCATCCTGTCTGACCGCGGGTTCGACCACGAGCATGCGCCCATACCCTCGCTGCTCTCTTGCGCGGCGGTGCATCACCATCTGCTGCGTGAGGGCACGCGCACGCGAACCTGCCTGGTGGTGGAGAGCGGCGAGCCGCGCGAGGTGCACGATTTCTGCCTGCTCATTGGCTACGGCGCCAGTGCAGTCAACCCGTACCTGGCCCTCGAAGTCATCGAAACCCTGGCTGGCGAAGGCGTCATCCGGGTCGACACGGCGAAGGCGCGCACCAACTACGCCAAGGCCATTAGCAAGGGCCTGGTCAAGGTCATCTCCAAGATGGGGATCTCGACGGTGCAGAGCTACCACGGGGCGCAGGTGTTCGAGGCCATCGGGCTTCATTCCTCGCTGGTCGACAAGTATTTCGCTGGCACCGCTTCCCGCATCAGCGGCCTGGGTCTGGGTGGCATCGCCGAGGAGGTGCGGCGCCAGCACCGCCGGGCGTTCCCCAGCCGCAGCTTGCCGCAAGCGGGGCTCGATCCGGGCGGCGAGTACCGATTCAGAAGCGAGGGCGAACACCACCTCTTCAACCCTGAATCAATCTCCAAGTTGCAGGTCGCGGTGCGGACCGGCAGCTACGAAATCTACAAGCAATACGCGCAGCTCATCAACGACCAGTCGAAGAACCTGGCCACCCTGCGCGGCCTGATGGAGCTGCGCCATCCGCGTCCGGCGGTGCCGATTGACGAGGTGGAATCGGTCGAGGAGATCGTCAAGCGCTTCAAGACCGGGGCCATGTCCTACGGGTCGATCAGCAAGGAAGCGCACGAGACCCTGGCCATCGCCATGAACCGCCTGGGCGGCAAGAGCAACACCGGCGAAGGTGGCGAGGATCCGGCGCGCTGGGTGCCTTTGCCCAACGGCGATTCGATGAGGAGCGCCATCAAGCAGGTGGCCTCGGGCCGCTTCGGCGTGACCAGCCCCTATTTGGTCAATGCGGACGAGATCCAGATCAAAATGGCCCAAGGGGCGAAGCCGGGCGAGGGTGGCCAGCTTCCCGGCGCCAAGGTGTATCCGTGGATCGCCAAGGTTCGCCACTCCACCCCCGGGGTTGGACTGATCTCGCCGCCGCCCCACCACNNGTGGGCACGGTGGCCGCGGGCGTGGCCAAGGCCAAGGCCGACGTCATTCTGATCAGCGGACACGACGGGGGCACGGGCGCATCGCCTTTGTCCAGCATCAAGCACGCAGGCGGCCCCTGGGAGTTGGGCCTGGCCGAGACGCACCAGACCCTGCTGCTCAACGACCTGCGCAGCCGGGTCGCGATCGAAACCGATGGCCAGCTCAAGACCGGCTGGGATGTGGTGGTGGGCGCGCTCCTCGGTGCCGAGGAGTTCGGCTTTGCCTCTGCGCCTTTGGTGGCCATGGGTTGCCTGATGATGCGCGTGTGCCACCTCAACACCTGCCCGGCCGGCATTGCCACGCAAGATCCCGAGTTGCGCAAGCGCTTCTGCGGCCGGCCCGAGCATGTGGTGAACTACATGCGCTTCGTCGCCATGGAGGTGCGCGAGCTGATGGCCGAGCTGGGCTTCCGCACGGTGAATGAGATGGTCGGCCACACTGAGTGCCTGTACATCCGGCACGCGGTCGACCACTGGAAGACCAAGGGCGTGGACCTGTCGGCCATCCTGTATCAACCGCCGCATGCCGACGGGGTTGGCACGCGTTGCCTCTACCCGCAGAACCACAAGGTGGAAGAGGGGTACGACGACACCACCATCATCCCCATGTGTCGACCTGCGCTGGAGTCGGGCCGCAAGATCACGGCCACGCTCCCCGTGCGCAACACCCAGCGCACAGTGGGCACGCGCCTGGGCAGTGAGGTTACGCGTCGCTATGGCAGCGAAGGCTTGCCCGAGGACACCATTTCGATCCACTTCAAGGGCTCGGCTGGGCAGAGCTTCATGGCCTTCGTGCCCAAGGGGATCACTTTCGTCCTGGAGGGCGATGCCAACGACTATCTGGGCAAAGGGCTGTCCGGTGGAAAACTCATTCTTCGTCCCCCGCGCGAGGCTGGCTTTACCCCTTACCAGAACGTGATCGCCGGCAACGTGGCGCTCTACGGCGCCACCAGCGGCGAGGCCTACATTCGCGGCATGGCGGGCGAGCGCTTCTGCGTGCGCAACAGCGGNNGAGTACATGACCGGCGGCCGGGTGATCATCCTGGGCTCGACCGGCCGCAACTTCGCCGCCGGCATGTCGGGCGGCATTGCCTATGTACTGGACGAGCAGCGCCAATTGGAGTCCAACTGCAACCTGGAAATGGTCGGGCTGGGCCCGCTCGACGACCCTGGGGAAACTGAGCTGGTGTTGGGCCTCCTCCGACGACACGTCGAGTACACCGGAAGCCTGCGCGCGCAAGATCTATTGTCCCACTGGGTGCAATGGAAGCCGCTCTTTGTGAAGGTCATCCCGCATGACTATCGGCGGGTGATGGAGGCGCAGAAGCTCATGCGGGACAAGGGCCTGTCACCGGATGAGGCAGAGATGGCGGCGTTCCAGCTCAATGCCAAAGACGGGGCACAGGTGCACGAGAAGTAGCCCATGGGCCAGCCGACCGGATTTCTCGAATACCCCCGCGCCACGCCTGTTAGCCGCGCGCCCCGCGAGCGGCTGGGCGACTGGCGCGAATTTCACGGGCATTTGCCCGAGGCGAGCATGCGCGAGCAGGGCGCGCGCTGCATGGATTGCGGCGTGCCCTTCTGCCACACCGGCAAGCTGGTCGATGGGCTGACTATCGGGTGCCCAACCCACAACCTGATTCCAGAGTGGAACGACCTCATCTACAAGGGACGCTGGCGACAAGCGCTCGACCGGTTGCACCGGACCAACAACTTCCCTGAGTTCACCGGCCGCGTGTGCCCAGCCCCGTGCGAGGGATCTTGCGTGCTCGGCATCAACGCGCCCCCGGTGACCATCAAGGTCAACGAGTGTGCCATCATCGACCGCGGCTTTGAGGAGGGCTGGATAAAGGCGCAGCCGCCAGCACAGCGGACGGGCAAGACCGTTGCCGTGGTGGGCTCGGGCCCGGCCGGTTTGGCCTGCGCTGAGGAGCTGAACCGCGCCGGGTACCTGGTCACAGTGTACGAGCGGGCGGATCGCGTGGGCGGTTTGCTCATGTACGGCATCCCCGCCATGAAGCTGGACAAAAGCTTGGTCGATCGGCGAGTCAAGCTGATGGAGGAGGCTGGTGTGCGCTTTCGGACCGGGGTCGAAATCGGCAAGACCATGTCAGTGTCGGAACTGCGGGCAAGTTGCGACGCACTGGCACTCTGTGGGGGTGCCTGCAAGCCGCGCGACTTGCCAGTGGAAGGGCGCGGTCTGCACGGCGTGCACTTTGCCATGGAGTACCTGGTCGCCAACACGCGTGCCTTGCTCGATGGCGTCGGCACGGACAAGAGCCCGATTCACGCGCGCGATAGGCACGTTGTCGTGATCGGGGGTGGCGATACCGGCAACGACTGTGTGGGCACTGCTCTTCGCCAGGGCTGCCGAAGCGTCACTCAGCTCGAGATCCTGCCGCGGCCGCCGGTAGAGCGTGCAGTGGACAACCCATGGCCACTGTGGCCCAAGATCTATCGCGTCGACTACGGACAGGAAGAGGCAGCGGCGCTGTTCGGCGCAGATCCGCGCCTGTTCTCGGTGCAGACCAAGCGCCTGCTGGGCGACCAGCACGGCCAGGTGCAAGGCATCGAGATCGCCGACATACGCTTCGTGCCCCAGGCCGGACGGCCGCCCAAGATCGAGGAACTGCCGGGCACCGGGCGGACGCTCCCCGCAGATCTTGTTTTGCTGGCAATGGGCTTTCTCGGTCCCGAACGCGAGGGCATGTTGACTGAGCTGGGCGTGAAGCTCGACGGCCGCGGCAATGTCGCAGTCGACGAGAATCAGCAGACCAGCATCCCCGGGGTGTTCGCGGGCGGGGACATGGCGCGCGGTCAATCCCTGGTGGTGTGGGCCATCATGGAAGGCCGGCAAGCGGCGCGCGGAGTCGACCGTGCGCTCATGGGCGAGACGGTGCTGCTGTAGCTACTCTCCCTGAATCGTCACAATCACGGTTCGGCGTGCTCGTGGGCCGTCGAAGTCGCATAGGAAGATGTTCTGCCAGGTCGAGAGGGCGAGGTTGCCATCGCGGATCGGGATGACCTCGCTTGGGCCGATGATGCCGGCTTGAATGTGCGCCGAGCCGTTGTCGTCTACCCGGTCGTGGCGCCACCGGCCCTGCGGGGCGATGCTTTCCAAGCAATCGAGCACGTCCAGGGTGACATTCGGATCGTCGTTCTCTTGAATCATCAGCGCAGCCGTGGCCCCCTGAGCATACAGTGCGCAGATGCCGTTGCTGATCGCGGAACGGCGGACTTCCTCGCGCACCCGCTCGGTGATGTCCACCAGCTCGCGCTTGCGCTGGGTGCTGACCTGAAGTGTAGCCAGGAACTGCTTCATCGAAGGCATTGGTATCACAGCCGCAGCAGTGAGCTCTGCACTAGGTGCGGTTTCGGCGGGGGGCCTCAATAGTAGTAGGCAAAGCGGAGGCGCACCGAATACATGTGGGCATCGAGATACGTTTCACTCCCTGGAGTACCTAATTGCCGGTGTCCGATGGCTTCGGAAAAGACCAACTTCACAACCGCGTTGTTGAAGCCGAGGGGGTAGGCAAGGTAGGCGGCCAGCTGATCGTGGCGCTGGTACTCAGCCGTACCACCTGTACTGAGATATTCCGTCCGAAAGATCGCACCACCTGCAATGAGCGAGTAGGGAGTGAAGAACGAGAGGGGGTCAATTTGCAGATAGCCGCCCAAGCTATGAGTCTTCTTCGGCGTGTCAAGCTGGTTCTGATCCCAATAATGGTCCCAGCTATACGCGATGCTGAAGGCGGCCTCGATCTGTTTCAAGGGGGTAAGGGCAGCGCTGCCGCCAAACCCGTATGTTCTCTCCTGGTAGCACTTAGCGCATGGAGTTAGACCATCGGACTGAAACTGCTGATAGTCTGGCGACACAGCTTGATACTCTGCTCCGGCAAGCAGACTGAAGTACTCTAGTAGCTTTGCACCGGCGGCGAATCTGCCACCGAGGACGTCCCGGCTACCATCCAGGTGGCCGTAGGTTCCAACCAACTCGATTCCCGACCATGAGGTCGGATAAAAGTGAAACGCGGCCCGGCCGACCGGCCCTATCGATGGGTCTCGCATGAAGATGGTGTTGACCTCGTACATGTGTTGAAACCAGTTCGCGTTGGAATAGATGTTGTCGGTGCGCGCCCCGGTATCCTCGAGGGTGTACAAGTCGAAGCCAAGGCCCTTGCGGAAGACACGCCAGGTGAGAAACCGACCTGCCATGAAGTCCCAGAGTCCCTGCTTCCCGACCTGGACATAGACGTCATCGGCGTTGATTTGGTAGTGTTCGCCAGCCATTTCGCGAACCCAAGCCACGACTTGCCCGGTTTCGCGCAGGAAGTAGTCATTGCCCAGATCCTGAGTGAGCATCGGACCGAGGACAAAGCGGCCGCGCGCATCGAAGACGGTTAGCGTTTGAAAGGCGTTCTGCTCCCACGAGTACCTGACGTAGCCGTCATCGAGTTCGAGGTTGCCGTGCCAGTCGAGCCCTGACGACACGTGCGGTGCCAGTGGTGCCCACATCCAGCCGGGAAGACCGGCCTCGGCGGGAGGTCCGGTTCTGGCGGCGGGCTTGGATACGGCGACAGGAGGTGACGTGCCAACTGGTGCGGATGGCGCGGCCGCGGGCGGCAAGACAGGGGCGCTATCTAGTAGAGGTTCCGGAGGTGGCGGGGGTGGCGGGATCGGAGGTGTGGGAACCTCTGGCACAGGGGCGGCTTCGTCTGACGAGGGTGCCGCGGATGGCTCTTCGGCTTGGGCTGGGACAGCCTCTTTGCCCCGGTGAGAGCCGCGCTTTCTTGAACGTGCCGCGGACGGCTCTTGGGTTTGGGCTCGGATGGCGGGCGCGAACAGCCCAACCCCGGCAAACAGGCACACAGCAACGAACAACCGGCCAGTCGATCTGTGCATGGAAGTATCCTTGTTCAACGCATTCGCGAACAGCAGTCTAGGTTTTTCTACTGGATCGTGAAGGTTGCTGACAAGAGCTTAGTTGGATCGGCGCTCGGCCCTACCAGAACCGTGTGCGCTACCGACTCGACCGTCCAGGCATTCTTGCTTACATCCCAATAGGCCGTGTCGCTCGCGGGGATGGAGAGCTGGACGTCCTGGCTCGCGCTAGGCGCGAGGGTGACCCGGGTGAAGGCCTTGAGCTCTTTGACCGGCCGCTGGGGCGCCTTGCTATTCGGATAGCCGATGTAGAGTTCAACGATCTCGTCGCCCGCCACCTTGCCGGTGTTGGTGACCGTGACCTGAACGTTCAGGGCGCCGGTCGCCGGGATCGTCGAGTTCGAACAGAGCACCTGCAGATTGCTGTAGCTGTAGGTCGTGTAGCTCAGGCCATAGCCAAACCAGTAGCGAACCGGCTTGGCGTTCTTTTCGAACCGGCGGTAGCCGTGCAAGTATTCGATGGTGGCGGCCCCGGAGCCGCTGTTTTGAAACTGCGGGTAATCGGATTCATTCTGGCCGACGGTGAAGGGGAGCTTGCCCGAGAAATTGCTGTCGCCAAACAGCAGCGCTGCCAGGGCAGTTCCGCCTTCTTGTCCAGGGTAGAAGGTCTGGATAATCGCCTTGGCGCTGGCCATCCAGTCCTCGACGATGACGGCACTGCCCACGTTAAGCAGCACGATGACGTTCGGGTTGATGGCAGCGACGCTTTGGATGAAGGCCGCTGGTTTCGTGGTCCAGTGGATGGGATGGATCGTAGTCAAGTTCATGTTCTGGCGGTCGGCGCCCAGACCGTAGGCTTCGCCCTCATCCTCATGCGCCATCGAGACTGGGATGATGACCACATCTGCCCCGTTCGCCGCGGAGGAATCGGAGCTTTGCTTGATGGTCAGGCCGCCGCCGTGGTTCTGAAGTCCTTGGAAATACGACACGGCATGCGGAGGAACTGTCTGGCTGCTACCTCGGTCGCCCAGGCCCGAGACGAAGTTCGCCAGACTGTTTTGGGCGGGTGTCGGTGCGACCGGCAGGTTATTGTCCGGGCCGACGATCGCGATGGTCTTGACGTTGGGCGAACCGCTTCCCACCGTGGTCGCTAGCGTGCCAAGCGGCAAGATGCCGTCGTTCTTCAGCAGGACCGCGCCCTTCAGCTCGGTCTCTTCCGCGAGCGACACGGACTCTTGCGCGCCGGCCATGCTGAAACTCGCTGTGCTCGACATGTAGGTAGCGTCGAAGTCCTTCATCTTCGTGCGCGCGTTCATCACGTACGTGGCGGCCTGGGTGAGCGTCGCGGATGAGAGCGTGCCTGCGGTCAGATCGCTGCTGAGGGTAGTGAAGGCCGAGGGAACCGGCATCTCTAGGTCAAGCCCCGCGTTCATCGATGCAGCGCCATGGCCTGCCTGGGCCGCACTCCAGTCCGACACCACGAAACCACCCCAACCCCACTGGGTGCGCAGGATATCGTTGAGGATGTGGCTGTTTTCCGTGCAGTGAGTGCTGTTGACCATGTTGTAGGCAGCCATAATGCACGCTGGATCCCCCTTCTTGACGGTGATCTCGAATGGCCGGGTGTAGTTCTCATGCAGGGTCTGATCGTCCACGGTCGGATTGGCCGTCATGCGGTTGTTGTCCGTGTCATTCAAGACATAGTGCTTGGGGCACGCGCCACACCCGCCTGGTTGCTGCATCCCACGCACGAAGGCGGCGCCCATCTCACCGAGCAGCACAGGATCTTCGCCATAGGTCTCCTGCGCACGCGCCCAGCGCGGGTGCCGGAGCGTGTTGACCACCGGCGCGAGCGCAAGCTCGTTCTTGGCTGCGCGCATCTCCCTGCCCTGGAGATTGCCCACGCGTTGTTCGAGATCGAGATCGAATGAAGCCGCGCGCGCCTCGGCAACTGCCCAGGTGGTGGAGACATCGCCAGGCATGATGTTGCGCATGCCGCGCGGTCCGTCGCGCATGGGGTAGTCGGGGATGTTCTGGCTGGCGACCCCAAGCGAACGGAAAGCCTGGCCGGCCGTCGCATACGGATTTGCGGAGGCGGCGCCGGACAGGATGTTGATCTTGTCGGTAGACGCCATCTGGCTGACGTAGTTCGTGGCCGCCGAGTCCACCGGTTTCATGGGTGTTGGGATGGTGTAGGTGGGCGTGTACGAGGTACAGGCCGTGACATTGCCCGTGGCGGTGCTGCCACCCGTGGCGATCCCGCCGGTGGGGCTCCCACCACCCGTGGGGGTCCCGCCCGTACGGTTGCCGCCCATGGTGCTCCCGCCCGCAATGGTGCCTCCTGTGGCGGCGCCTCCTGTAACGGCGCCTCCTTGGGTGCCGCCTCCTGTACGGGTGCCGCCGGTGGTGCTGCCGCCTGCGGGCGTTCCGCCTATGGTAGCGCCTCCTGTATGGGTGCCGCCGGCGGTGCTACCGCCGGTGGTGCTGCCGCCGGTGGTCCCACCACCGGTGGTGCTGCCGCCTACGGGTGTGCCGCTGCCGCCGGTGGTGCTGCCGCCTGCGGGTGTGCCGCTGCTGCCGGTGGTGCCGCCGCCGGAGGTGCTGCCGCCGCTGCTTGCGGTGGTTCCACTTTGACCCCCGAGCAATGAACCCCCCTGGCCTCCGCCTGAGACGCCGCTCCCGCCTTGCGCGCTTCCACCGCTGCCGCCGGATTGCTGTGGCTTCAACGAACATGCGGCAAAGGCGATCAATCCCGCGACGACGAGACTGGCGGCGGAGTAGCTGCGTTTCGTCACATCTTTCATTTCGATATCTCCTGTTGTCGTGAAGAGCCAGACGTCAATCCGCGCCCACGAATCGCTGCTCGCTCGCGCGAGCTGGCGTTCACCCGGCGAGTGCCGGAATCCATGGACATCGATGTTTCTGCGTCAAGGACGCAATATGATTCTCACGCGCTTTATATATATGTGTAGGCAAAGTGTGAAGCTTCATGGGATCTGCACGCACCGTGGCAGTCGACGAGAACCAACAGAGCAGGCTTTGAACGTGCCTTGATGGGTGGGACTGTGCTGCCGTAGCGCCAGCGCGCTGCGCGAACGCGCTCCAGGTCGCGCATGCGCGGATCGGAAGGCTTTCCGGAAGTGCAAGAACCCACATCGGTTTGACCATCCACCAGCGTATAGTGGGAAACATGGTGCGCGGCACCTGGCACCTTGGCGTGCATCCGGCCTGGGTTTTCCCGACCTTGGTCGTCGTCGTTCATCTGGCCGGATGTTGGACCCACGCTAGACCATGCTCCCCGGTGGGCGACGATGTCTGCCAAGGGCAGCTAGGCGCCGACGGGTGCTGGCCGTCGACGGTGACTTGTGCGGACGGTCACCAGCCGACGACACCCGTCGACTACGCCCGCTGCGCACTCGACGGAGCGCTTGCGGAGGCGCACAGCACGGCGAGGGTTCAGGTGGCGGTGGTTGGCGACGCGGCGCTTGTCGGCAAGACGGATACCATTGCGCGCGTGCTGGACGCGCACCCCGAGTCCTACCTCATTATTCCCCTCGGCGACGCGACGTGGATTGTCGGCCGCGACGCCGTGGGCGCGATGTACGGCGCGCTGGAAGTCGCCGAACGCCTGCGGTTCCAGGGTGCGTGCGCATTGCCTCTGCCGGAGGTGGTGCGCGGCGCGCCGGCGGTCTCGCTCCGCGCCGCCAACCCGTTTCTGGTTCTGCCGGAACAGAGTGAGACCGACTGGTGGTTCCTCGACGAGCAGTACTGGACGCAGTATCTCGATTTGCTCGCGCACGCGCGATTCAATTTCCTCGACATCCACGGGATGTACGATTTGGGATCGACGCTTTTCCCGAACGCCTTGTTGTACTTTGCGCGCTCGCCATCCTTTCCGGACGTCGGCGCGCCCGCGGCCGATCGGGAGCGGAATCTCGCCGCCCTGAACCGGGTCATCGCGCTCGCCACGGCGCGGGGGATCAAGGTCGGTCTGATGAGCTACAACGCGCTCACCAGCCTAGACGGCGCGTCCGCCGACGCCATCAGCGACGACGCAGTCAAGATCTACACGCGCGAGGCGGCCCAGGATCTCGCCACCCGCGCCCCCGGCCTGGCCCGTCTGGGCTTCCGTATCGGCGAGAGCAGTCGTCCGGCCTCGTGGTACGGCGACACCTTCATCGCGGGCGTGGAGCAGGCGGGCACCGGGGTCGCACCGTACACGCGGACCTGGGGCGCTTCGAAGACGGACATCCTCTCGCTCCAGGCCATGGTAGGTGACGGATTGGCGGGAGAGAGCATGGTGGTGGAGGCGAAGTACAACGGCGAGCACTGGGGCGCGCCGTACGCCATCGCCGGCGGTTGGTTGGCGAGTTTCGGAGCGTACAGCTACCAGGACTTCCTCAACCCGCCCACGCCCTACGATTTCCTATTCCAGGTGCGGGCCGGGGGAACCCATCGGATCTTTCGCCAGGCGTCCTACGCGCGCACCCGACGGACGGTTCAGTCTCTGGCCTTTTCGCCGGCGGTTCGTGGCTTCACCCTGGAGCCGCCGCAGGCCTACTTCCCCCAACGCGACGGCTACCACGCCCAGGATAGCGACCGGTTCTCGCCGTGGACCTTCGCCCGCGACGAGATGATGTTCCTTCTGTGGGGGCGATTGAGCTATGACCCCGACACGCCGGAGGATCTCTTCCGCGCGATGTTGGCGCGCGAGACCGGCGGTGATTTTCTGTGGGACACCATGCAGGCTGCCAGCGAGATCGTGCCGTGGATCCAGACCGTCCACACCTGCGGTCCCGATTCGCGCAACTTCGCGCCCGAGTTGGAGCTCGGGGGCGACGTCGGGTCCTGGGCCACGCCGTCTGGGACGCAGACAGCCTCTTGCTACCGGCAAGGCGCGTTTGACAGTTTCGCCATCGCCGGCCCCGACGAGGTGGCCGCCGATCTGATCGCCGGCAGCGCCACCTCGCGCCTGTCACCGGTCGAGGTGGCTGCGCGCGTGCTCGAGGCTGCCGATCGCGCGGCGCTGGCGGGTGGCGCACCCGACGACAACCTGCTTGCGCGCGACATCGTTCGCGAATGCCACGCGCTCGCCGATCTGGGCCAGTACTTCGGCCACAAGTTGCGCGGAGCTACCGCGCTCGCCGTCTACCAGCGTGTGGGGCTCAGCGATTGGCTAAGCGCCGCGCGAGCCGAAACTGCGACGGCGGACGATGCCTGGAGGCAGCTCGCCGACGACACGTCCTACATCCGCCCGTTCGCCGATCATCTGCGCATGTTGACCATAGGCTACGATCCGTTTCATTGGTCCGAGGAGGTGCCGGCCCTCGATGCCGATCCCCAGGCGATCGACGCCAGCGAGGCCCAGGTGTCGGCGGTCATGCCAGTCCCGCCTGCGACCATGCCCGCCGCCGAGGTTTGGTTGCGGTCTTCACGGCCGCAAGGCCCTGGCCTTGCCGAGCTGTCGGTGACGCCATTCGATCCCGCGGCGGTGACTTGGTCGGTACGGGCACGCTTTGCCACGGTGGTTCCCGCGGATGCCCTGGTTCGCGTTCTGTGGAAACCCTTCCAGAGCGAGGTCGACTGGAGCGTGGTCGACACGACCGCGGCCGGCGACGGAAGCTACTCCGCATCGGTGGCCGGGGGTGGCGCCGGGGGTTTGTTCGCGGTCGAGGTTCTGTCCGCCCAAGGCGGCTGGCGCTACCCGGATCCGGAACGAGAGACGCCCTATCTGTCGCTTCCACCCTGAGGGTCCGCGCCAGCTACCCCTCGTCCAGCGCGCGGATCTTGGCCGCCAACATGGGATCGTCTTCCAGCGTCTGGCGGAGTGCTGCGCCAAGTTTCTCCCTGACTGCGGCAGGTCCCTTGGGACCCACACGGCGGGACACGACTAGCTCAACCACACGGTCAAGCGCTGCCTGGGGCGTAATTTGCCCGGCCTTCAGGGCCTTGGCGATGTCTGCGACGGCGGGCATGCTGCCGGCGTGGGCGGCCGGCTGGGTCGCAGTTGCGGTACGCGTCTTGCCACTTCCCGAGGCTCTGGCGAGCTTGTCGGCAAAGCCCTTGGCCCCGGCGCTCCCAACCGCAGGAAGACCTGCGGGGTGTGCGGAAACCAATCCCGATGGCGGTTTGGTAACCTTCATCGACAGACTCGAACACTAGCACAGAGTGGCCTGGAGGAATTCTTCACTGCGCTCGGACCTCCTGCCTGATTGTCGGCTGGCTCCGCACGAAGTTGCTTGGAGCGCGGCGCGTTAGCAGCCGGGATCGACAGGCTGTCGCACGGCCGCTTGAAGCTTGTCCCCGACGTCTGACATCTCCTACTACACTGTGGGCGCAAAGCGGGTTAAAGTGTCGCGATGAAGAAAGTCCATCTTGAGACGAGCAAGGGCGAGATTGTGGCCGAACTGTTCGAAGATGACGCGCCGGCCACGGTGGCCAACTTCGCCGGTCTAGCGAACGGAACCAAGGAGTGGGTGGACCCATCAACCGGGAAAAAGGTTAGCCGTCCCTTCTACGACGGACTGACATTCCACCGCGTTATCCCTGACTTCGTCATACAGGGGGGATGTCCCCTTGGCGACGGAACCGGTGGCCCCGGCTACAAGATCAAGTGCGAGACCACCGGAAAGCGCCAGATTCACAAGGCGGGCTCGCTCTCGATGGCCCATGCGGGCAAGGACACGGGTGGATCGCAGTTCTTCATCTGCCACTCGCCGCAGCCGCATCTCGATCGCAAGCACACCGTGTTCGGGCAAGTAATTTCCGGCTTGGACGTGGTCAAGAAGATCCAGGCCGGTGATCGCATGGACAAGGTCTGGATCGAGGGGTGACGCAGCCTTTACTGCTCGACACCATGGTGCGGACTTCCTGTTCTGAAGGTTCGGGTGGTGGTCGCCGCGTCTTGCTCGGAGCGGCTTCCTTGACTTCGAGCCTGCCCGTGGTCGATAACGAGATGACTCACGTCCGCTGCTGCCCACGCTCCGGAGTCGTCGCTTGAACAAGCCCACTCCTTTCGGGAAATACTACCTCCTCGAACGCATCAACGTCGGGGGCATGGCCGAGGTGTTCAAGGCCAAGGTCATGGGCGTGGAGGGCTTCGAGCGAATCGTTGCGCTCAAGCGCATCCTTCCCCATATCGCCGAGGACGAAGAGTTCATCACGATGTTCATCGACGAGGCGAAGATCGCGGTGCAATTGCAGCACGCGAACATCGCCCAGATCTTCGACCTCGGGAAGGTGGACGACGCGTACTTTATCGCCCTCGAGTATGTGCAGGGGCGCGACCTGCGCGGCATTTTTGATGACCTGCGCAAGAAGCACCAGACCATGCCCCTGCCTCAGGTTTGCTACGTGATCATGCAGGTCTGTGAGGGACTGGACTACGCGCACAACAAGCGCGATGCCCAGGGTCGGGCGCTCAACCTCGTTCACCGCGACGTCTCGCCACAGAACGTGCTGATCGGATACGAGGGTGAGGTCAAGCTCATTGACTTTGGTATCGCCAAGGCGGCAGGCAAGGCATCCAAGACCCAGGCCGGCATCCTCAAAGGCAAGTTCGGCTACATGTCGCCCGAACAAGTGCGCGGACTGTCCATCGACCGGCGCAGCGACATCTTCGCGGTCGGTATCATTCTTTACGAAATGCTCACGGGCGAGCGGCTGTTCGTCGGCGAGAGCGACTTTTCAACCTTGGAGAAGGTTCGCAACGTCGAGGTTGTCCCGCCGTCCTCATTCAATTCGCAGATTCCTGAGCAGCTCGAACACATCGTGCTCAAGGCGCTGGCCAAGGACCTGGAGGACCGCTACCAGAACGCCCTCGACTTGCACGATGACTTGCAGGCCTTCCTGTATTCCGTCGGCCAGTTCTCGTCGCGTAAGGACCTATCAGTTTGGATGAAGCGGACCTTCTCTGCTGCTTTGGCGGTCGAAGAGGCTCCCGAAGTCCCTACCTCCGAGGACATTGAAGAGATCGAACCCATCGAAGCCGATGCGGAGTCGCCGGCGCCGACCCACCGGGCCTCGCCTGGGGCGAAGGACGACCAGGCGTTGGGCTGGGATGACGATGAGTTGGAGACGTCGATCTTCGACAGGCCAATCGGCGCAGATACGCCGGCAGCCCGGGCCGAGAATGCTTTTCTTGGCACCGAAGACAAGACCGTGGCCGCAGCGCCCTCTGAGGCATCCCTGAGGGAGATGGACGAGGGCTTTGCCGCGCCCTCGACCTTCTCCGAGAAAGCCCCGACCCACAAGGAAGGCCCGACGGTCTCGCCTCGTCAGACCGTGATGGGCATGGGCAACACGCCGCCGGTTCGGACTCTACCCTTGCCCCCGCCGGGACGCTCAACCGCGTCCTTTGCTGCCACGCCGGCCGCGCCTGCGGTTCAGCCCGGGGCTTCTCGCTCGCCCCGACCGTTGGTGCTTCCTGCGGCTGCCCGTCCCATGCCGCTGGCTCCTGTGCCGATGGGTCGGCCGCTGTTTGCACCTCTGGGGGCGCCGTCCGCGCCCGAGCCACCTCGTTCGGCACTGCGCCAGACCTTGCTGGGAGTGGGCGCACCCAACGTGCCTATTCCGGGCGTTTCTTCTCCTGCCATGCCGGCGCCGCCGTCGTTTTTCCCAGCCCAGCCCTTGCCAGGGTTCGACCAGGGGCCGCCGGTCCTTCTCGGTGCTGGCGTGCCCGGCCAGCTCTACGGCATGCCGGGCACGCGATTGTCGGGCGGCATGGACGCGTCGACTGTCGCTGCGGCCGCCTTGTCTTTGCGGCCGCCATCCCGCATCAAGTATTACCTGCTCTTCCTTGCGTTCATGGCGCTAGGAGGCGGCGGAGCCTATCTTTACCTGACCCGGTCGGGAAAGATGCAGATAGGAGTCAAGCCACCGGATGCGCGGGTGACTGTCGATGGGGTTGCCTTGCGCGAGGGACCGCCCTACGTCATTGAGCGGCGGCCTGGCATCTACCACGTGGCAGTTGCGCACGACGGGTACGTGTCACGTGAGCAAGACGTGGAGATTCGCACCGCGCAGGTGGAGCGTGTGGAGATCGAGATGGAGGCGTCGCCCGACACCGGGTTCGAATTGACCAGCCAGCCGCCCGGTGGTCTGGTGTGGCTGGACGGACAGGCCTTTGTCATCAATGAGACGGGGAAACAGGCAACCACCAACTTCAGGGCTTCTCGCATAACCCCCGGCCGCCATGTCCTGGAAATCAAGGGGGATCCGCGCTTCAAGGATTGGCACCAGGAGATCTTCCAGGAGCCAGGCCAGACGCTGAAGATCAACGCCGCTCGCGAATCCGGGGGAGCTGGCGCGTCGGCAGCGGGACGCACGGGAGGAGCGGTGGCGCCCGGGGTGCGTCCGTCGAGTACGCCTGCAGCTACGCCGCCAGCAAGCGGCGCGAGCGTGCTGGCCGAAAACCGAGGGAGGTCGTCCGGTTCGCGCCGCGCAGCCAGGGGAGCCAGGCGGGGGGAAACGTCCAGTGACGACGGCTTGGGCGGCCCCAAGCCCGCGGGAGGCGGCAAGACTCGGGACAAGGCCGGGAGTGACGATGACGTCTTCGAAAATGAGGGAAGGCTAGGGGCTGGGGGCGGAGAGGAATGCGTGGTGAACATCGGTTCCAAGCCGTGGGCTCAGGTGGCCATCGATGGCAAGCCGACTGGGAAGAGCACCCCGCTCATCGACTACAGCCTCGCTTGCGGCAAGCATCGGCTCACCTTCACCAACTCCGACCTGATGATTGAGCGCAACGAGATCATCATTCTCAAGCCGGGCCAGCGGTTCAAGAAGATCTTCCCGTTGGTGGACATGGACTTCTAGTGCCGCTTCCGATGCCTGGGTCAGGATCTTTGCCATCACCCGTGGGACTTCGTCCGGGCTCCCCGGAGGCACTGCAGGCGGCCTGGGCAGACTATTTTCACCGGGTGGCCTTCGAGCACCCGCGCCACCCCGCCGCTCGCGACTTCTTGGATGAGGATCTGCGCGCGACTTTGCGGCGTTGGATTCCCGCCGACGCATCGGTGGTGGAGGTGGGCTGCCGCACCGGTGACCTGATCACCGCTTTGCCCAACCGGGAACGGGTGGGGATTGCTCCCTCGATCGAGTTGGCGACTGAAGCCCAACGTCACCATCCGGAGATTACTTTCGAGGTAGGCAAGGTCGAATGCGTGCCGCCCGGGCGAAAGTTCGATGCCGTGATCTGCGATCGCATCTGTCACACGGTGACCGACGTGCGGGCCTGGCTCGAAGGCCTGCGCGATCGCCTGACTGAGCATGGGTTGATCTATTTGACGGCCTACAACTACCTCTGGGAATTTGCCGCGCAGGCGGCAGAAGTGGTTGGTTGGAAGACCCCGGCTCCCACCTCGAACTGGCTGTCGCACAGCGATTTCCACAACCTGTTCAACATCACCGGACTCGAGATGGTTCGCTTCGAGGACCGCCTGCTGCTTCCCTTGCCGGTGCCGGGCCTTGCCCCGCTGGTCAATCGCTATCTGGCCAAGTTGCCGATCCTGCAACGGTTCTCGCTCTATCGGCTCTATGCCTTGCGTCGACGGGATGCAAGCGCAGCTCCCCAGCCGCTTTCGGTAAGCGTGGTGGTGCCCACGCGCAACGAAGCGGGCAACGTGAGCGTAGCAATCCAGCGGACACCGCCCATGGGCTCGTCCACCGAATTGATCTTCGTCGAGGGCGGCTCCACCGACGGAACCTGGGAGACGATTCAAGACGCGATCAAGGAATATCGCGGCCCGCTCAAGCTGTCCGCCTACCAGCAGACCGGGAAAGGCAAGGGCGATGCCGTGCGGCTGGGCTTTGCCAAGGCCCAAGGCGACGTGCTGATGATCCTCGACGCCGACCTGACTGTGCCGCCGGAAGAACTGCCCGTGTTCTACGACGTCATCGCACGCGGGCTGGGGGATTTCGTGCAGGGAACGCGCCTGGTCTATCCCATGCAACCTGGGGCGATGCGTTTCTTCAACCGCATCGGCAATCACGCCTTCTCCCACCTATTCACCTATCTGCTCCAACAGCCTATCAAGGACACGCTGTGCGGAACCAAAGTGCTGCGGCGGCGCGACTATGAGCGGCTGTCGGCTGCGCGGTACGTATTTGGTGACTTCGATCCCTTCGGGGACTTTGATCTCATATTCGGGGCGGCCAGACTGAATCTGAAGATCGTGGAGATTCCGGTTCGCTACCGGGAACGCCTCTACGGCTCCACCAACATCTCGCGCTGGCTGCACGGCTGGCTGCTGCTCAAGATGTCGGCGGTGGCGGCCAGCAAACTCAAGTTCGTCTGAACGTTCGCGGACCAAGAAGATATGCTTCGTCGGCCGCTGACCCGTCTCGCTAGCGTTCTGCAGGCACCGAGCGTTTCTGGCATCATCCGTTCGCTAGCGATTCTGGTGGTCGGCGTGATCGCCGTCGGGGGACTTCTGCCCTTCCTCGATCGGTTCGAACCGATCAGGACCTGGCTGGCTATCCCCCTGGGCGTCATCCTCGCGTGGCAGGTCGTCGTAAACCTAGGTTGGGCTGGTGTGGGTCTGGTGGTCACGCGTCGGCTCCTGCCCGTGGGTCTGCCGCCCATCGAGCGGCTGTGCATTAGTGCCGCGGTCGGCGTGACCGGATTCGCGTTTGGATTGTACCTGCTGGGTGCCCTTCATCTCTTCAAACCCGCGTTCGCCGCAGGCCTGGCCCTCGCCTTTCTGGCAGCGGGCCTTCCCAGCTTGCTACGGTGGTGGCGTCAGGCGGCGGCGAGTGATCCGTTCGGGGAGCTGCCGAAACGTTGGCTGGGTACGGCGGTGGCAGTTTTCGGCATTTTCGGTATCGGAATGGCCTATCTGGGTGTGCTGACACCGGACGCGATCAACTATGACTCGCGTTGGATGCACCTCTCGAGTGCGCAGGACTATGCGCGCGAGGGGCGCCTGGTCGCGTTTCCAGGCGACTGGCAACGGATGTATCCCCATTTGGGGAGCATTCTCCACACGTGGGATTTCTTGGTGCCCGGGCTCAGTGAACCTCTCACGCGGTGGATGATGGCGCTGCACACGGAGTTTTCACTGTTCCTGTGGACATTGGTCGGGGTTGGGTGCGCGGTGCGCTGGTTGGCTGCCGAGAAGCGGGTGCGTGGCGCGTGGGCGGCGTTCTTCCTGTTTCCCGGCATCTTTGTTTACGACGGAAATATGGGCGGATCCCAAGATCACGTTGCGGCCTCTTTCGCAATGCCATTGTTCATGCTATCCGTTCGTCTGACTGCTCAGCGTTCCGACGCCGCGTTCGCGCTTTGGGGGATCGTTGGGGCAGGGGCGTTACTGTCCAAGTTTCAGTCCCTCTACTTCATCGGACCGATGACCGTGGTGCTGGTCTGGCAGATGGTTCGTGCCGGGGAATCCTTCAGGTTGGCATGTCGACGAATTCTGCGTGTCGCTGGAATCATCTTGGCGACAGTTGTCGTGGTGACCGCCCCGCATTTCGGGAAGAACATAGTTTTTAGCGGCAACCCTTTCTACCCGCTGGCCCAGGACTGGTTTACCGGCAGCCGGCCAACCGTGCCCGATGCGCCGCTCCTGGTTCGCTACCTCCTCACCGATTGGAACTGCAGACCGTCCGGTGACGCTTGGAATCGCTTTGTTCAGGCGCTCGGGCTGACCTTCTCGTTTGCGTTCAAGCCGCACTACGCGTTTATGGGGAATCTGCCCACATTCGGATTTCTATTTACGCTGACCTTACCTATGTTGCTGTTCGTGACCGGCGCGAGACGTCTGTGGGTCGGCGCCATGGTTTCACTGATGGCGCTGTTTTGTTGGGCGTCTACCTACCTGGTGGACCGCAACCTTCAGATCATCTTGCCTCTGTTGGTGGCGACAACCGCCGCAGTACTGGTTCGGGCGTGGGCGGTCGGGCGGTTCGCTCGTCTGGGAGTTATCGCGCTGGTGGCTTTGCAGATCATCTGGGGAGGGGACCTGTGGTTCGCCGGATCCGACCGGACGACGAGCAGTATCTCGCTGATTCGCAGCACGCTTGATGGGCGTGCAAGAAGTCGGTTCGCGGGAATGTCCGCCGACTATTTCGCCTTGGATCGCGTTCTGCCGAAGGATGCGGTCGTGTTGGTGCACCACTGGCACCCACAGTTGGGAATCAATCGGCGAACCTATTTGGACTGGGCGGGTTTTCAGGGGCTCGTGGACTACCGCGGGTTCAAGAACGTGCGGGACTTCTATGATCGTCTTCGCGCCCTGGGCGTGACCCACGTCGTCTATCTCCCCGGCGAGCAAGCCGGATCCTCCAAACAGGAAGACGTGATCCTTTTGAGCTTGGCGCTCGGCTACGGCCAGCCACGCACCCGTTTCGGGATGTTCGAGATGTTTCCCCTGCCCGCTGCCGCCCCGCCTTCGCGCCCACCGCTTCAGGTCGTGACCATCGGTCTCGAGAAGTACGCCGACGGACTCTATGACATCAGTGATCTGGGGACATGCCGTTTCCTGCCCGTTGCGTATCAACACTATCCTCCCCCCCGGCTACGGCCCGGCGCGGCCGGATTCGATCCTCTCCTCGCTTCGGCGGATGCTGTGATGGTTGGCACTGGCGTGCCTCTGGATGCGTCGGTATCGGCAATGCTGGCCAGAGAGTTCCAGATGGCGGTGCCCTACCCGGGCTTGTCCGTCTATATTCGAAGAAACGCGTAGGCGAAATCAGCACGGCCCTGGGTGCTAGTGCGGCAATTGGGACATCTGCAAAGACGGGTGGTTCTACCGGTTCGTCCACGAGGTACATTCGTAGAGCGAAAGGGATTGCGGCGCGAACAACGGCATGCTGACGCGGCCGACGGGCCGCAGTAGTTTGCCGAGCGCAGTGGTAATCTGGACCGGAGTGGTGATGTGGTGTTCTTCGATACGACCAAATCCGAGCATGCGAAAGCAGGTGGCCATGAAGCGATTCACCATGGGGTAGCCCGCCACCAGGGTACCACCAGGGGCCAGAGCGCGAGCCAGACAACCGGCTGCCGCTTCGGCGTCCGCGACATGTTCCAGCACCGACACGCACACCACCACGTCGAACGCACCGGCGGGCAGCGCAGTAGGATCCAAGAGATTCGCCACCTGAAAGGTGGCGGTGCAGCCGGGCGTGACCAAGGATGCAAGCCCATCCGCCAGCACCAGATCCGTGCCGACATACTCGGGAAAGCCCGCGGTGAGGCTGGGAACCAGGATCCCACTGCCAACCCCCACTTCGAGCACGCGCCGGCCCCCGCCGGGGACCAGAGCAAGACCCATCCTCAGGCGGTGGCGGTAGAGATGACCGATCACAGGCCGGTAGTAGTAGGGCAGGGGATCGAACTCATTGTTGGGCACTAGCGCACCCGAGGGTGGAAAGTGGAACTTCACGGTCTGGATACCTCGCGGTGGGGGGTGGACCGAGCCGGTGCTGCCAGGATGCTGTTCGACGTGATTCTCGGTCCGATGACTAGAGAGAACGCCTCGGGGAAGTCAGGATAGCGGCTGTCGACCAGGGATTGGAACTCGCGTTGTCTCTCTGCCAGGTCTTCGGCCACCTGTTTGCCGCGAAGCTGGGCGAGCTTGCCGCGGATTTGTGTGCGGGCTTCTTCGCTGGTGGCCACAGCGTAGGCCTGCTCGAGATGGCGAACCGCCAGGTCCTGGCTCCCTTGCTTGGTCAGCATGCGGGCAACCAGGTTGGGGATGAAGTAGGGCACGCCCTCGAAGAGGGCGGCCTGACGCAAAATCTCGACGCCCTGCTGGCGCCAGCCGGGGATGCGCGGATCATCGGGACTCGCGTCGTTGGGCAGCTCGTAGAGCAGGTTGAATCCGAGCTGGAAAGGGATCTCCCAGTCGAAGGGAAAGGCTTGCCGGCCACGCTCCAGGACCATGTTGGCGGCCAACACCATGTCGGGGACAATGCGCTGGCCGTTGTAGATGAGCATGGCGGAGCCGGCCAGATAGAGCCGACGGAACTCAGGGTCGAGGTCGATGGCCGTCTGCAGGTACTGGGCGAGCCACTTGGTGGGCAAGCGCGCGTGAAGCTGGGTACCAAAGTAGACGTTGGCCCGGGAATGGATCAGGTCTGCCGCCAACTCGCTGTGGCCAAGGCTGGCGAGCTTGAGAATTTTCGACGGCGGCAAGTAGAACGTGTCGGCCTCTGGCGGCCAGAGGCCATGCAGGGCATTGGCCCGGGACTGGCAGAGCAGGGCAACCGTCGCCAGCGCCAGCAACAACGCGCCGATCGCGAGCGCCGGGCCAGGCCGGCGGCGGGTCGGGGTCGGGCGGGCGATGGTACGCGACATTGAGGAAAATTATCCTTCCGCGGGCGGTGGGGTCTTGTCGCCTGCCTCGCCGGCCACGTCGGCTCCGGTGATGCCCAGCTTGGAAAGACGGTAGCGCAGTGATCGAAACGACACGCCCAGCAGGCGCGCCGCCTCGGTGCGGTTGCCGCCGGTCCGCTCCAGCGCGCTGATGATGATGCTGCGCTCGAAATCCTCCACCACGCGTTCGAGATCAAGCCCGCTCTCGGGCACCAACGGGGCGCTGGTCAGGCTGGGGGCGGCGACCGCCAGGCCGCCCAGGCTGGGGAATGCGTCGATGGTGAGGCGATCGCTGGCGGTCAGGATCACGGCCCGTTCGATGAGATTCTCCAATTCGCGCACATTGCCGGGGAAATGGTAGGCCATGAGCGCCTGCATCGCCTCGGGATCGACGCTCGCTACCTGGCGCCCGTGCTCGGCGGCGAACTTGCGCAGGAAGTGGTCGACCAGCAGCGGGAGGTCTTCGCGCCGCTCGCGCAAGGGAGGCAGGCGCAGTCGAATGACGTCCAATCGATAGAAGAGATCCTGACGGAAAGTTCCCTTCTCCACTTCGGTTTCCAGGTCACGGTTGGTCGCGGCCACGATGCGCACGTCGACCTCACGTTCCACCACTCCCCCCACCGGTTTGACCTTGCGTTCCTGCAGCACACGCAGCAACTTGACTTGCATGGCCACCGGCAGCTCGGCCACTTCATCGAGCAGAAGGGTTCCAGTGTGGGCTGCCTCGAACAGGCCTTGCTTGTCGGCGTAAGCGCCGGTGAAAGAGCCCTTCACATGCCCGAACAGCTCGGATTCGAGCAAGGTTTCCGGGATGGCCCCACAGTTGACCGCTACGAAGGGCCGATCTGCGCGTTGGGAAAGCTCGTGTAGGGCCCGCGCGGCCAGCTCCTTGCCAGTGCCGGACTCCCCAATCAGCAGCACGCTGGCCCGCCCGGGGCCGGTCTTTCTCAGCGTGTCGAAAACCCGCTGCATGGGCGGTGATTTCCCCAGCAGCCGGTCAAGCCTGTAGCGGCCCTTGATCTCGTCGCGCAGGGCCAGGTTTTCGCGGCCCAGGAAGCGGCGTTCGAGGGCGCGGTCGACCACCAGGCTGACCTCGTCGATCTTGAAGGGCTTGGTCAAGTAGTCGTAGGCGCCCGCCTTCATGGCCGCGATGGCCGTCTCGGTGGTGGCAAAGGCGGTGACCACGATCACCTGGGTGTCGGAATGAAGCTTCTTGGCCTGCTCCAGAACCACCATGCCGTCGACGTCAGGCATGCGCAGGTCGGTGATGATCACGTCGAACTCGCGTTCCTTCATCGTCGCCAGGGCCGCGTTGCCTCCCGGCGCTGCCTCCACCCGATGCCCAGCCCGACGCAGATGGATGGCGAGGAACTCGCGCATGGAGCGCTCGTCGTCGACGATCAGGATGTCACCAGTGGGCTGGGCCATGGGCTCAATTCTGCTTGCGCGCGATGAGGATGAGAAAACCACCCAAGCCGCGGAAGACGGGCCAATCGCAGACCGCGCGTTCGGCTCGTTCAAACAGCGCGGCCAGAGCAGGGATGCGGAAAACCTGTGACACGGGAGTGACCACGCGCACGCCGCGCACCCCGACAAACTCCACGCCGTCGGGCAGGTAGCTGCGCGCGGTCGCAAGCGTGTCATAGCGGGTGTAGACATCGCGGTCGGTGGTCCCCTCGGCGATGGGCGTAGCCCCGCCAATCAGCTTGGCCAGGTAGCGCAACGAGCGCGGGTTGTAGAATTCCAGCAAGAGATGGCCCCCGGGACGGACCACCCGGGCCAACTCGGCCAAAGCCTCGCGGATGGGTGGCACATGTGCCAGCACCTTCATGCAGTAGACCAGATCCACCGACTGGTCAGGCAAGGGCAGCGCGGTCAGCGAGCCCTGCACCACGCGCAGGCCGCGATGCTGGGCCAGCCCCAGCATGGTGGAAGACAGGTCGAGCCCGATGGCCGCGCGAGCCACGCGAGCGGTTTCGGCCAGCAGGAGACCTGTGCCGCAGCCTGCCTCGAGAACGTCGAGCCCAGTGCCGTATCGCTGCACCAGCTCCAGCTCCAAATCGTCGATGAGCCGGTGATAACCACGGTGGCGCTCGCGTTCGTAGGTGGTGGCGAAGCGATCGTAGTACTGCTGCGTCGAGCGGAGATCGTGCATGGCCGGGAGCAAGCCTGATTATGCGTTCACTGCGACTCGGACGCGAGAGCCTTGCGCGAAAAATTCTCTGTCAGAAGAGATCGGCCCATCGGCACAGGGCGATGCCCCGTCGTGCGATCCCCGCGCGCACCCGCGGCGACGAGAGCGCCGCCAGCTCGTCCACAT
>PMKP01000125.1 GCA_003157775.1 Myxococcales bacterium | reverse complement strand
CCGCAATTCCCCGACAAGCTCTAGTTATCACGCGGGTCGGATTATGGCCAGGGCTGTCGCCGTTTCTGCGCCATCAGCGCAGGGCGGTCCTGATGGCGCTGACCGCCGCCCTTGGGCGGCGGGCTTCAATAGTAGTAGGCGAAGCGGAGGCGCGCCGAATACATGGCGCCATCCGTAGTCGGGGGATTAGGAAGTTGATAGGATCCAGTCGCTCTGGAGAAGACCAGCTTCACGACCGCGTTGTTGAAGCCGAGGGGGTAGGCAAGGTAGGCGGCAAGCTGATCGTGGAGTTCGTACTCGTTCAGCCCGCCTACGTCACGGTATTCGGTTCGGAAGAACGCACCACCTACGATGAGCGAGCGGGGCATCAAGAGCGAGAGAACATCAAATTGCAGATAGCCGCCCCAGCTTTGCGTCGTGTCGACGGTGGACGCCTGGCTTGGGTCAACGTACACCTTCTTGTCCTTGCCGTACGCGTAGTTGATGGCGATCTCGATCGGTCGCACGGGGGTAAAGGCAAGGCTACCGCCAGCGCCGTACTTTTTCTCCGTATTGCATTGGTCGCATCCAGCCACCGCCTGGGCTGGCGACCAGCCTTCGTATTCAGCCCCGAGGAGCAGACTGAAGTACTCTAGTTTCATGCCGCCAGCCAATCGGCCACCGAGGACGTTCTGGCCGCTGTCCAGGCGGCCGTAGGATCCAACCAACTCGATCCCCGACCACGAGCTCGGATAGAAGTGCAACGCGGCCCGGGCTGAGGGAACCTCTGATGATCCTGAGTCGCGGTAGAAGATGGTGTTGACCTCGTACGTGTGCGGAAACCAATTGAAAGGGTCGGTAAAGTCAGGCTTGATGCGCGCCCCGGTATCCTCGAGGGTGTAGAGGTCGAAGCCGAGGCCCTTGCGGAAGACACGCCAGGTGAGGAACCGACCTGCCATGAAGTCCCAGAGTCCCTGCTTCCCGACCTGGACATAGACGTCATCAACGTTGATTTGGTATTTCGCATCGTCGCCTAATAGGGGGACTTCGCGAACCCAACCCACCACTTGCCCGGTTTCGCGCAGGAAGTAGTCATTGCCCAGATCCTGGGTGAGCATCGGGCCGAAAACAAAGCGCCCGCGCGCATCGTAGACCTTTTCCGGCGGATCGCTTGTGCCTTTCCACGAGTACCTAACATAGCCGTCATCGAGTTCGAGGTTGCCGTGCCAGTCCATCCGTGACGACACGGGCGGGGCTGGTGGTGCCCACATCCAGCCGGGAAGACCGGCCTCGGCGGGAGGTCCGGTTCTGGCGGCGGGCTTGGACACTGGAGGTGGTGGAGGTGGTGGAGGTGGCGGAGGTGGCGGAGGTGGCGAAGGTGGCGGAGGTGGCGGAGGTGGCGGGATGGGAGGTGTGGGAACCTCCGGCACAGGGGCGGCTTCGTCTGACGAGGGTGCCGCGGATGGCTCTTCGGCTTGGGCTGGGACAGCCTTTTTTTCCCGGTGAGGGCCACGCTTCTTTGAACGTGCCGCGGATGGCTCTTCGGCTTGGGCTCGGACAGCGGACGCGAAGAGTGCGACCCCGGCGAACAGGCACACAGTGATGAACAACCGACCAGTCGATCTGTGCATGGAGGTATCCTCGTTCAACGCCTTCGTGAACAGCGGTCTAGCTCTTCTACTGGATGGTGAAGGTTGCTGACAAGAGCTGAGTTGGATCGGCGCTCGGCCCGACCAGAACCGTGTGCGCCACCGACTCGACTGTCCATTTGTTGTTGGCGGTATCCCAATAGGCCGTGTCGCTTGCGGGGATGGAGAGCTGGACGTTTTGGCTCGCGCTCGGAGCGAGGGTAACCCGGGTGAAGGCTTTGAGCTCTTTGACCGGCCGTTGGGGCGCCTTGCTATTCGGATAGCCGATGTAGAGTTGCACGATTTCGTCGCCTGCCACCTTGCCGGTGTTGCTGACCGTGACCTGAACGTTCAGGGCGCCGCTTGCCGGGATGGTCGAGTTCGAACAGAGCACCTGCAGGTTGCTGTAGGTGTAAGTCGTGTAGCTCATGCCATAGCCAAACCAATAGCGAACCGGCTTGGCGTTCTTTTCGAACCGGCGGTAGCCGTGCAAGTATTCGATTGTGGCGGCTCCGGAGCCGCTGTTCTGAAACTGCGGGTAGTCGGATTCATTCTGGCCGACGGTGAAGGGGAGCTTGCCCGAGAAATTGGTGTCGCCAAACAGCAGCGCGGCCAGCGCGGTTCCGCCTTCTTGGCCAGGGTAGAAGGTCTGGATAATCGCTTTGGCGCTGGCCATCCAGTCCTCGACGATGATGGCACTGCCCACGTTGAGCAGCACGATGACGTTCGGGTTGATGGCAGCGACGCTCTTGATGAAGGCAGCCGGTTTCGTCGTCGTCCAGTGGATGGGATGGGTCGTAGTCAAGTTCATGTTCTGGCGGTCGGCGCCCCCACCGTAGCCTTCGCCCTCATCCTCGTGCGCCATCGAGACCGGGATGATGACCACATCTGCCCCGCTCGCCGCGGAGGAATCGGAGCTTTGCTTGATGGTGACGCCACCATGGGATTGAAGTCCTTGGAAGTACGACACGGCATGCGGAGGAACTGTCTGGCTGCTGCCGCGGTCGCCCAGGCCCGAGACGAAGCTTGCCGTACCATTTTGGGTGGCTGTCGGTGCGACAGGCAAGTTGTTGTCCGGGCCGACGATCG
Source organism: Myxococcales bacterium (assembly GCA_003157775.1). Taxonomy (GTDB): domain Bacteria; phylum Myxococcota_A; class Polyangia; order Fen-1088; family Fen-1088; genus Fen-1137. The sequence continues at coordinate 1,676 of PMKP01000125.1, read as the reverse complement.
CGATGGTCTTGACGTTGGGCGAACCGCTTCCGACCGTGGTCGCTAGAGTGCCAAGCGGCAAGATGCCATCGTTCTTCAGCAGGACCGCGCCCTCTAGCTCGGTTTGTTCGGCAAGCGTCACCGCCTCTTGCGCGCCGGCCAGGCTGAAGCTGGCTGTGCTCGCCATGTAGGTGGCGTCGAAGTCCTTCATCTTCGTGCGCGCGTTCATCACGTAGGTGGCGGCCTGGGTGAGCGTCGCGGAGCTGAGCGTGCCCGCTGTCAGATCGCTGCCGAGGGTAGTGAAGGCCGAGGGAATCGGCATCTCTAGGTCGAGCCCCGCGTTCATCGATGCAGCGCCATGGCCTGCCTGGGCCGCACTCCAGTCTGACACCACGAAACCACCCCAACCCCACTGGGTGCGCAGAATATCGTTCAGAATGTGGCTGTTCTCCGTGGAGTGAGTGCCGTTGACCATGTTGTAGGCAGCCATGATGCACGCCGGATCCGCCTTCTTGACGACGATCTCAAATGGCCGGGTGTAGTTCTCATGCAGGGTCTGGTCATCCACGTTCGGATTGGCCGTCATGCGGTTGTTGTCCGTGTCATTCAAGACATAGTGCTTGGGGCATGCGGCGCACCCGCCGGGTTGCTGCATTCCACGCACAAAGGCAGCGCCCATCTCGCCGAGCAGCACAGGATCTTCGCCGTAGGTCTCCTGCGCACGCGCCCAGCGCGGGTGCCGGAGGGTATTGACCACCGGTGCGAGGGAAAGCTCGTTTTTGGCTGCGCGCATCTCTCTGCCCTGGAGATTGCCCACGCGTTGTTCGAGAGCGAGGTCGAATGAAGCCGCGCGTGCCTCGGCAACTGCCCAGGTGGTGGAGACATCGCCGGGCATGATGTTGCGCATGCCGCGCGGTCCGTCGCGCATCGGGTAGTCGGGGATGTTCAGGCTTGCGACCCCGAGCGAACGGAAGGCCTGGCCGGCCGTCGCATACGGATTTGCGGAGGGGGCGCCGGACAGGATATTGATCTTGTCGGTACTCGCCATCTGGCTGACGTAGCTCGTGGCTGCCGAGTCCACCGGTTTCATGGGTGTTGGAATCGTGTAGGTGGGCGCGGGCGAGGCCGAGGTACAGGCTGTGACATTGCCCGTGGAGACGCTGCCACCCGAGGCGACGCCACCCGAGGCGACGCTCCCGCCCGATGCGGTCCCGCCCGCGGTAGTGCCGCCCGAAGAGGATCCGCCAGTTCGGGTACCGCCGGTGGTGGTGCCGCCTGTGCTGGCGCCGCCTGTGGTGGCTCCGCCCATGGTGGAGCCGCCTGCGCTAGCGCCGCCTGAACGGCTGCCACCGGTGGTGCTGCCGCCTGCTGGGGTCCCGCCTGAGGTGGCGCCGCCTGAGGTTGCTCCACCTGAGGTGGCACCGCCTGAACGGCTGCCGCCGGTGGTGCTGCCGCCGGTGGTGCTGCCCCCCGCAGGGGTGCCGCCGGTGTTGCCGCTGCCGCCGACGGTGCTGCCGCCGGAGATGCTGCCGCCGCCGCTGTTTGCGCTAGTGCTGCCGCCGCTGTTCGCGGTGCTGCCACTTTGGCCTCCGGACGATGCTCCCCCCTGGCCTCCGCCTGAATTGTTGCCCCCGCCTTGCGTCGTCCCACCGCTGCTGTTGTTTTGCTGCGGCTGCAACGAGCATCCGGCAAAGGCG
>PMKP01000101.1 GCA_003157775.1 Myxococcales bacterium | reverse complement strand
TACAGCTCCGCACTCGCGAGAGCCCCGCTGCCATTCCCGAATCCACCGGTGATGAGCACCTTCCCATTGCTCAACAACGTCGCCGTGTGCTCGCTCCTTGCCACGGTCATGCTGCCGGTGGCCGTGAATGTCCCGGCCATTGGGTCGTACAGCTCCGCACTCGCGAGAGGCGCGCCGTGGTTCTCACCACCGGCAATGAGAACCTTTCCGCTCGGCAACAACGTCGCTTTGTGCTCGCTCCTTGTCGCGGTCATGCTGCCGGTGGCCGTGAATGTCCCGGCGCCGGGATCGTACAGTTCCGCGCTTGCGAGGGGATTTCCACTGCCATCGTTGCCAGCGGCGATGAGCACCTTCCCGTTGCTCAACAACGTTGCCGTGTGGTCTGCCCTTGTCGCGGTCATGCTGCCGGTGGCCGTGAATGTCCCGGCGCCGGGATCGTACAGTTCCGCGCTCGCGAGGCTGGGATAGCCGCCGCTGATGAGCACCTTTCCGTTGCTCAACAACGTTGCCGTGTGGTCTGCCCTTGTCGCGGTCATGCTGCCGGTGGCCGTGAATGTCCCGGCCATTGGGTCGTACAGCTCCGCACTCGCGAGAGCCCCACTGCCATTTCCGAATCCACCGGCGATGAGGACCTTCCCGCCCGGCAACAAGGTAGCTGTGTGCCACATCCTTGCCACTGACATGCTGCCCGTCGGCACCAGGGTCCCTTGCAACACCGTGGCGCCGACCGTGCCAGCGGAGTTGGTCGACGCTCCACTGGTGCCAGTCGTGCCCGCCGAGCCGGTAACACGGGCGGAACTGGTCGCGCCTCCGGTGGTGCCGGTCGTGCCTCCACTGCTACCCGTGCCGATCCCTCCGCTGCCGCCCGCGACGGCGGGAGCGTTTGGGGTGGTGGTGGCCTGACTCCCGCTGCCGCAACCACCGAGGGATGCAACCAGAAGACACGCAAGCAAGATGCGCAGTCTGGCTACCATGCGGGCCATTGTCTCCCCGTCTGGGCTTTGCCGCAACCGCTGGGTTTATCTCCATGCCGAACCAAAACGCACGCCAGGCGCGAAGCGGTGAAGCCACACGCTATCCCATGGGGCTGGCGGCCTTCGGGCGGCGATGGCGATTCCTTCGCTACGCCCCTTCGGCCTGCTTGAACGGAATCACCTTCACGTTCGCGCGCAGCTTGTCGAGGTAGTCGGCCCAGCCGTGCATCATCTTGCGCCGCTCGGGCAGAAAACTGGTCCGGTTGTAGGCGCGGCCGTTGGCGTCTTTCACCGCGTGAGCTAGCTGCGCCTCGATCAAGTCGACTCTGTAGCCCAGCACTTCGTCGAGGAGTGTTCGCGCCGTCGCGCGGAAGCCGTGCCCGCACGTCAACGCCCGGTCGATACCCATGCGCCGCAGGGCCGCCGTGACGGCGTTGTCGCTCATGGGCCGCTGGTTGCTGCGCGCGCTGGGGAACACATAGGGGCCGCGCCCGGTGAGCGGTTGCAGTTCTCGAAAGATCGCCACCGCTTGCGGTGCCAGCGGAACAAGGTGCGGCGTCTTCGTCTTGCTTGCGGTGAACTTCCACTCGCCCGTGTCCAGGTCGATGTCCTCCCACTTCGCGCTGCGCAGTTCTCCGGGCCGCACGAAAAGCATCGGCGCCAGCTTGAGGGCTGCGGCCACGACCGGCGTTGCATCGTGGTAGCCCCACAGCGCGCGCAGCAGTTCGCCCAGCGCATCCGGGTCGGTCACGGCCGCGAAGTGTTCGGGGTTGGTAGGTTTGAGGGCGCCGCGCAGGTCTGCCGCCGCGTCCCGCTCCGCGCGGCCGGTGGCGATGGCGTACCTGAACACCGCCCCGATGTCAGTCCGCGCGCGGTGGGCCGTTTCGCGCACGTCGCGGTTCTCGATTCGCTGGAGCACGCGCAGAACCTCGGGCGGTGCGATTTGCCCGATGGGCCGGCCGCCGATGTAGGGGAACACGTCACGCTCCAGCCGGCGCAGGACGCGCGTGGAATGGCTCGGCGCCCAGGTGGGTGAGTTCTTGTCGAACCACTCCCGCGCCACCACCTCGAAGGTGTTGGCGGCGTTCTCGGCCCGGGCGGCACGCTGCGCCTGGCGGTGAACGCTGGGGTCAATTCCGTCGGCCAGTAGCTGGCGCGCTTCGGCGCACCGGACGCGCGCGTCGGCCAATCTCACCTCCGGGTAGACGCCCAGCGAGATCAGCTTCTCCTTGCCCGCGAAGCGGTACTTGAACCGCCACCACCTGCCACCGGCCGGCACGATTTCCAGGTACAAGCCCGCAGCGTCGTACAGCCGGACTCGCTTGCCCGTCGCCTTGGCCTTTCTGATCGCGGCGTCCGTCAGCATGGGGGCTCCTTGGTTTGGGGGTAACTATTTTCGGGGATCTGGAGTTACCCCCAAAGTTACCCCCACCCTCTGCCGGCTGTCAACGGAACGCCTCGGACGTTCTGGGACCGTGTTTTCTGGGAAATCCGTGTGATCGTTGCTACTTGCCGGACGTTCGCGGACTTTCGTGGAACCCCTTTTTGTGGCGGGTCTCGGACTCGAACCGAGGGCCCGGCGCGTATGAAACGCCTGCTCTAACCAGCTGAGCTAACCCGCCGATTGTCTGATGCGCCGTGCTTCCGTCTGCCGGGAGACAGACGAGAAAAGGCGCGGGGGGATCTTGCTTGCCTGGACTCTCCTGTCAAGCTCTCAGAGAAGAGCAATACGGACTCGCGATTCCTTGACGGATCCCCTGATACTCCTATAGAAGCCGCAAGACATATGCGCCTCTACGCCGGAAAGATTCCCGTGATCGGTGCCGAAATCATCAAGGCGCTGGTTGACGCGGACGACATCTCGGTCACCGACCGGACCGAGGCGGAGCTCGACGTGCAGGCGGTGCTGAAAGAGTACCTGCGGCTGGAGAGGGAGATCGTCGACAAGGCGAAGGACCTGCTGCAAAAACGCAACCTGCCCTATGAGCAGTTCGGCAAGGTCAAGCGCGCTCTCGCCAACGAAAAGAGTTTCGGTCTCGGAGACGAGGGCCTGGAATGGATGACCACGCAGATCATCGAGTCATTCATGCAATCCATGCATGTGGAGGAGATCTTCGCCGACGACGCCACCCTACGCAAGCGCATGGTCGACATTCTGAAGAAGCACATGCAGATTGAC
>PMKP01000024.1:8846-9611 GCA_003157775.1 Myxococcales bacterium | reverse complement strand
GTAGTTGCTGCTCCGGCCCTTCGAAGATGCCCTCGTCCAGCCGCTCCAGCAGGTCAAGCACTTCGGCGACCAGCTCAGTGGCGGCGCGAGGATTGCGCTCAGCGAGATATCTGGTCGCGCTGGCGAGATCGTCGGCCGCGTCTTTCGAAATCCTGATCGTCAACGACGCAGAATCCCCTCAAGGCGCCGTCTGACGACATCGAGGCTCAAGCCCTCGCCGGCATCCAGCGAACGGGCGGCTGCTTCAAGACCCGCCTCCTCCTCAGCGGCTAGGTCAAGTACCCTGTCCACTGGCTCGATCACATACCGCCCCGTAGGGAGCGCCCGCAGCTCCTTCGGAAGCTCCTTGCCGTTCCAGTCCAGAAGCGTTGCCATGTCCTAATAGTAGCGCAGCTTGGGCCAACCGGCTCGTGCGGTCAAAACCATGTCAGACCCCCGCGCCATCCTGGGCGAATGCCCGATACATTCCCCGTTTCCGACCTTGCCCGCGTGCCTCCGCACAACCTGGACGCGGAACGGTCCGCGCTTGGCGGCGTGCTGGTCAAGCCCATCATGTTTGACGAGCTGGCCACCACGCTGGGTACGGACGACTTCTTCCTGCCCGCCCACCGCGAGATCTTCGACGCGATGATGGAGATCTCGCGTCGGCAGCAGCCTATCGACGTGGTGTCGCTGGGCGACGAGATCAAGAGCCGAGGCAGTCTGGCGCGGCTGGAAGGCGGCGTCGCATACCTCATCGAGATCGCCAACGCCGTGCCCACGGCC
>PMKP01000024.1:0-8728 GCA_003157775.1 Myxococcales bacterium | reverse complement strand
CGGCGTGCCCACCGGGTTCACCCGTCTGGACGACATCACCTCAGGCTTGCAGCCCGAGAACCTGATCGTCGTGGCCGCGCGGCCGGCCATGGGCAAGACCGCCTGGGTGCTCAACGTGGCCGTGAACGCTGCTGTCGGCCACGGCACGCCGGTGTTGATCTTCTCGCTGGAGATGTCGAAGGCCGAACTGATGGAGCGCATGCTCGCATCCGAGGCGCGTATCGATTCGACCCGCGTTCACCGTGGTTTTGTCGACGCCAACGACTGGCGCACGCGCATCTACCCGGCGGCCAACCGCCTGAGCGCCGCGCCCCTGTTCATCGACGACACATCAGCGCCCAACATCATCGAGATCCGCGCCAAGGCGCGCCGGTTTCGCAGTGACTCGCGCTACTTTCCGCCCACTGTGGACGATGGCCCCGCCCCGCTGGGACTGATCATCATCGACTATCTGCAACTGGCGCGCGGCATGGGCAACCGCAACAACGACTCGCGCGAGCGCGAGATCGCCGAGATCTCGCGCGGCCTCAAATCGCTGGCCAAGGATCTCGGCATTTCCGTAATCGCCGTGTCCCAGCTCAATCGCGGTCTTGAAAGGCGCGACAATAAGCGCCCGCAATTGTCCGACCTGCGCGAATCCGGCGCCATTGAACAAGACGCCGACCTGATTCTCTTCGTCCACCGCGAGGAGATGTTCGACGACAACCCCGAGCTGAAAGGCCGCGCCGAACTGATCATCGGCAAGAACCGCCACGGCCCCACCGCCGACGTGCCGCTCACGTTCTTGAGCGAGTACACGAGGTTCGAAAACTGGGCGGAGGAAGTGTGAGGAGGGACCGTCATTACAGACCGTCATTATAGCCATTGCGCTAGTGCGGGTTCGGATTGTAGCATCGGTGCAATGAGCCTTCTATTTCGGTCACTCGAAAGGCCTCTTCCGCCGGGTCGAAAGGACGCGCGTTCGCGATTCCGCCGAGCCGAATGCCCGGCACACCATCCAGGTCCACGCGCCCGGATAGCACGGGTTCCTCGCCCACCGCCCAGGAGAACCCCGAAGGTCCCCGACGGGTCTCCCAGTCAGCGAGCGTTCCGCGTGGTGGAACCCAGAAGCTCGCCCCCTGATCGGCGCTGCCTTTCAGTTCCGAGATCAGGGCCTTCAGATGGACCGCGATGCTCTTGGCCATCTTCGAGTCGCGCTTCATCCCCTTCACACTAAGCACGATGAGGCAGTCAGCGGCGCAATCCCGGAGGTGGAACCAGACATCATGGATGATGTCCTCCTTTGGCCTGGCGCCTGGGGCGTAGACCTCGACGAAGAACTGCTCACCAGCCAAGGAACACTCGTAGTCCGGCCTCCTACCATGATCGCCCTCGGGCTCGGCAACCGGCCTCGCCCCGAGGCGCTCCAGCCTCGCCCCACAGATCATCTCGGCGACGGTCTCCTCAAATGACTCGCGCTTCTTGAGGCTCCCCGCGATCCACGCCCGGGCCTTCTGTGGCGACCGTTCCAGCACTGAGACCATCAGCTCTGCGGCGTGATCGATGGCGGTCAGGTACTGCTCGCGCGACTGGCTCTCCCAGGCGAGCATCATCTTGAGCGGATGCTGCCAGCGCACCTCGCGCTCGGCGACTTTCCGCAGGAAGTCCAGACCAAGCAGGGAAGCGAGACTGGGGTAGGTGTCGGGGTCGATGACCATCATGGTCGTGGGTTGGAAACCAGTCGTCATGATGATGCTGGCTGGTCCGTGCTCGCGACGCTGTGGTCGCATAGCATTCTCAGCATCCCGTCCCCGGTGGCCCATTCCTGGCCACGCTTGATCAGACCTCTCGGCAGCGGGACGGACGCGAACTCGTTGTGGAAGATGCGGAAGTCCGAGCCCTCGATCTCGCCCCGGACCTCGGGCCAGTTTTTCAGATGGTCGGCCGCGTACAAGACGGCGCTGATTCCAGCGCGCTTGTCGCTGAGGAAAAGATCGGCTTCGACGGCCGCGCCCTTCGGCTTGTACCTCATTGGCGCGTGTGACCAGCCCGACCCAAGGTGGCGCCCGGTTCCGACCTCGATGCTCCAGGCGAGGTCACCGATCCCGTACAACGCCTTCGCGATCCAGGGTGGCCCCGACCCCAGGCTGGGGGTGTGCAGGTTGGCGGCGTTCACGGCGATCACGAAGGCATCCGAGGGCTTCACGACACCGGCGTTCGTGTAGCCGAGGTGCTTGCCCCATTTCTCCGCGAGCGCTTGCGTGTAGCGCAGGACGACCTGCTTTTCGGGAGCGGGTGTCGGCCCTTGCAGAGCAAGCTCACGGCTCCGTTCCAACTCGTCAGTCGTCGCTGGTGCCACGGCTTCGATCCATATGACTGGTGGGCCTTCGATCTTGATGTCAGGTCCAGCTCCGCTGCCGCGCACGGCAACGGCAAGGCCAAGGCGTTTTAGGACGACGGTGAGCCGCATCTCCCAGACGCGCGAGTGGAACTGTCCACGCCGCTGGAACTGGTCCAGGAAGTTGTGGTCGGCGTATGGCACGTACTCAGCCCAGAGTCCTTCGAGGTACTGGCGGTACTTGTCGCAATCATCGTGATCCCGGATGTGGACATACGCCGGATCGAGTTCTGATGCAGGAACCGTCATTTCAAACAGCGGTGGTGGATTCGTGGTTGGCAAGGCACCTCTCTGGATGACGATTGAGCGTACCGCATCCTGCAAGATGGGGCTGCGCCTCGCTGGAGTTGTCCGGCTTGGTCGCCAACAGCCGCCACGCGCCAGCGTTTCTTGCGCTCCTGCCGAGCCGGTCTACGCTAGCCGCAGCCCGCCACTAGGGCACGGAGGGGCAGACGCCATGGCCACCGAGCGGTTCTTCGAGGAAAGCCTGGAGCAGTCGCAGGTGAAGGCGAGGATCGTCCAGAAGTACTTCTGGGCGTGGGCAAAGGTCATCATGCCGCACGCCTCTGGCGGCCGCATAGCCTACCTCGACCTGTTCGCTGGTCCCGGGCGGTACCAGGACGGCACTGCATCGACGCCGCTGCTGATCCTTCAAGAGGCGATCGAGGACCCGAAGATGAGCCAGATGCTTGTCACCGAGTTCAACGATCGTGATGCCAACAACTCTCAATCCTTGGAAACGGCGATCAAGGCGCTGCCTGGGATCGAAAGGCTTCGGTACCAGCCGGTCGTACGCAATCACGAGGTGGGCGAGACCATCGTCAAGCAGTTCGAGGGCGAGCGGCTTGTCCCCTCGTTGATTTTCGTCGATCCCTGGGGCTACAAGGGCCTATCACTGCGCCTGGTGAACGCGGTCATGAAGGATTGGGCGTGCGAGTGCATCTTCTTCTTCAACTACAACCGCATCAACGCTGGGCTCAGCAACCCCATGGTCGAGGAGCACATGGCAGCGCTTTTCGGCGATCGGGCTCCGGCGCTCCGCCACAGACTCGAAGGGATGGCGCCGCAGGCCCGCGAGCTGGCCATCGTCGAGGAACTCACGGCGGCTCTCCAGGAGATGGGTGGCCGATTCGTGCTGCCGTTCGTCTTCAAGAACGAGGTGGGCACGCGGACCAGCCACCATCTGTTTTTCGTCAGCAAGCACCCTCTTGGCTACGGAATCATGAAACAGATTATGGCAAGAGAGAGTTCATCGGCCGACCAGGGCGTGCCGTCATTCGTCTACAATCCGGCCGACCGGAACTTCCCCCTGCTTTTCGAGTTGACCAGGCCCCTTGATGATCTTGCCGAAATGCTTCTAGCAAACTTCGCAGGCCAGACCGTGCCGGTGAAGCAGATCTTCGAGCGCCACAACATCGGGAGGCCCTACCTCCTCGAAAACTACAAGAGCGTCCTGAAGGAGCTGGAGGTGGCGGGCAAGGTGGCATGCACGCCACCGGCGGCGTCGCGCCCGAAGCGGCATGGCGAGCCGACCATGGCGGATACCGTGCGCGTTGCGTTTCCGCGTCGCAGGTAGGAGATCTTGCGGAGCACTGGCTTTCGCTGTACACCTGTTCAGTAAGTGGACGGAGACTAGAATGAGCGACCGCAGCCCGATCGAATGGACCAACGCCACCTGGAATCCGGTGCGCGGGTGTACCAAGGTGTCGCCCGGCTGCAAACATTGCTACGCCGAGACCTTCGCCGAGCGGTTCCGTGGAGTGCCAGGCCATCCTTTCGAGCAAGGCTTCGATCTCAGGCTGGTCCCGAAGGCTCTGGACCTGCCGCGTTCTTGGCGCAAGGGCCGGATGGTTTTCGTGAACAGCATGTCCGACCTGTTCCACGAGGACGTGCCCGACGACTACGTCGAGCGCGTCTTCGCGGTCATGCAGGCCGCCACCCACCACCAGTTCCAGCTGCTGACCAAACGATCCGGGCGGATGGCAGATTTCGTCGCGCTTCGCGCGGTGCCGCCTAACGTGTGGATGGGCGTCAGCATCGAGGACGCGGACCATCGTTGGCGCCTGGACGACCTTCGCCGAGTGCACGCCGACGTCCGCTTCCTAAGCCTTGAACCGCTCATCGGTCCCACTGGCACGCTCGACCTTCGCGGCATCCACTGGGTCATCGTTGGCGGCGAGAGCGGTCCCCGCGCACGTCCGATGGACCCCGACTGGGTCCGCGACATCCGCGCTCAGTGCCGAAGAGCCAAGGTACCCTTCTTCTTCAAACAGTGGGGCGGTGTCCACAAATCGTGGAAGGGCCGTGAACTCGACGGCCGAACCTGGGACGAGATGCCGGTGATCGCGTCGGCGCGAGGCTGCGCCAAACGGAACGCGGCGTAGGCAGCAGCTCTGTAGCCCTCGGACAGTGGCGAGGCCATGCCACTCAACCGAGTTGGAAGGGCGGAGGGGTGTCCGTAGAGGTGATTGTGTGCAGCTTGGCAAGCTTCTCAACGAGGTCGCGAGTGGACTGGTCCGGATGACTGTAGCGGTTGGCCAGCCCACAGGACGTTGCTGCTTCCGTCGGGCTGATGGTTTCGAGCAGCGAGCGGTCCTTGCCAGTCGCACTGCAATGGTGCGTGACCTTGTAGAATGTCCCGTATTCTTTGCGGGGAAATTTCCAGCCGAACTTCTGGATTGACTGGATCAGTATGGGTGCCGGGACGTCCGCCGCAAGCAACGCCGTCGCTTTCGGGGATTCGCAGTAGCATAGAATGGCGCGCTCGTTGGGATCCGCCGACGTGGAGACAGTAGCGGCGAATTCAATAGTCGTGTCGCCGACCGACACTTGCGCAGTCCCATTGAGCCGTCTGAGTCGCGCCCCGGCCTCTGCGAGTACGTTGCGCGTCGAGGCCGTGCGGTGATCATGGTTCGGGACCAATACTTCGTCGGGATCGAAGTCCCGAATCACTTCAGCGGCTCGTCGAACGTGGTCGAGGTGGAAATGTGACAACACAAGCCCCTGTAGCTTATTGCAGCCCAGCTTCCTAAGGGCGGCGGCAACCTGCTGCTGGTAGGCGGATACCCGCCAGGAGTAGGCGTCGATGAGCCAGAAGATGCAATTCCCGAGCTTGACCAAGATGGTGTCTCCCTGGCCGACTTTGAGAACGTGGATCTCGGCCGATCCGACGGGAGAACCGGCAGGCGAGATCTCGCGAGAATCTTCCGCCTCCTCCGCGCCATCAAGCCGCTCCCGGATGTCGGCCAAAAGCGCCCTTTCCGTTTCTTCGTCCCGCTTCACAAGGCCGAGGTTCTTGACGGTCAGGCGGAATATGCCGTCCTTGGCAAGTTCCTTCCACTTCACGTGGAAGGAGCGTCCGAAGTCAAGGAGTCGGTCCGAAGCCTCAGATGGGGATCTTGCTATTGCGTCGTGTTCCGCATGCAAGTACCGCATGCCCACTGTCTTGTTGGTGTAGGGTTCCTCGTTGGCTGTGTAGGGTGGGTGGTATTTTACGAGGCGGACGATGTCCTCCGCCTGCCCCCGGTGAATCGCATCCACAGACCACGTGGAGTCCATCAGCCACCCTCACAGCGAAAAGCGGCAAGGTGAGCGTGTGATGGGGATTCTCGATCACACACTCTCAAACCACCCCTCATCAACCCTCACGACCTCGATGGTCTCGCGCCGCACGCCGAGGCTGAGTTCCTTCANNCGCCCCGGGGCTGAAGGTGCCGGTGGTGATGAACAGCCCCTTGTCCGCCCGGCCCACCATGGCGCCGCGAAAATCGCGGATCTCGCTGGGCGACACGGCGCCCTTGTAGCGCTTGCACTGAAACAGGACGTGGAAGCTCATGAGCCCGTGGATGCGGGCAATTCCGCGCCCATCGATGCCGCCATCGCCACTGCGGCCGGTGACCTCGACCTGGATGAAGCCGGATTCACGCAGAACGCGCTGGACCAGACGCTCGAACGCCGCCGGGTCCAGCTTCTGGGTGAGGATCGCGTGCAGGTCCCGTTTCCACTCTTCCTGCTCGGGCGGCTTCTTCGTATCTTCCTCCTCGCCGCCCTTGGCGTCCTGGGCGCGGACCTTGCGCAAGACTTCCTGTGGATCGACCTGGCCAACGCCCTTGGCCTTGGCCGTGAGCGACCACACGCCCCTGGTCGAGTTCTCCAGCAGGCCGTACTTCTTCAGATAGGTGCGCGCCCACGCCAGCCGATAGCCGACCTCGGTCTGATTGCTCTTGTCCTGGTCGTGCAGTTGGGCCAGGACTTCCTCGGGGAGCTTCTCCTGCTCGATGACCTTTTCGTAGATCTCGTCGACCGCCCCGGACCCGCCGAGCGCCTCCAGCGCACGCAGCAGAGGATTGATGAGCCGGTCGAACGTGGGCAGCTTGTTGGCCATCAGGTCACTTCAGGGGCAGACGGAGCGAATGCTGCCAGAATCGTATCACACCGCAGTCGGTCGACGCGATGACGACAAACGCCACCAGGTGCGGTCAATCCGCGATGTCAGCTCGTCGCCGCTGGAGATTGAGGCGAGATGAAGATGTGCTTCAAGAGGCGTCCATCCACGCGCTCGAAGTCTTTGTCGGTGGTCAACAGCACGGCGCTGGTCACAGAAGCCGTAGCCGCGATCCACGTGTCGTTGTCCGAAAGGTTCCATCCTGAATCGATGCCCATTGCGTGGATCTCGGCGTACCGCTCCAGCACGTCACGGCTGTTGATGTCGACCACAACGAATTCGGCAAGCATTTCGCGCAGGGTCGCCATCTTCGCGTCACCCCAGCGGCGGTGCTTGGCGAAGGCAAGGCACTCGCCGACCGTGATCACGGAAATCAATGGCCGTTCAGGCCGAGAACGCAGACCGTATGCCTTGTCGATGCGCTCGCCGGTCTCCTTGCCCCGGCACACCTGAACCACGACGTTCGTGTCTAGTAGCAGCAGCTCTCGTCCTGTCATGAAAGCTCGGTGAGAAGCTCGTCGACTTCGTCATCCGTCTCGTCGCCCGGCCAGCGTCCCATGACCGCCGAGACCCCCGATCGCGGTCCCTGGGGCTTGTGGAGCGAACGCAGGTCGAGCGCGGGCAGCAACGAGGTGGGCACACGCGACAGAACCGACAGCCCCTCGTCCGCCGCCTCGATCGAGTCGGCTTCGATGCGGAGGACGTCGCCGGACGTGCGGTACTTGGCCCACCCAGACACACGCGCCATGTGCCCCCACACCCTGCTCAGATCCTCGGTCGAAATCTGGTCACTCGCGACCACGCCACGCAGTTCCGTCCCGTCTTCCACGCGAACCGTGAACATGCGCCCCGTGTGCCGGAGCATTTCGATCTTGCCAACTATCATCACCCGCTGGTCCGCCGGGATCTTTTGCTGTAGGCGCTCCAGCCTGCTCAGACCGGCCGCATCTACTCGAATCTTGGATTTCCCGTCGAATTCGAGTCCGTCGATACCATGGCGAAACAGCTTGCCGAACGCCGCGAAGGATTTGACCAGCGCCCCGTCAAAGCGTTCGCTGGTCGCGTTTTCAGCAAGTGCGTCGTCGAGACTCTCCTCCAGTACGTCGATGGCCGTCTCGTTCGGGTCCAGTGCGGAAAAGAAGTCTCCCTGGGCGAAGCGGTCAGGAACCGCCTCGGCCAGCGTGGGAGCCTCCAAGATTACCTGTGTGGAGCCTGCCTCCAGTGCCACCAGATCGACGGCGCTCGCCTTTTCCAGCCACGCCGGCAGCGGCCCGGACACCGCGCCCCGTCCCTCGGCGCGCAGGCGCACGGCCTGCTGGGCGCTGGTCAACACGACATCGGCAAGCTCCCGCAGCGTCTGCAACGAGACGCGCGGCCCTGCGGCGCCGGGGCCAGTCAACCGAATCGCGTGTCGCTTCATGATGGTGACGAAGAGTAGGATACCACGGAGCGCGAATGGCAAGCGGAACGCGGCGTGGACCGGGACGGACACGCAGACGCCCCTTGAACTTTGGCCGATGATCTGACCAAATTAGTCTGATGAAGATGGTCAGCTTGTCCGAGGCGAAAGCGCACCTGTCGCGGCACGTGGAGCGCGCCAGACATGGTGAGTCGGTGCGCATCCAGGTGCGCGGCGTGGCGGTGGCCGAGCTGGTGCCCGTCGGCGACGATGCATCCGGCGAGGCCGATGATGGTGATCTGCAGGCGCTAGAACGGGCAGGACTCATCCGCAGGGGCCGTGGCCCGCTTCCCGAGCTAATTTTCAAGCCAGGTCCGCCGGTGCGCGGCAAGGGCGTGGCGGCTACCCTTGTGGACGAGCGCCGGGCGGGTCGCTGAATGCGCTTCTGGGACTCCTCCGCGATCGTTCCCCTGATCGTCGAAGAAGCAGGCAGCGCGGCCTGCCGTCG
>PMKP01000035.1 GCA_003157775.1 Myxococcales bacterium | reverse complement strand
TGCCTGCGCAAGATCGCGTCGCTGAAGCGCCACCAGCCCGATCTGGAGATTGAGTACGTGCGCCGCACCGATCGCACGGGATTCAAGGCGGGTGCACTTGAGAACGGACTGCGCACGGCCAAGGGCGAGTTGGTGCTGATCTTNNGAGCACATCAACCGCGATTTTTCGGCGCTGACCGAGGCGCAGGCGCTCATGCTCAACGGGCACTTCATCATGGAGCATGCCGCGCGCAACCGGTCGGGCCGCTTCTTCAACTTCAACGGCACCGCCGGTCTGTGGCGCCGTGCCGCCATCGTGGATGCCGGCGGCTGGCACCACGACACCCTGACTGAGGACATGGACTTGTCGTACCGGNNTGGCGTTTCGTCTACCTGCCCGAGATCGACGCGCCCGCCGAACTGCCGGTCGAGATGTCGGCCTTCAAAGCGCAGCAGTTCCGCTGGGCCAAGGGCTCCATCCAAGTCGCGCGCAAGCTGTTGCCGCGCATTATGCGTTCGCACGCTACCGTGGCGCAGAAGATTGAGGCGTTCTTTCACCTGACCAATAACTTCGCCTACCCACTGTTGCTCCTCTTGTCGTTGCTGCTGTTGCCGAATCTCATTGTGCGCACGACCCACGGGCTGCGCGANNTGCGCGGGGATCTCTTGCGCACGCCGTGGAGCACGCTGCGCCGCCTGCCCTTGGTGCTGTCGCTCGGGATCGGGCTGTGCGTGAACCAGACGCGCGCGGTAATCGAGGCGATGCTGGGACGCGAGACCGAGTTTGTGCGCACGCCCAAGCACGGCATCCGGGGCAAGCTGGAAAGCTGGTCGGGCAAGCGCTACCGCGCGGCCCGCTCGCTGACCCCGGCCGCCGAGCTGCTGATGGCTGGGTACTTCATGGTCGCAGTCGAGGTTGCGATCGAGCACGGGCACTACATATCGGTGCCCTTCCTGCTGCTCTTCCTGTTTGGCTTTGGCTATGTCGGGACAGTGTCGGCCTGGCAGGCCTGGCTGGGCCAGTCGCTGGGTCGCTTCTGGCAGCGTCGGGAGAGCGCGGTTTCCCTGGTGGCCGCGCCCCTGGTTGTCGCCATGCCCGATTGCACGCCCGGCCCGGTGCTGATCACGTCGGATCGGTCCGCGCGGCCGGCGCGCTCACGCGGGTCGAGCGATCGCCAGGACAGCGCCACGGTCTGAGCTTCGCCGGACGGCCGCGGGATCGCAAGGTCCCGGCGGACGGCGCACGCACCTTCCGTGAGGCCGTTGCCGATAAACCTCCGTGGCCACCTTGGCCAGCAACTTGCGCCCCAATTCAACTACTGCGGCAGGCGGAAGTCGCCGCTCGTTGGTGGGGACATGAGGTTCGTCGCATTTTGCGCAAGATAGAGGAAAGCCAACGTGTCGAAGGTGATGGTTCCTGCGGCATCCCAGTGCCAAAGCTCCAGTTCGAAGTCGAGGGCGGTCGAGAAGCGAAGAACGTCCATGATGTGATACCGAGTCGCGCTCACCAGTCCGCGGTAGTTTCCGCCAGCCTCAGGCGGAGGCGTGGCCAAGCTTTGCATGCGATAGGGACTATCGAAGGTGTGCCGGTCGCAGTAGGCAAAGCCGAAGTAGTCCTCGGTCCCAGTACCGAAGGCGCTCGGGAAGGCCCCGCTGTCGATCCAGATCTTCTCGTCGCCCTCTCCCCACCAGACGTCCGAATTGTTCTTCACGCTGAGTAGTGTCCCGACGTAGGCACCCTCGCCGCTGACCCGGGCCACCGGCAGGTCTCGATATGGCGCGGTAGGAATGGCTGTCCGGGCCGTCCATTGCGTCGCGAAGTACTGGGTCGTCGGGGCAAACGGTCGCGCACGGGTCAGGGCGGTCAGGTTGATGGCTTGTCCTGGAGAGGCGATCAAGCTGATCTTGGCCCGCTGCTGGAATGGCATTGGAAATCGCGAGATGAACTGCCCTGGGGAGGTCACCTCGGTTGGCAGGGAATGGTGGGGCAAGACGCCTGGCCCGGCGCCAAAGAAGTCCCCGAGCGGCGCGCGCACCGTCTCCCGATCATCGAATTCGATTACTAGCACCGACGAACGGAGACTGGCATCGTCGAGCAAGACCGGCTCCACCGTCAACTGGGAGATCTCGCCGCCACCGTCGGGCGCCGCGATGTTCATGTCGGCCGTCGTTTCATCGAGCGACGCCGAAACCGACGATACGCCTGGCGGTGGCGATGGGTTGGCCAGGTGGGAACGCACCGTGTCCAAAGTCGAGCTGTCGAGGTCGCTTCGGGAATAGGTCCGCACGTCGGCGCAGCCTTCGTACGCGCGATACCAGACTTGGTAGAAAAACGCAGGCCCGTTGCCCTCGAAGGTCACCTTGGCCCATTGGCGGAAGGCGAACGGAAATTCCAGATTGTATCCCGTCGCAGTGATGGTACCAAACGGTGGCGTGAAGGGCTCGATGCTCCCGCCGAGCAGCGCAGCTACATCGGCCTCCAGCACGGGGTTCTGCATGTCGTCGAGGTAGACACGGAACTTCCCGGAGGGCGTGGCCGTCCAAATACGCACTACGGCGCCAGGACCGGCGACGTTGAGCATGACGTATTCGACATGCCCATCCGAGTAGGACTCGGTCGCAGAGTAGTTGCCCCAATCGTGATTGGCGTACCAACCGCTCCACCCATCGGTGCTCGAGGACTGGTATTCCACCGACTGCCGGTCATAGCTCGTGCTGGAGAACATCGCGAAGGGATCGCGGCTCCGCTCCGCTAGACGAGAAAGGTCGAACATCTCTCCCAGGAGACTCTGGGTGGTGATCGGAGTCGAGCCGCAGCCCGAACCGTCCACGCCCACTTCTTGGCCAACTTCAGGTAAGGCCAATGAACCATCTCGTGTAGCAACGGCACCCTCAGTCGCCAAGTCAGACACCCCCGGTCCATCCGGGCTGGATCCGCCATCGGTCAACGTGCCCGCCATTGCGCCGCTGGTTGCTGTCGTGCCGCCGGTTGCCGACACCCCACCACCGCCGGAACCGCCACTAGCCATTGCTCCACCGTTGCCAGCGACACCTCCCGTCGATGTCAGCCCACCGTACGCCGTGACGCCGCCGGTTGCAGTCGCGCCACCGCTGCCTGAACCTCCACTAGCCGTTGTTCCACCGTTGCGAGCGAGGCCTCCCGTCGATGTCAACCCACTGGACGCCGTCACGCCGCCAGTTGCGCCGCCCGTTCCCGGCGCCCCACCCGTTGCGAAAACGCCTCCCGTGCTTGCCGCTCCACCAGTCGCCTGAGACCCTCCCGTCAGCGAAGTCGCGTCCACGCCCGGAGCGCCACCGGTGATCACAACGACGTCAGTCGAGGTGCCGTCCCTACCCCCGCTCTCCAGCGCACCGCTCACATCATTCCCAAACTCCCCATCATGAGGCGCATCCGGCGATGGCCGCCTTGAATTCGAGGAACACCCCATTGCGGCCGCGCAAACCAACAGAAAAGTGGTGCTCCTAAGGATCAAATCGACCAACGAACTCTCCAACTCCCCATTGCGCATGGTCCGTCTAAGCATACCTTTCGTCCTGTCCACATGCATCTCTTTGTCAGGCCCAAGTAGTAATGTCACCGCACCCGCCTCCGCCACCCTGACCGCCACCCACACCTACACCGCTCCCCGGTACTCCGAATCCCAGATCCTTTGCGCGCCACTTGACAGGTCCGGCCCTCGTGGGCATCGTTTGCCGCGTGGCCCTCCGGTTTTGCCAGCACAGGAGTCAAGGAACGCAGCGGACAGCCCAACACCGCCCGACGGCCGGGCTCGCCTGCAGGACCGAGCCTGAGCCGCGCCGTCGCGCGTCCGGTTTTCGATTTCCAAGCAACTTCTTCAACCCATAGCCGAGAATCCCAGACGTGAGCAACCTACGCGTCGTGTCTTCGGGGGTGCTGGCACTTCTGCCAGCAGCATTGGGACTATCTTGCATACAGCGGGATTGGAGCGTGTGCTCGCCTCAGGACCCGTGCCAGACAGGGTACACATGCACTGCTGATTGGAAGTGCATGCTAGAGTTCGATGGCGGCGTTGATTCTACTTTGGCCGTGGACAGCCCGGCCGCGCCCGACGCCGCGGTTGGCCCCGCCAGCGGCCGGGACGCAGGTGAGCCGGACATTGCGCCGGTGTCCGCCCGGGCCGACGCACCCATGAGCGCCACCCCTGGACTGGATGGACCCGAGCCGGACTTTGCGCCAGTGTCCAGCTTACCGGATGCGCCGACGGACACGCGACCTGACGCGCCCGCGGACGCGTCCCAGGCATCCTGTGACGGCACCAAGTGCGGATTCACCTGTGCCTCCGGCTATCACACTTGCGGAGACCAGTGCACGCGCGACGATGATGCCACCGCATGTGGAGCGTCCTGTGTCGCGTGTCCATTGGATCCCGACGGAGTGGCCGCATGTCTGTCTGGCACCTGTGCCATAACTTGCAACCCCGGCTATCACTATTGCGCAGGCAGCGGCAAGTGCCTCAAGGACACCGACCCCGCGAGCTGCGGCTCCTCCTGCACGCCTTGTCCAACCATCACGGGCGGAACCGCCACCTGCGCCTCGGGAACCTGCGGCGGAACCTGCCCGAGCACGCAGAAGCTGTGCAACGGCACCTGCATCGACGCGAACCTCGCCTGCTCGAATCAATGTCCGACCGGTTCGCACAACTGCGGCGGCGTGTGCGCCCCGGACGCCAGCACGAATTCCTGCGGGATCCTATGCACTGCCTGCCCAACCCCCATCGGATCTTCCGGAACCACCTGCACGGCAGGTGCCTGCGACTTCACCTGCGCCGCAGGATACCACCGTTGCGGCAACGCCTGCTCTGCCGACGACGATGCCACCGCCTGTGGCGCCCAATGCAGCAAGTGCCCCTCCGATCCGAACGGTACACCGATCTGCCAGAGCGGCACCTGCTCGGTTCGCTGCGCCGCCGGCTACCACAATTGCGGAAACGTCTGCGTCGGCAACAGTGCCCTCGCCACCTGCGGCCTGACCGAATGCGCAACCGCCTGTCAAGCGCCCACCGGCGGAACGGTAACCTGCAATGGCACCGCCTGCGTTCCCGCCTGCCCGCCAAGTGTCCCACAGAACTGCAACGCAGCCTGTATCGCTCAGAACGCTCCCTGCAATGGAACCTGCCCGAGCGGTCAACGTACCTGCTTGGGTGGCAGCACCTGTATCAACACCGCCCCTCCCGCCTGCTGTACCGATTCGGAGTGTACCACCTCGGCTGCGCACACGGTTGGCAAGTGCACAGCGAATAGCTGTACCTCCTCCTGTGCGACCGGGTATACACAATGCACCTCGGGATGCGTTGATCTGACGTCGGACAATTCCAACTGCGGCTCCTGCGGGAATCCATGCACCGGAAAGTGCCAACAATCGGGTTGTTATGCCGTCTGGAACGTGTCGCAGTTCAATTCGACAAGTGTCTTGGCACCCTAGCCAATGCGGTGCGACCACATTTCGTGTCCAACACAATTGATGGAGCTATCACATGAGTAAATTCAGCAAGCACAAGTGGTGGATCTTGACTGTCGTTCTCACCATGCCCGTCGTGGCGCTGGGAGCAATTGCAAACTTCCAATCAGGCACCACCATATCAGCGGCGACCTTCAATACCCTATTCAATGGCCTCGACAGCAGGATCGCGGCTTTGGAAAGCAAGGTCGCCCCGACCATGAGCTGCTACCTCCAAACGCCCACGCAGTATGCCTGGGCAGCAACGTGCCCTAGTCCCTATGTCCTGACCGGAGGTGGGTGCGCCACAAACGCGAGCACGAACTCGGCCGCGATAGTCCAAGCTGATTACCCGTCGAGTTCAAACACATGGACCTGTGGCATCAGTGCGGGCTCGTCCCCTGGTGACGGATCGGCGTATACGTACGCTATCTGCTGCAAGATTGGTCCGTGATCCCAGTTAGGGAAACACGACCATTCAGTCTGAGCCTCGATGATTGTGTGTAATGCGGCTTCGCACCGGTGCAATCGCTCGGAAGTTTGGGCCACGAGCAACCCGAGCGATCGCGCTCACACCCAACGCGCTTACCTCCATCGGACTCCTTTCCAGAACGATCAGTACTGACGGGAGACTGGAACCGGGGCGGGCGAGTTGATCTGAAAAGGTGCAAGAATGTCCGTTCTGGCTGCCCCGATATGTCGTCTAGCAACTACTTTCGGTTTCCTTGCCTTGTTGAGTCTCTCTTTCTTGATTGTGACGGGATGTCGCAGCGACAAAGTTGCTGTTTCACCTGGGGAAGACGGAGGTAGCCTAGAATCGCCCGATGGTGCGACCGGGATAGGCAGTGAGGTCGATGGAGAGCCTTCAAACGACTCGGAATGCGCGGTCTTCGCTGTCACTTTCGATTCTCTGCTTACCGAAATGGCCGACCTCGCGCGGCTCACTCACAAGCCAGTGCAACCGTTTTCTGTTCATCTGGCTTCAAGCTACGATCGGTCATCCACTACGCCGGTCGCTTCGAGTGACACACCAAGCGGCTGGTATGCGAACTCGGACTGGGGAAACTATCTGAGGGTCGAGACGAACGCCAGCCGAACGGAGTATGTGATGCTCGATGTTGATGGCCCAGGAGCCATCATGAGAATCTGGAGCGCAACGATGGGCGGCATGCTGCGCGTCTACATCGACAAGGCAGTCCAGCCAGCTCTCGCAGGGGATTTTACCAAGCTGCTTTCGGGCCAGATCCCCCCATTCCTCCCTCCTTTTGCCGGAGTGACCGCTGTCGCCGGGAATTTCGACCTGCCAATTCCATATCGACAACACGTCAAGGTGACACTGGAAGGGAACGGCCCTGCCTATTTCTACCAGGTCGAGTACCGCAATTACGTTGCGGATTGCGTCGACGTGACGAGTTACCAAGCCGCAGACGTGGATACAGCGAGACTCGACTCGGTTCGGACTCTGCTGATGAATCCGAGCATCCCCGAATCCGGAGCAACGATCGAAGCCACCACGCTGACGGCGCAGCGTCCTGCCATGGCCATAGCCGCGAGTTCGGCAGGGGAAGCCATTGTGGGTTTTGAGATGACTTTCGACACCCAAGACGTAACCACGTTACGAACATCAAAGCTCTTGATTACCTTCGATGGGCATCAGACCGTAAGAACGCCGCTGGGTGATTTTTTTCGGAGCTGGACCCGGATTGTCGCCTCACGCAACGCTGCCTTTGGAAGTGCGAGCGGACGGGACGGCCGTTTCTCGTTTCGTCATGCCGTTCCGAGCATCCGCCGTAATCGCTTTGGAACCGACGAATTCTCTTAGTGCGACG
>PMKP01000189.1:42674-45081 GCA_003157775.1 Myxococcales bacterium | reverse complement strand
GCCCTTGCCGTTCATGCGGGTCGCTTCGATGAACAAGATATCGCCGCCCACCGGCGTCCAAGCCAGGCCGGTGGCAACGCCCGCTTCAGCGGTCCGCTCGGCCACCTCGGGCAGGTACTTCTGCGGGCCCAGAAAATCGGGCACGCGGGCCATGGTGATGGTTTCCTTTTCCGACGCCTTTTCTTCCGCCACCAGCACGGCCACCGCCCGAATGACGTTGGCCAGTTCGCGCTCGAGGTTGCGCACGCCCGCCTCGCGCGTGTAGCTGTCGATGACCTCGCCGACCGCGGCATCCTCGAAGATCACGCGCTCACCGCCCAGGCCATGCTCGTCGAGTTGCTTCTTGATGAGGAACTGCTTGGCGATGTTCAGCTTCTCTTCGCTGGTGTAGCCCGGAATCTCTAGCACCTCAAGCCGATCGCGCAGCGCCGGTGGCACCGGGTCGAGGATGTTGGCCGTGGCGATAAACATCACCTTGGACAGATCGAAGGGCACCTCCAGATAGTGGTCCGAGAAGGCATGGTTCTGCTCCGGGTCCAGGACTTCCAGCAAGGCCGCGGCCGGATCCCCGCGGAAGTCGTGCCCCAGCTTGTCGATTTCGTCGAGCATGAACACCGGGTTGTTCGATCCCGCCTTCTTCATGCCTTGCACGACTCGACCCGGCAGCGACCCAACGTAGGTGCGGCGGTGACCGCGGATCTCGGCCTCATCGCGCACCCCGCCCAGCGACACCCGCATGAACTTGCGGCCCAGGGCGCGCGCGATGGACTTTCCCAACGAGGTCTTGCCCACACCAGGCGGGCCCACCAGACAAAGAATCGGCCCCTTCTTGTCGGTCTTCAGCTTGCGCACCGCCAGGTATTCCAGGATGCGCTTCTTAACCTTCTCTAGGTCGTAGTGGTCGGCGTTGAGGATGTCGCGGGCCGCCGGGATGTCCAGCTTGTCCTCGGTCGCGATCGCCCACGGCAGCTCGACCAGCCATTCCAGATAGGTACGGGTCACCGTGTACTCAGCCGACGAAGGCTGCATGACCTTGAGACGCTCCAATTGCTTCACCGCCACCTTCTCGGTCTCGCCGGGCATCTTGGCCGCCGCGATCTTTTCCCGGAAGTCGTCCAGGTCCCCGCCCGTCTCGTCGATCTCGCCCAACTCCTCCTTGATGGCCTTGAGTTGCTGGCGCAGGACGTACTCACGCTGGTTGCGCCCCATCTCCTCCTGCACCTGGGTGTTGATCTTCTCGCGGACCTTGAGCACCTCGTGCTGGCGCGAGAGGAACTGCAGCACGCGCCGCAGCCTGGCCTTGAGGTCGAAGATCTCCAAAATCTCCTGTTTTTCGTCGACCTGAACGTCGAGATTCGAGGTGATGAGGTCGGCGATCTGCCCGGGCTCGGTCACGCTGTCGATGAGCGTGGAAGCCTCCTTGGGCAACTCCGGCATGAGCTTGAACACCCGCTTGACCACATCCTTGAGATTGAGCACCAGCGCGTCCATCTCGAGATTGGTGCCGAGCGGGTCAGGCAGCACCTGCACCTTGGCCGTCATGAAGGGATCCTGCGCCCCTGTCTCCAGCACCCGGACGCGCGAGATCCCCTGCAAGATCACCGAGAAGCTGTCCTTGGCCAGCTTGATCACCTTGAGGATGCGGGCGGCACAACCCACGGTGTAAAGGTCAGCGGGGCCTGGGTCCTCCGTCCGAGCATCACGTTGCGTGACGATTCCGATGACCGGCCTCTCCTTCGAGATCGCCTCCTCGACCAGCTTCACCGACTTCTTGCGCCCCACGTCGATGGGGATGATCGATCCAGGAAACAAGACCGAGTTACGCAGCGGGAGAACTGCGATGATCTCGGGAATCTCGATGGGGCCCTCGGGACCGGACTTCTTGGCAGCCATTGTATGGATCGTAGTATGCACCGGACCCCGGTGCGACAAGATTTCCGCTGCGTGCGACTACCGCCGTTTGTCGGGAACCTGCGCCTTGGGCTGCGGCACCATGGGGCGCACCGTGCCAGCAGGCCCGCCAGCAACCGCCCCGGCGGCCAGCGTCGGCGGGCCCACCTCGCGCTTCACCCCATGGTGCGCAAGCAGCTTGGACTCGATCTTCTTGGCCACCTCCGCGTGTTCGCGCAGATACAGGCGCGCGTTGTCCCGGCCCTGTCCAATGCGCTCGCCCTCGAAGCCAAACCAGGCTCCCGACTTCTCGACCACGCCGCACTCGGCGGCCAGGTCGATCAGGTCGCCTTCACGGCTGATGCCCTCGCCGTAGAGAATGTCGAACTCCACCTCGCGAAACGGCGGCGCCATCTTGTTCTTGACGACCTTCACCCGCGTCCGGTTGCCCACCACCTTCTCGCCATCCTTCAACGCGCCGACTCGCCGGATGTCGAGCCGCACGCTGGCGTAGAAC
>PMKP01000189.1:25925-42550 GCA_003157775.1 Myxococcales bacterium | reverse complement strand
CGCCTGCTCACCGTGATCCGGCTGTGACACCAAGAGGTCGTCGGTGCGCACGCCCAACCGGCGCGCATAGGAGACGTCCAGCGCGTGTTCTGCGTCGACGAACGCGCAGATGCCGCCCAGCTTCTGCGCCTGCGCCACCACGTGGAGCGCCAGCGTGGTCTTGCCCGATGACTCGGGACCGTAGATCTCGACCACACGACCGCGCGGCAGCCCGCCGACCCCGAGCACAATGTCCAGGCCGAGGGAGCCGGTCGGCACGACACGCACCTCAGGCGCTGGAATCTCATCGCCCAGGCGCATGATGCTGCCCTTGCCGAACTGCTTCTCGATGGTGGACACGGCCAACTCGATGGCCCTGTCGCGGGCCGGATCCCGCTCACGCGGTGCCGGCGCAGGCTTGCTGGGTTCGGGCTTGCTGTGTTCGTTCTTTTCAGAGGACACCATACAATTCTCCTGCATCACTGGGAGTGGCGGCGCGCGAGATCGAGAGCGAAGTAGGCCGCTGCCCGCCGGATGCGCTCGCGGTCGCCACTGAAGAGCTTGCTGACGGCCTTAGTGGACTTGGTGCTGGCAAGGCCAAAGCACACGGTTCCCACCGGCTTGTCACTCCCACCGGACGCAGATGGGTCGCGCTCTTTCGCCGGACCTGCGACGCCGGTGATGGAAACCGCGATGGCGGCCCCGGTCACACGCCTCGCCCCTTCGGCCATTTCCTTGGCGCAGGGCTCGCTGACCGCCCCAGACTCAGCGATGGTAGCGGCCTTCACACCCAGAACATTGATCTTCACATCGTTGGAGTAGGCCACCACGCTACCCAGAAAAAAGTCGCTCGCGCCTGGTTCGGCCGTGATCATCTGACCTGCCTCGCCGCCGGTGCACGACTCGGCCAGAGCCAGGGTGGTTCCGGCCGTGCGCAGGCTTTGCCCCACCACTAGTGCGAAAGTTTCTCCGTCTGTGCCGTAGATCCCAGGGCCGATGCGTTTGCGCAAGTCACGATCTACCTGCTCCATCAGCTCCTGGTTCTTGCCGGTGTCGGGCCCGCGGATGACCACCTTGACGTGGTTCTCGGGCGCGTCGGTGCGAAAGTGCAAGGTCGCATTGGGGATGTTTTCCAGCAGCTTGGCGAGACGGTGATCAATGTGCGATTCGCCCATGCCGTAGACGTGCCAGGTGCGCACCGCCGCAACCGGTACCCCCTGCGCGGCCATGTGGGCCCGCAGCTTGGGCGCCACATGATCAAGGTAGATCCGCTCCATCTCGCGCGGGATGCCGGGGAGAAAGTAGACCGCATGGCCCGCAATGCGAACGAAGAAGCCAGGCGCGATGCCGGCCTCGTTGGGCAGCGCTTCGGCGCCGCGGGGCACGCGCACCTGGCGCAAGTTGTTGGGCGTCAGCTCGAAGCCATGCGCAGCAAAGCGCGTCTTCATCGCCTCCAGTGAAGCGCTGTGCGGCTCCACCTCGACCCCCAAAATGTCCGCCACGACGTCCACCGTGCGGTCGTCCTCAGTTGGACCGAGCCCTCCGGTTACCATGACAATCGCCGCGCGCTGCGCTAATTCCTCCAGAGCACGCCGCATCGCCGCGGCCTGGTCAGCAACGACCCGCTGTTCGCAAACCTCCAGGCCCGCATCGAAGAGTCGTTCGGCAAGAAAGGTCGCGTTGCTGTTGGTGATCTCGCCGCGCAGGACCTCGTCCCCGATGGCCAAAATGGCTGCAGTATGCGGCGCCACGACGGACGCCGCCGACGCGGAGGCGTCGGGGGAACGGGCGGCTGGTGGTCTTGCGGGCGGAGAGCTTGTGGCTGCGGGTTTCTTGGCCGCAGCTTTGCGCCTCTTGCCCCGCTTAGGGATAGACATTCGTTCAGTACCTTATCCACGGGACGACACACCGTCAACAACGGAAAGCATCGCCCTTCACCGCTCGATGGTGCGCTCCAAGGTTGACAGGAGCGACGGACAACGCTCAACTGTACCGGCTGACTATGCACATCCGCTACGCTGCCAAGACGGATCCTGGGCTGAAACGCAACCACAACGAAGACTACTTCTGCCTCATCGAGGACGAACAACTCTTCCTGGTCGCCGACGGAATGGGCGGCCATGCCAGTGGCGAGGTGGCCTCGAAGATGGCCGCCGACGTGATCCGCGAGTTCTTCGCCCGTTCCAGGGACGACGACGCCACCTGGCCATACAAGATGGACCGGGCTCTGTCGTTCCTGGAAAACCGTTTGGCGGTGGCCATCAAGCAGGCCAACAAGAAGATCCATGAAGCCGCCACCCGTGACGTGCGCATGACCGGGATGGGCACGACCGTGGTCATCGGTCAGATCTTCGAGGACAAGTTCTACATCGCCCACGTCGGGGATTCGCGCTGCTATCGCGTCCGCGACGGCGTGGTGGAACAGCTAACCCGTGACCACTCGCTGCTCGAGGACTACAAGGAAGCGCGGCCGGGCATGTCGGAGGATGAGCAGAAGAAGTTCCCGCACCGAAACGTGATCACGCGTGCCCTCGGCATGAAAGACACGGTCCAAGTCGACATCTCGGCTGCCGACGTCAAGGACGGCGATATCTTTCTGCTCTGCTCTGATGGGCTCTCCGGCATGGTGGAACCTTCCGCTCTCCGCGACCTGCTCAAGGTGGGTGCTGACCTGGACGATGCCGCCCACAAGCTGGTCGAGGCGGCCAACCAAGCCGGCGGCGCCGACAACATCACGGTGCTCCTGCTGGAGTGCCGGGAGAACTAGAGCCGTCGGCTGATGGCGGCCGCGGCGCTGCCGGCAAGTCGATAACGAAGCGGGCACCGCGCAGCGCATCCGGGTCCAGCTCGAGCGTGCCGCCGTAGCTTTCCACGATGGATCGCGAGATCGAGAGTCCAAGCCCAGTGCCTTGGCCGGGAGGCTTGGTGGTGAAGAAGGGGTCGAATACCTTGCGGCGAAGCTCGCGTTCTATGCCCGGCCCCTCGTCACTGACAGCGATGCGCACCCGTCCCGCTGCGCTCTCACAGGTGACGGCCACGCGCCCCTTTCCATCCATTGCATCGGCCGCATTGAGCAGAAGATTCACCAGAACCTGGGTCATGCGTCCCTGCGACACCATGACCGTGGGCCATGGGCCCGCATCCGGCGTCACCGTGATGCGCACCTCGTGCAAGCGGGCCTGGGGAGCCAGCAGCTCCTGCGCCGAGCGCACCACCGCAAAGGGATCGATGAGCGACGGCTCTTCATGGCTGGGACGCGAGTACTCGAGAAGGTCCCGTATGATGCGATTGATCCGCTGGGTTTCGGCCTTGACCCGGTCGAGGGCATCGCGACGTTCCGCCTCCGGCAAGGCGCCCGTTCCTGCAGCATCGGCGCGCAGGATGTCGACGTAGCCCAAGATCGCGGCAAGCGGATTGCCAATCTCGTGCGCCACGCCTGCCGCCAATTGCCCGACCGACGCGAGCTTTTCGGAGCGAATGAGCTGCTCACGCTGGGCCGCCAGCGACGAAGTCATCTGGTTGAAGGCGCGGGCTAGCGCGCTCAGCTCGGACGGGCCAGACAGGTCGATGTGCTGGTCCCAATCGCCCACCCCAACCTGCGCGGTGGCCCGCTCCATCTTGCGCAGAGGCCGCACCACCATCTGGGTCAGCACGAAGTAGCCCAATGCCAAGACCAGCAACGCGTCTCCGCAAACCAGGCCCAGCAGCAGCCAGCCTGAACGCCTCAACACGACCTGCACCGGCGCGGGCGCATCCAGCACCACACGGGCCGCGCCGACAATCCGCCCTCTGGCCTCGATGCCGGCGTACGCCAACAACTGGGTTGCGCCGCCGCCGGGCGAATCACGGTACTGGATCACGGGCGGAATCCCCGCCACAACACTGTTAGCGATAGGTGGATCAACGTCGCGGGCCCCGCGGGGCGGCCAGGAGGCGATCACCGTGCGGCCGGCCGACAGCACGGAGAACTGGATGCCCCCGGATCGTTCGGACAACGTGGACAAGGCCGCCCGAAGCTGCTCCCGACTCTCGAGTGACGCGATGTCGGCTTGGCGGTCCACGATTGCCGACGCCATCCTCGCGGCAGCGGACGCCAACGTCACCGCCTCGGTCTCGCGATGAACGCCCAGGGTGGCGCCGGCCGCCCACAGCGCGAGAAAACCGGTGGTGAGGATCGCAATGAGCGTGACGGCGGCCAGGCCGAGCAGTATCTGGGCCCGCAGGCCGAACCGGCCCCTGCGCGTTCTGTCGGGGAGGGCGACGCCTTGGTTGGTCACGCTTTCACCCACGATAGCACCGGCACCGCCTCGCGACGATTCGTAGCTGGTTGGGAGAGCTGGTGGCCGGCGACCAAACCGGGAGCCGGAGCCGGGGCCGGAGCCGGAACCGGGCCCCCCCTGCGGTGGCTTCGGGACGGACTGCCCGCCCTGCCCACCCCGCGCGCTTCGCGCGCGCCCTCGCCGGCCGTCGGATCCGGAACCGGAACCGGGACCGGCCCCGGATCCGGTGGCCGACCCGAAATAGACGCCCAGCGCCGCGCAACTTGCTAGAATGAGTGCCTTCATGGCACCAAGCGCGACCCCGCCAACCGCAGAGCCGGTCAAGTTCGACGAGATCCTGGCGCGTCTGCGCGTGCTGGTCGAACGTCTGGAAGGGGGCAACCTCACTCTCGAAGAAGGGCTGGGGTGCTTCGAAGAAGGCATGCGCCTCTGCGGCCGCGGTGCCGAGCAGCTCGACCAGGCGGAAAAGCGGGTGGAAGTCCTCCTGTCCTCGGCCGGTGGCGGCCCACGTACGGCTCCTCTTGCACCCCCACCGGATCACGAAGAGAACGAGTGAGCGACTTCGAGCTGGAACCCTGGCTGCGAACTCGGCGTGCCGAGATCGGTACTATTCTCGCTGCGCGGCTGGTGCCGCCGGCTGAGGATCCGGGCCGCCTGGTCGAGGCCATGCGCTACTCCCTGCTCGCGCCGGGCAAGCGGCTGCGTCCCCTGCTCGTACTGGCGGCCGCCGAGGCGGTTGGCCGCGAGCCCGACGAGCCCCTGCGCCTCGCGGCCGCGGCAGTGGAACTGGTTCACTGCTATTCGCTCATCCACGACGATCTCCCGGACATGGACGACGATGATTTCCGGCGCGGACAGCCCACCAACCACAAGGTGTTCGGCGAGGCCACCGCCATCCTGGCCGGGGACGCCTTGCTGACTCTGGCGTTCGAGTGGCTGGCCGAGGCAGGCGCGTCTGCTATGGCCGCGACAGGCGACCCCCTTGTCGCGCAACGCCACCTACGCGCGGTCACGGCGCTGGCGAAAGGTGCCGGCATGTCGGGTATGGTGCGTGGCCAGGCGCGCGATCTGGGGGAACCGCGGCCCGAATCGCTGCAGGCCGTCGAGCGTCTTGCTGCCGAAAAGACCGGCGCGTTGTTCCGAGCTGCGCTAGAGGTAGGCTCCGTCTTGGCGGATGCTGGGCCGGCACAGGAGGAGGCGCTGGTTCGATTTGGTGAGCACTACGGCGTGGCGTTTCAGCACGCCGACGATCTTGTCGATGAGGACCATGTGACCACACAGACCGAGGCTCGCCTGCGCCTGCATGTGCTCATGCAAGCGGCGCTTGACGCCCTTTCCCTATTTGATAGACGTGCCGAACCGCTGCGTGCCCTTGCCCGCCGCCTCGTCGACGGTTAGCACTTTGGTGGTAGCATCCATGAGGTACCCAACGTGACCTGGGACGATGTCACCCGCGTGGAGGAAAAGCCGCCCGGCTCGGTCGAGGCTCCTTCGAAGCGCGACTGCGCCTGCCTGATCGTACTGGCCGGAAGCGCGATGGGCGAGATGTACAAGCTCACCCGCGAGCGAACCGTGATCGGTCGTGGCCAGAAGGCTCAAGTGCGCATGATCGATGACGGTGTATCGCGCGAGCATTGCGAAATCGTCATGGACGGCGACAAGGCAGTGCTGCGCGACCTCGGATCCACCAACGGCACCTTCTGCCGAGGCACACGCATCGAAAGCCAGGAGTTGGAGGATGGGGACAAGATCTTGGTGGGTTCGGGAACGGTTCTCAAGTTCACCTACCACGACAGCTTGGACGAGACCTTCCAGCGCCAGATGTACGAATCGGCCCTGCGCGATGACCTGACCAAGGCCTTCAACAAGAAGTACTTCACCGACCGAGTGGAGAGCGAGTTCGCCTACTGTTTCCGGCAGAAGACGTCCCTCGCGCTGGTGACCTTCGATGTGGACCATTTCAAGGAAGTCAACGACACCTACGGCCACCCGGCAGGCGACTACGTCTTGGCGGAGATGGCCGCCGCCGTACAGGGCATCGTGCGCGTAGAGGACGTGTTTGCGCGCGTGGGAGGCGAGGAATTCTCCATCATTTGCCGAGGGGCCGACATAGCCCAAGGCCGGATCATCGCCGAACGAGTGCGGCAGACGGTGTCCAAACACCTCTTCGTGTTCTCTGCGAAGCACATCCCTGTCACCGTCAGCGCCGGGGTCGCAGCCATCCAGGACCCCCGCATCGTGGATGCCCAGGGGTTCGTCGCAGCGGCAGACCACGCCCTGTACGAGGCCAAGCGCACCGGGCGCGATCGCGTCTGTCTGTGGCGGTAGAGTTGGTGGTCAATGGTCGAGAAACCGTGTACTGTCACGGTTGGACATCCGATGAGTTCTCCGGCCTTTCTCGACCCCCAGCTTGCCGTCTACACTGTAATCGCGCTGATCCCGAACCTCCTCATTATTCTGTGGGCGGTCGCGCGCTTGAGCCACGACCTCCGCCTGCTCAAGCAGAAGAACTCCATGCTGGAGGACGACATCAACCTGCTTGACCAAAGCATCAGCAGCTTGACGCTCGAGTTTCAAGCCATCCGTCAGATCGAGAACCGCAAGGCTGGGCTGCTTGAAAAGGCCCCGCAGCCCGCCAAGACGCCCTAGCCCAAAAAGTGCCCACGCAAAAAACCTCGAGCGCCGCGCTGCTGGCGTTTCTTCTGCTACCCCGCGCCGCCCCTGCCGTCGAGCCGCCGGAGGGCGAAGAGGCTGCCCCGACTGAGGCGCCCGGAGAGGCAGCCGCTTCAGCCACTGCCCGCGCCGCGGTTCCATTCGACAAGCGCTGGCTCGAGCCATTCTTCAACGCCGGACCAGCCCGCGCCGGAGCCGACCTCTTTCGCGCTGGCGACTTTGCCGCCGCCGCACAGAAGCTGGCAGGCGCGCTGGCGGCGATGTCCGAGCACACGCCCGAGCGCAACCAGGCCCGCTTTCTCCTGGCCTTGGCGCATATGAATCTGAATGCCTGGCAGGCTGCGGGCGACCTTTTCGAGGACTTGTGGTCCACCTACCCTGAGCTCGGTCCCTATCACGCGGGCTACGCAGCCCGCTGCCGGCTGCGCCGAGGCGATCCCGAAGGTGCGCTCACCTGGGTGGCCCGCGTGCCCGCTCACACCGTGCCCGAGGCCGAGGCGGTGTTGGTCAAGATTGACGCCTTGGTAGCGAAGCAGCGCTGGTCCGAGGTGGAGGGCGAAGCAAAGGCTTTTCTCGACCGCTTCCCTTCCGGACCGCGCCGGGCCGAAGCCAAGTTTCGCTTTGCCGAGGCCATGCAGCAGTTGCAGCGCCCGGCCGAAGAAATCGCCGTGACTCTCCGGCGCATCTGGGCCGAGGCGCCGCTGGAAACCTGGGCCAGCCGCGCCGACCAGAGTCTGCAGACCTTGGCTCAGTCGACAAGCCCTGAGAAGAGAGCCGTTCTGGTCACTCGCAGCGCTGAGGAATGGGCCACGCGGGGCATGGGCCTTTTCGACAAAAACCAGAACCCTGCTGCCGAGGCGGCCTTTGCCGCAGCCTTGACCGCGCCCGGACTGGACGCAGCCACCGAGTGCGTGGCGCGCTTTCACCGCGCCCAATCGGTGTGGAAACAACGCCAACGCACACGCGCGGCGCCGCTCTTTGCCGAAGCCGAGACCGCGTGTCAGCGTGCGCAAAACCGCGACTTGGTGGTGCGCGCGCTCTACCAAGGCGCGCGCAGTCTGGCTTCGGCGGGCGAGCGTGACAAAGCCCTCGCGCTCTACGCCCGCATCGAGTCGGAGTTTCCCGAACACCGTTTTGCCGACGACGCCCGCTTGCGTGCGGCCGAGGTGCTGGCCGATGGGGGTGACAACGATGGCGCCGAGCAACGCCTGCGCGATCTGCCCGATCGGTATCCCAATGGCGATGTGGCCAGCGAGGCCCTGTGGCGCCTGGCCTTTGCCGCCTGGCGCACGGGCGAGCTGGACAAAGCCGCAAAATGGCTCGACGAAGACATTCGCCGCTTTCCGCGCGAGGAGATCTACTACGCCGCCGGCCGGGCCCTTTACTGGAAGGGTCGCATCTTCGAAAAACAGGGCGCCCGAGACGAGGCCCGACAGGCCTACACGCGCGCGGTACGCCAGTATCCACTTTCCGTGTACGCCCTGCTCGCGCTCGAGCGCATGCGACACAACTTTCCCCGAGCTCGGGCCGACCTCTTGCGCGAGTTGCGACCTTCTCTCCCGACGGGGAAGAAGCAATCTGCGTGGAAATTTGCGCCCCAGCCCCTCTTTGCTGACCCGGGCTTTGCACGCGCGGTCGAGTTGGCCCGTCTGGGTCTGGGCAGCGAGGCCCGCCGCGAGTTGGCCCGCCTGGGTTTGGCGCTTTCTGACCACGCGCCGGAAGCACCAGCCGCAGCGAATACGCCTGCCCAGGAGGACGGGTACTGGATCACCGCGATCCTGCTCGACCGCGGCCGGCTGTGGAACGCCTCGCATGCCATCCCCCGCACCATCCTCACCGCCTACCGCTGGTCGTATCCGACGGATGCGCGCCGCGATGCCGAATGGCGCCTGGCGTATCCGCGTGCCTTCCCCGAGCTGGTGAGCAAGAACAGCACAGCCAACCATGTGCCCGAGGCCCTGCAACTCGCCATCATGCGCGAGGAGAGCGCGTTCTCCCCCAAGGCTGAGTCCTTCGCCAACGCCTTGGGGCTGACGCAGATGCTGATACGCACAGCCCAGCGGTTTGCCAACGGACGAGTGACCCGCGAAAGCCTGCTGGACCCGTCCGGAAACCTGGAGGTTGGTTCGCGCTTCCTGGCTTTCCTGCTGGAGCACTTTGGTGGAGCCCTGCCCCTGGCCATCGCCGGGTACAACGCGGGAGAGGCCGCGGTGGATCGTTGGCTACGCGAACGCGGCACCATGGACCTAGATGAGTTTTTCGAAACGATTCCCTACGACGAAACCCGCAACTACAGCAAACGCGTGCTGGCCTCCGTATTTGCGTATTCGTGGCTCTACCGCCGTGACCAACCCGTGCCAGCGCTTTCCTTCGCGCTGCCCAAACCCGAAGTCAAGAAGCCTGAGGCCAAGAAGGAAAAGTAGCTGGCGAGCTTGTTCTCACAGAGCACACAGAGAACGCAGAGGCCGGAGGAGAAGAAAGGGTTCGGACCGGACAGAACCAAACCCTTCCCTTTTCCCATCCGGCTCTGTGACCTCTGTGTCCTCTAGCCTGAAACTCGACNNCCGGAGGCGAGACTGTGGTGAAAAGAAAAAAAAACTAGCTAATTCTTCTTGCGGCGACCGAACAGGCCCCGCTTTTCCGACGGGGGTTCGACCTTTTCGCCGCCCGCGGCGGCAAAAGCGCGCAGGGCTTCCTCCTGCTCTCGCGAAAGTGACGACGGCACCACCAGTTTGAGGTGCACGATCAGGTCGCCGCGTCCACGTTCCTGCAGGCGGGGCAAGCCCTGGCCCCGCAGAACCACCGTCGCGCCTGGTTGCGTCCCTGGCGCAAGCTCGACGTCGACCTCGCCCTCCAGGGACTGCGATTTCACCGTCGTCCCCAGCGCGGCCTGAGGAAAAGAGACGGCGACCTCCGTGTGCAGATCGGCGCCGTCCCGCTCAAAGCGCGGATCGTCCGCAACCCGGATGTGGACGTACAGGTTCCCCGGACGTCCGCCCCCCAGCACCCCCTCGCCTCTCCCCGCCAGCCGCAGGGTGGAGCCATCCTCTACCCCCTGGGGCACACCGATTTGCAGACTCTCCTCCACCACCCGCAGGCCACTCCCGCTGCACGAGGGGCAGGGTTTGCGCACGACCGAGCCCTCGCCGCGACATAGGGGACAGGTGGTGGAGATCCGCAGGAAGCCTTGGGCGTGCACGACTTGGCCACGACCCCGACACTGCGGGCAGGCCTCGCGCGAGCTGCCCTGGGCGGCGCCGGAGCCGGCGCAATCCTGGCAGACCGCGCGCCGTTGCACCCTGATTTCCTTTGTCGCGCCGGTCGTCACCTCGGCCAAGGTTAGCTGAACCTGCGTCTCGAGGTCGGACCCGCGCCCGGCGCCATGACCCGGGCCTCCGGCAAATCCGCCGCCAAACATGTCACCGAAGATGTCCGAGAAAGCCGAGAAGATGTCGCTCACGCTGCCGAACCCGCCGCCAAAACCGCCACCACGCGGCCCCTCGTGCCCGTAGCGATCGTAGAGCGCGCGCTTCTCGGGGTCCGACAGCACCTGATAGGCCTCGGACGCCTCTTTGAAGCGCACCTCTGACTCCTTGTCGCCGGGGTTCCGGTCTGGATGTAGCTCAAGGGCAAGCTTGCGGTATGCCCGCTTCAGCTCAGACGCATCAGCCTGGCGGGATACGCCGAGCACCTGGTAGTAGTCTCGCTTTTCACTCACGGGGACAATCCGCTAGCGTACCTGAAAACCATCCGGCCGCCAGAAGCCGCCGATAGCGTCACGGATGCTTCACGTCTTGTCGGCAGCCGCATGATACTGAATACTGGTCTTCGTGCCACATCAGCTTGTCGTCGGCTTGTCTACCCCGAGCAGCCCTCGCGCTCAACCAGCGGGCCAGGAGTAATCGGCTTTGCCCCGCCGCTTTCCCGACGATCCCGCTGCCTGGCAGGCGCTCGACACCACGTATCTCTTCCGCAAGCCGCCCTGGTTGGTGCTGCGCCACCAGCGTTTCCGCCTACCCAGTGGGAGTGAGATTCCCGACTACTGGATCTCGGAGTACCCACCCTGGGTCAACGTCGTCGCGGTGACGGCGGCTGACCTGGTGGTTCTGATCAGACAGTATCGTCCTGGTCGAGACGATGTTCACTATGAGATCCCAGCCGGGACGGTCGAGCAAGGCGAGGATATCGAGGCCGCGGCCCGGCGCGAGCTGGCTGAGGAAACCGGATACGGGGGCGGTAGCTGGTCGGTGCTCACCCGTCTTTCGGCCAACCCTGCCCTGCAGAACAACATCACTACGTCCTATCTTGCAGAAGGCGTGGTCTCCCTGGGCCGAGCCCAACCCGAGGCGACCGAGGATCTGCGCGTTCACCTGGTGCGGCTGGCCGAAATCCCCGGTCTCATTGACAACGGCGACATGATCCAAGCCTTGCACACCGCGCCCTTGCTGCGCTACCTGCTGCGCCGGCGCGGCTGAGCTACGGACGAGGTGTCGAGACAACCGGACTTAGTATGAGCAATCTACCACGGTAGGAGTGTGCCCGGCCATCACATCGGAGCAGGAGGAGCCGGAAAATGCGAGGGTGGAGGAATCGGAGAGACTCCACCCACCCTGCTGGCCGCTCGAATCGGGCGCTACGCCCCTGCCATTGACGGTCACATTCATCTGATCGGGATTGTTGGGCGGGCGCACCAAGAAGAATCGGCACAAGTTCGCCTCCGCCAAGGTCATGATGGTATCAAGTTGCTGGCCCAACACCGTCTGGTCCGTCGCCACGAAGAACTGCGAGCTGTCGTTGAAGCTAACCGCATTGGCGGACGCGATCTTGGTCAGGCAGTCTGTACTCTGTGCGTCGCTGTTGAGCGCGACAACGAACGTCTGCACGCTGACATCTCTCGCCCCGAGCTTAGATGCCTCATTGATCGCGACGGTGCAAGGTGAATCCGGAGAAACATCACCTGCACAGGTCGGATCTTGATCAGTCATGAGCAAGACGAACTGAGAGAGGCGTGCCTGAAATCCCTCCCTGGCGAAGGAATCGCGGCACTGACGCAATGCCAAGGGAGACGGCGAATCATCCCCCGCGATCGGGCAACCCGCATCACCTGATCCGCACGCCATCTGAGTCGCGATGCTAGTCGACTGGTTGGGCGCGGGCGAAACCGAAACCTGGCCCGCACAACAAGCCGCCCCGTTGCTGCAGTCGCTCGACCAAGGGAATAGCTCGAGACCAAACTGAATGCTCGGATGATTCTGAATCGCCGTCAGAATAGCCTGTTGAGCCGCTTCCCACCTGGTGGTCGTCGAATCGAACGCGTGCTGCTGCATGGATGTGGAGCGGTCGAGGGCAATGATCATCTCGACCGTGTTCGGCACCAGCGGGATGTAGTGAGGGTTCGGACAGTCATCCGAACCGGTGAACCGCCGCCTGTCACTCGAACTGAACTGGTCGATGGACGCGTCCGCAGACGCATCCACGCTTCGGATTCCGCCGGTTTCGTCAGGACTGCTGCCTGCATCTTCCACCGCCACCGCCCCAGGCAGTTCGACGGGATAGGTACACGATATCCCGGCAAGGACGAGCAGCCATGAAGAATTCGCCAGGCTTTGGCCCTTCCGCCGGTCTACTCGCGTTGTCCCATCCGCCTTCACTGCCCCGTTGCCCCGCGCAGTCTCGCAGCCAGCTTGGCCACCTCGTCGCGACGCTCGCTATTCGGATAGCGCACCAGGAAAGACTCCGCCTCGTCAAGCGCCGCGGCCTTGTCGCCGACCCTGCCCAAGGTTTCCAAGATCGACAGGTCCGCCTCGGCCCGCAGCAACCCGTTGGGGAAGCGCGTCCGGTAGTTGGCCCACGCCGTGACGGCGGCCCGAGGTCTTTGCAGGCTGTCACGCAAGACACGGCCCATCTCATAGGCTGCATTCTCTGCTGCTGGCCCCATGCCCTTCGCACAGTGATTCAGCATGGCGAGCGCGTCTTCCGGACGGCCTTCACCCAGTGCCGTCCGCGCCTGAGTCAGTTCCAGGCTGGCCGGGCCGTTCTCAACCAGCGCCGGACTGTCCCCAAGAGACGAGTGCCGCAAAGCTCCGCCCGCTAGGGACGGCCGGCGCTCGACCGTCGGGGAGGCTAGTCCGCGGATCGGTCCAGCCCACGAATCCCCCTCGACGAGCCGAACCGACCGAGGGCCACGCCACACTTCGACAACCCCTTGCTCGACCTCCACGGAAACCCGGTCATCGTCCACGCCGACGTGGAACTTGGTCCCCACCACGGTAATAACATAGGGCCCGGCAGACACCGCGAACCTGGCTCCCGGCGACTGATGGGGAACCTCGAACCTGGCCTGGCCGCGCTCGACAGAAGGCCGGCGTTCAGCATCCCAGCTCAGCACAGAGTTGGCATCAAGCTCGACTCCCGCACCACCAACCAATGCCACCCGGGCTTTCTCGCCTTGACCGGTTCGCACGGGCGCGGCGGACGATCCCTGGGACACAACCTTGGAAACCACTGGGCCAGGCTGTGACGCCGACGCAACCGACGAAGCGACTCGCTTAGCCACAACCGGCGAATGGGTAGGACGCGTGGCCGGGACCATCCACAGCACGGCCACCACCGCGACCGCGACCAACGCCCCGGTGAGGGCCGGGAGCGCCAACGACCTTCCCCGCAGCAGCGGCAAGCTCTTGCCCGACAGCAAGCCCTCGATCCGAGCCCAGACCCGACGCCGCGCCACCTCGTCCCCGGTGCGCTGCCGCGCAGCTTCCAGGGTCTCACTCAGCCACTTCTCCGTGTCGTCGGATTTGTGTGTAGGCCACTTCATGTCGTTATCCTCCGCGCCGCCTTCACTAGTTCCGCTCGGGCGTGGCGCAGCCGGGACCAGACCGTGTTGGGAGGACATCCCATCACGTTGGCGATTTCATTCACGCCCAATCCTTCGATCTCGAAGAGGACGAGGACCATCCGCTTCTTGGGTGACAACTTGGCCAGCAACCGATCGAGCAGCCGCAACTCCGATGCCCTTTCGGCCGGGTCGGGCGGAGGCTCGGGCTCGGCCTCATGCCAGGGCAGAATCGACAGGAACGAACGCATGCGTCGCCGCCGGCCCAGGTGCGAGGCATGGCGCGCGGCAATGCGATAGATCCACGTTGATAGCTGGGCCTCCCCACGAAACTGCCCCAGCCCACGGTAGACCGCAACGAAGACGTCCTGGGCAGCGTCCTCGCGTTCCTCTGGTGGCACGCCAAGCGCGCTGACAAAACGAAACACTGGCTGCGCGTAGCGCTCGTAGAGCGCCCGCCACGCGAGGGCGTCCCCATTGCGAACGCGTTCAACCAACGCCCGGTCTTCTGCGACAGGCCCTGGTCGCTGGCTTCCTGCAGAATTCTGTTGGTTCATGTTCACCGGCGACACAAGAGTTAGGCGCAAGCTTACCTTGCTTGGATAGTTAGTGCCCCTGGTCCACCTGCTTCGTCACCGAAGCGACATACCGAAAGCAACTGCTGCGTCACCAAAGACGCGAGGAGTCGAAAAGGCGGTTTCATTGGGATCTCCCGGTTCAACGTACCTATAGCGCAGAGCGCCTACGGCGAAGTCGAGAGAAAACCTCAAGAAAAGGCGCTTCCCCAAGGGTACTTGCATGCCTCCGGTCAACGCGCCCGCGATGGCGACGCGGAAGTCCCACTGCGCATTCGTCTGGTACCTCGCTCCGAGAATCCAGCAATCGAGCAGCCCGGCTAGGCCGAGCTGCAGCTCCACGGCAGAAACCGCGCGCCTCCACATGAGCTCAAGGCCTGAGGGAACACGAATCACCTCACCACGGCCACCATTCCAGTAGTGCGTGGTCCAGCCCGAGAGCCCGCTCCACAGCCGGAGCAGGAGGCCAGTGTCCATGCGTGCGCCCAACGTACGAGCGAGGGAGAGTCGCAGGTCATAGGGTTCCAGTCCTGCCATCTGGCCGCTGAATCTTTGGGAAATGCCGAGTGAGACATCCCACCTGGCCCACGCCCGGAGTGGGGAGGCGGCAACGAGCGGCGAAGGCGAGGGCGAAGGCGGAGGCGCTGGCGCGGGCGGCGCCGCCAGGATCTCAGGACTCTTGCGGGCGGCTTCCAGCTCCGGCAACTCGACTTCCTCGAGATAGCGCTGGACGATGATGGCCACGGTGTCGGCAAGCGCGACGCAGTCGCGCGCATGTGCAGCGCCGGGTCTAGCCAATGTGCGAAACAGCCGCAGCCTCCCCTGTTGGTCAATCAGGGAGACACTCGGCTCTTGGGACGTTCCAGGCGCCGGCAATACCAGGGTCAAGGCAGACTCTGAATCAGGTCCGCGCGTGCTCGGCACTGCTGGCGCATGTTCCAACAGAGCAGCCGACACCTGGCGGGCGGACGGGCAGCTATCCTCCGGTCCCGGCGCAACCAGCACCGATACCGCGTGCAAAATCAAGAGAGCAAGAGACGGCTGCACGAATCAGCCATTGTACTATCGAAGCGGTCCGAACGGGTCACCTGCTGCCTGGCCCGAGGTCAGACCACTACTCGGGCCGGGCGATTTCTTCGACGAAGTAGGCGTTGCGATGGCGCGCGTTGGGAAGGTGTGAGTCCCAGCAACCCGGCGAGCAGAAGACCAGTTTGATCTTGCCCGAGTTGCAGGTGGAGACAGAACAACGAATCACCTTGGCGCCTGTGGCTATGGGCTTGCGGCACATGGAACAAACAAAAGCCGGCGTGGTAGTCATCAGCCAAACCATTTACCACGTCAAGGAAGGCGCGGACTACCCACCTGATGATAGTGGCTTGTCCTTTTCCAGCGACTCGCGTCCCCCCCCGTGCGGGTGGACAAGCACGGGCGAGCGTCCGAACCGCTGGCGCATGCGGTTGACCGCGTGGAACACCGGCGGATAGGCGAGCAGGCGCTCTTCCAGATGCCGCTTGCCGGGGAAGTCGAGCAGGCTGATGCCAATCAAAATGAACACCACACCCGGGCCGGGTACCAGCGGCAAGGCCATGAAGATGCCGAGCGGCAACATGAACCAGCCGAGGGCGTTCTTGAGGATTCGAACCGTCACGCGCACAACCGCATGTCGCCGCCAGAAGCTGCCCGCGTGGGGAGCCGGCGGCTCCCCCTGCGGGGACTTCGGGACGGACAGCCCACCCTGCCCACCCCGCGCGCTTCGCGCGCGCCCTCGTCGCTCGCCGCGCACAAAGTAGTCCGAAGGAAGCCACAGCACCACGGCCACGCCGAAGAGAAAAGTCATGGTGGGCACGGCCACCGTGAGGGCCACCCCGGCCGGCCATCCCAGCCCGACATAGGCGCGTACCAAGCGGTGATAGAACTCGATCAGAAGGATATTCTGGCGCACGACCCCGCCCGGTCGACGAAATTCGCGTGGGGAGCCGGCCGGCTTTGCCGGCCGCGCACCATCGCGGGAGGGTTTGGGCACCCCTTGGGGGTTCCCATGTGAAAAAAAGCCCGGCCGAAGATGGACAGCTTCTTCAGCCGGGCCAATCAAGGAGCCGCGTCGGCTCCCGTTGCTACCTGTCTGCCATGGCCCGCGCGTCGGCCTTGGCCTCGGCCTTGGCCTCCAGCGGGATGCGCATGCCGTAGAACGACCGACGCACGAAGAAGAAAGCGACGAGCAGGAAGCCCGCCGCAAGGGCGCCCCGCAGGCCGTAGTCAAGCTTGACCGCCAGCTCGACCGCC
>PMKP01000189.1:24677-25810 GCA_003157775.1 Myxococcales bacterium | reverse complement strand
TGCGCGTACTTGGTGCAGATCTCCACCACCTTCTTGCTGTCGCTGACCGATGCCTTTTCAGTGTTTTCCAGCTTGATGTTCTTCTTGATGAACTCGACCGCGCGGTAGGCGCCGGTCGACACGGCCTGAATCGATGCGCCGGTGAACCAGTAGATTACGGCGCCGCCGGTGATGAGGCCGAGCAGGAAGGGCGCGTGCATGAGGGAGAGATGGTCGAGGTTGGTGGTCAACTTCTCGGTCAGCATCATGATGATGGAGAAGATCATGGTGGTGGCGCCCACCACCGCGGTCCCGATGAGCACAGGCTTGGCCGTGGCCTTGAAGGTGTTGCCGGCACCGTCGTTCTCTTCCAGCAGCTTCTTGGCATTTTCGAAGTCGGCGTCAAAGCCGAAGTCCTTCTTGATCTCCTCCTTCACGTTGGGAACGCTCTCGATGAGCGACAGCTCGTACACCGACTGGGCGTTGTCGGTCACCGGACCGTATGAGTCGACCGCGATGGTCACCGGGCCCATGCCCAGGAAGCCGAACGCCACCAAGCCGAAGGCAAACACGGCCGGCCCCAACATGAGCATATCCAGCCCCAGCGTACTGACGACGTAGGCAATAGACATGAGTCCCACGATCACCATGCCCATCCAGTAGGCGGAGAAGTTTCCCGCCACCAGGCCCGAGAGCACGTTCAGCGACGCGCCACCCTCGCGCGAAGCCGTCACCACTTCCTTGACGTGAGCGGACTTGGTCGAGGTGAAGATCTTGATCATCTCCGGGATGAGGGCGCCGGCCAGCGTGCCGCAGGTGATGATGCTGCTGAGTTTCCACCACAGCGTCGTGTCTTTGTTCAGCTCGGGGATGAGCAGGTACGACACCACGTAGGTGGAGACCATCGACACGATCGACGTCACCCACACGAGCTGGGTCAGCGGCTGTTCGAAGTTCATCTTCTTGGCCGCGCCAAAGCGGGCCTTCACGATGGCCTCGTTGATGAAATACGACAGAGCGCTGGCGACAACCATCATGATGCGCATGACGAAGAGCCAGACCAGGAGCTGGATCTGCACGGTCTCGCCGTACACGGCCAACAAGATGAACGTGATGAGCGCGACACCGGTCACGCCGTAGGTCTCGAAGCCGTC
>PMKP01000189.1:0-24647 GCA_003157775.1 Myxococcales bacterium | reverse complement strand
GATGGCGAAGCCGATGAAGCAAGGACCCGCCCAATCACCCGGCACGAAGAGAAGAATTCCCAGCATGATCACCAGCTCGACGCTGATGAGCAGCATGCCGATGCTCATGCCCGCGCGCAGCGGAATGGCATAGATGGGATAGGGGACACCCTTGAGGCCGGCAAACGCCGTGCGCGAGTTAGCGAAGGTGTTCACCCGGATGCCGAACCAGGCCACGCCGTAGCTGCCCGCGATGCCCACCAGGCTGAACAGCATGATCACCACCACGCGCGGCACCGGGTAGCGCTGCAGGACCCCGAAGTACACCACCATGATGGTGCCGATGAAGGCCCAGAGCAGCAGGATGAACTTGCCTTGCGTGACCAGGTAGGTCTTGCAGGTCTCGTAGATCAGCTCGGAGATCTCGAGCATGCACTTGTGTACAGGCAGGCCCTTGAGCTGCTTGTAGATGACCAGACCGAAGACCATGCCGAGGAGGCAGATCAGCAATCCCCCCCAGAGCAGCTTGTTGCCTGCGACACCACCCAAGAAGGTCGCAGACGCCAGGTCCGGCAGCCTCAGGTTCGCCTCACCTCCGCCCCGATGGGCTTCTTCGGCAAGTGCCTGGCTCCCAGACAATAGTAGCGGCAGCAAGCCGCACACAGCAGCGGACAGTAGACGTAGGGGGTTCATGCGGTTCCTCCGGGCGCGGAAATTAGTCCCAACTGCTCCGACTTATCAAGTGGAGAAGGGCATCATGCGTATTCCTTCTATCCCGGTCGGATTTAGGACTCCGGCGTCCGCAACCCTCCCCATGGCCACGAAGCTTATGGCCTCCACATAGCCCACGGCCGGTTTTGCGATAGTCTCGCGCCATGTCCTTCCTTTCCCGCATCGCAGCCAGCGCAGCGCTCTGTCTCTGCCTGGCGCCATCGGTTCGCGCCGCGCCCCCCGAGGTGGCTTTCGAGAAATACCGGCTGCAAAACGGGCTCGACGTCATCTTGCACGTGGATCACGCAGTACCCATCGTGCATGTCGAGATTTGGTACAAGGTCGGGTCAAAGGACGAGGCCCCGGGCAAGACCGGCTTCGCCCACCTCTTTGAACACATGATGTTCCAGGGGACCAAGCACATCCCCGAGGATGCCTACTTCAAGTACCTGGGTCAGGCCGGAGCCTCAGCGCGCAACGGCTCGACCAGCACGGACCGCACCAACTACTTCGAGACCCTGCCAGCAAGCGAGCTGGAGTTGGGACTGTGGCTGGAAAGCTCGCGCATGGGATTTCTGCTCGACCGCCCCTCGTTCGCAGCGACTTTCCAGAATCAGCGCGACGTGGTGAAGAACGAGCGCCGGCAACGCATCGAGAACGCGCCTCTGGGCGGCGTCGCCCAAGTGGAATTGGAAGCGCTGTTTCCGCCCGGCCACCCCTACCGGCATGAGGTCATGGGGTCCATGAGAGATCTGGACGCGGCGACCGAAGCTGACATCCGCGGGTTCTTCAACCGCTACTACGCGCCCAACAACGCCGTGCTGCTCATCGCCGGCGACCTCGACGTCGCACAGGTCAAGGGCCTGGTGGACAAGTACTTCGGGCCCATCCCAGCCGGACCGCCGGTGGAGAAGCAGCCGGTACCGCCTCTCCCTGCGCCCACCGGCGAACGCCGCATCCCGATGGAAGCCAAGGTCAACCTGGCGCGAGGCCTCATGGCTTGGAACACAGTTCCCATCTTTGCGCCCGGGGATGCCGAGCTGGA
The DNA here is from genome assembly GCA_003157775.1 of Myxococcales bacterium. GTDB lineage: Bacteria > Myxococcota_A > Polyangia > Fen-1088 > Fen-1088 > Fen-1137. The sequence goes on along the minus strand of PMKP01000189.1, from coordinate 22,912 downwards.
TCTGCTGGCCAGCGTGTTGGGCGGGGGCAAGAGTTCGCGCCTCTATCGGCGCTTGGTGCTTGAGCTGAAGATTGCGCAGTCCGTGTCTGCTGTGCACATCAGCCGGCTGCTGGGCGGGACGTTCGAGATCACCTATGTCCCCTTGCAGGGACATTCCCTGGCCGAGCTGGAGACGGTCATCAACCAGGAGTTGGACAAGCTGCGTGCCCACCCGGTGGAGGCCACCGAGCTGGAACGCGCGCGCAACGGAATCAAGACCGATCTGGTGCGCGGTCTGGATACCCTGCAGGGCCTGGCCGGCCACCTCCTAGCTTACGACGTGTTCGCCGGTGATCCGGCGTACCTCGGCCACGACCTCGACCGATATGCGGCGGCTACGCCCGCGGCATTGCAGAAATGCGCAGCCCAGATCCTGCTCAACCAAGTGCGCGTGACCATCGACGTCGAGCCCAACCACAACGCACCCATCATGGGCCGCCTGGTCTCGCCTGCCTTCGGGCAGGACCGACCCGCCGCAACCGCGCCCGTCGCAGAAAAACCCGACGCTGCCAAGCCAGACGCCGCCAAGCCCACCACCAAGAAACCCGTCGCAGAAAAATCTGCGGCCCGCCAGACCCCGGACGCCGAGTTTCGTCACAAGCTTCCCGCTGCCGACGAGAAGACCCCCTTTAGGGTGCCAGGGGTGAAGCGGTTTCGCCTGAAAAACGGCCTGCACGTGCTCCTGGCGGAGTCGCACAAGCTGCCTCTGGTCGGGGTCGAGATGGTGGTGCGCACCGGGAATGGCGCGAATCCACCGGACAAGGCCGGCTTGGCCGATCTGGTGGCAGACATGCTCGACGAGGGAACTGCCACCCGCAGCGCCACCGCTATCGCCGAGGAGATTGCGCAACTGGGAGCGACGCTTTCGACCAACGCCACCTGGGACGCCTCTTCATTATCTGTCTCGGCGCTCAGCGAGAACATCGACCGTGCGCTCGATTTGTGGGCAGACGTTCTGCTCCAGCCCGCCTTCTCCGAGGACGACCTGGCGCGTGTGCGCGAGAATCTCCTTTCCGCCCTGGCCCGGCGCAAGGACTCGCCGCCCCTGGTTGCCGGCCTAGCCTTCGCTCGCGTTCTGTACGGCCAGAGCCATCCCTACGGTTGGCCGGCCAGCGGCACCGAGGATTCGGTGCGCCGCCTCACACGCAGCGATGTTCAAGCTTTCTTCCGGAAATACTACCGGCCCAACAACGCCGTGCTGGTGGTGGCGGGAGACATCCGGGAGGCCGAGTTGCGCGCCAAGATGGAAGAACTGCTCTCTGGATGGAAGCCCAAGCCGGTCCCGGCGGTCAAGATCCCCAAGGCACCGCCGGTGGAAAAGACGCGCATCTTTCTCGTCGACAAGGCGGGCGCGCCCCAGTCTTCGATCCGATTGGGTGTGGTCGGCATCGAACGCAAGAACCCAGACTACTACCGCGCTCTGGTGATGAACCAGATTCTGGGGGGCACGTTCAAGCGCCTGACGCTCAACCTGCGCGAGACCAAGGGTTGGACCTATGGGGTTGCTTCCATGTTCGAGGCGCGGCGTGCTCCTGGGCCCTGGACAGCCGGTGGCGAATTCGTGGCCAACCACACTGCTGATTCCGTGACCGAGATCCTGAAGGAGATTTCGGCGCTACGCGCCGACGAGGTCGGCGACAGAGAACTGAGAGACACCAAAGACGAGATTGTTCGCGCCTTCCCAGCGCGCTTTGCCACAGCCAACCAGGTGGCCGCGCAGATGGCGGCGTTGGCGGTCTACGACTTGCCGGACAAAGAGCTGCAAAGCTTCTCCGCCCGCATCGCGTCCGTCACTGCGGCGGACGTGCGCAAGACGGCGCAGAAGTACCTCGGCCCCGACAACCTGGTCATCGTTGTGGTGGGCGACCGCGCTACGATCGAGCCCTCGCTGCGCAAGATCGGCGAGGTGGAACTGCGAGATCTCGATGGCGCGCCAATCAGGTGATCCCGGCGCGCGTGTGTTCGGGTGACACCGTTTCGCGAAATTCGCACCAGCCGGCTGGCCGATGAGACCGGGACCTTGTACAAGCAGGCCGACCTGGCCGTCGCGCTCTGCTACCCGAGCCCGTACCACGTGGGCATGTCGTCGCTGGGCTTCCAGAGCATCTACCACGCCTTGCACACTCTGCCTGGCAGCACAGCAGAGCGCGCCTTCCTTCCCGACAACGTGGCCGAAGCGCGCCGGCTTTCCGAAGGTCTTTGCACCTACGAATCCGGCCGTCCGGTGGGTGACTTTCCCGTGGTCGCATTCTCCCTCGCGTCTGAATTGGAACTGGCCGGTGTGGTCACCTGTCTGGACCTTGCTGCGATTCCAGCCCTTGCCGCCGAGCGTGCCGCGCACGCGCGGACTTTCCCCTTGGTGGTACTGGGCGGCCCGCTGACATTTTCCAACCCGGTGCCGGTCGGCCCATTCGCCGACATCATCGTCATGGGCGAAGCCGAGGAGCTTCTCCCGATCTTGGTGAACAGCCTGCGCGAACAGCCTGACCGCGAGAGCATGCTTCACGATCTGGCACAGAGGGAAGGCTTCTACGTCCCCTCGCTGCACGGGGAGACGCCACCCCCGACCTCAATCGCGAAGGACAACTCCTTGCCTGCCTACTCGCAGATCACCACACCGCACACGGAGCTGGCAGGCATGTTTCTCATCGAGGCCGAGCGCGGGTGCAGTCGGGGATGTGCCTACTGTGTGATGCGCCGGTCGGCGGGCCGGGGCATGCGTCCGGTCGCGCCCGAGCGCTTGCTGTCGCTCATCCCGGCCGAGGCGCGGCGGGTGGGGCTGGTGGGTGCCGCGGTGACTGACCACCCTGCCCTGGCCGAAATCTTGCGCGCTCTCGTCGACGCCGGCCGTGCGGTGGGCGTGTCCAGTTTGCGCGCCGACCGTCTCGACCACGAGCTGGTGGGGCTACTGGCACGCGGTGGCTATCGAACCATGACCACTGCGGCCGACGGAGCATCACAACGCCTGCGCGACCAGGTCGACCGCCACACCCGCGTCGAGGATCTGCGGCGCGCGGCCCGCCTGTGCCGCGAGCACGGCATGGCGCTACTCAAGCTCTATGTGCTGATAGGCCTGCCCGGGGAAACCGCGGCTGACATCGACGAGCTTGCGCGCCTGGCCCTAGACCTGGCGGCGCTCGCTCCCAAACTGTCCCTCACCGTCTCGCCCTTCGTATCCAAGCGCAACACCCCGCTCGACCATCAGCCCTTCGAAGAAATCGCCAGTCTCGACCACAAGCTGGCCCTCTTGCGCCGCCAGCTTCGGGGACGGGTGCACTTGGGCGGCGACGCGCCCAAGTGGGGGTGGGTCGAGTATCGGCTGGCCCAGGGGGGCTTCGCCGAGGGCCTGGCCGCGGCCCAGGCCGCCCGCGCCGGCGGCAGCTTCGCCGCGTGGAAGCGGGCACTCGGAGGGTAGACTTGTGCCCTAAAATCGCCTGCTAGCCAGCAGCGCGGTTTGCCTGTATCGTGCGGCTCGCTTGCATGGACAATTCTATGCACCAACCTGTTATTCACGAAGAGGGAGCACGATGAGAAACGGAGCCAAGTCGTGGTTGCTGCCGATTTTGTTCGGTTTCGCCGCCGGTTGTGGCAGTACGAACAGCACCATAGCCTTTCACGAGGAGGCCCTCCGGGGCGATGCCGATGCACTCGTGTACTTGTTCCGCGAATCGGCCATGTTGGGAGGGGCGGTGAGCTGGAACGTCTATCTCGACGGACAAGTCGCCGGCGTGCTGAAGCAGGGGGCCTACATGACGTTCCATCTGACGCCGGGTGCCCACAGCCTGCGCGTTGGCGACAGCAGTCCCGATCTTGTCCACCTGGTCGCCGAGGCCGTGGCCAATAATCCCGAGGCATTCATGGCCAAGGCCGGCCAGACCTACTACATCCGCTGCCACGGATCCGAGGTTGCGTTTCTCACCCGCGATCAGGCCATGTCTAGCTTGAGCGCGATGAAGTACGACACCGGCCGATAGGTCGTATCTTTGCCTGCCCCCAGACGACGGGGTGTATCCGCGCGCGACGTGATGGACTATCTATGGGCATGCGCCTGACGCTCAGCCATCTCAGGACCGCGATAACCGCGCCCTCGCGCGAGATGGCGGCCATGCTGTCGCGGCCAGTCCGCGCGGGTGTGTACCTGGCCCGCCTCGGCCTGCGCATCATCAAACAATGGGTGCGCGATCGCTGCCCGCAACAAGCGGCGGCGCTTACCTATCAAACCACCCTCGGCCTGGTCCCGCTCTCGGCGCTGATGTTCGCGGCCTTGCGCCTGACCCACAATCTCGAAGCCCAGTCGCGCTTGCTGGAGTTCGTCTCGACCCAGGTTCTGCCCGACATGGGCGACGTGGTCAGTGAGCTCGCGTCGTTTTCGGAAAAAGTCGCGGTTGGCGCTGCCGGCGGGCTGGGCCTGGCCTTCACCCTGGCAACTTGCTACTTCCTCTATGACACCGTCGAGAACACCTTCAACGACATCTGGCATGTGACCGCGCGGCGGTCGTGGTTTCGTAAGTTCTTGATCTTCTACCCGGTGGTCACATTGCTGCCGGTTCTGGCCGGCGCCTACCTCTACTGGTCGGGGCGTCTCATCGGATCAGCATCGCCGACGCGTTTCTTCGGACCGCTGTCCATCCAATTCGGCGGGCTCTTCCTGGTCAACTGGATGCTGCCCAACATCCGCGTGCGCTGGCACGCCGCCCTGGCGGGAACCCTGGTCACCGGCTTCGCACTAGAAGGGCTGAAATGGGGCTTCGTGCATTTCGCCAAGGGCATCTTGCTCTCCAGTTACAGCGGTGTGTACGGCCCCCTGGCCCTGGTTCCCCTGATCCTTCTCTGGATCTACGTCTCGTGGTGGGTGGTGCTGGGCGGCGCCGAGATCGCGAATGCTATCCAGAACCTGCGCCTGCTGGAAGCCGAAGAACGGCGCCATCGCGACGATGAGCCCATCAATGGCTTGGTGGCCGCGCAGATCCTGGCTTTCGTGGCAGCGGACTACCAACGAGGCGGCAAGGGCGTCGATCGCACCTTGTTGAGCCGTGAATTCGGCTTGTCAGTGGAGATCATTGATGGCATTGCAGCTCGGCTCAAGGGCCAGGGCCTCGTGGCGGAAGTGCAGGGAGATAAGGAAGGCTTCATCCCCGGCCGAGCTGCCAGCACCATCAGCCTGCAGGACGTGCTGGCCGCGTTCCGTTCGACTGATCTGGAAGTCGCGCCAGGCACCACCTCGCCCGCGCTGGCCGCGCTGATCAAAGACTTGGAAGAAGCCCGCCGGACTCGCATTGGTGCCATCACGATCGCGGAGCTGATGCCGAAGTAGAACTATCCCCTTTCCAGGTAAGTGTAGCCCGACAGCCCTTCCTCGTACATGCGCAGCAGCGAGCGCGTTTCTTCCAGGCTCATCCCGTTGATGCGCACGGCCTGTTCGGCGAAGCGCCGCACGCGCGCCATCAGGTCCTCGCGTGCGTAGCTGACGTACTTGAGCACGTCGGTCACCGTGTCGCCGGTTACCACGTGCTCGATCTGATATCCGCCGCCCGGCACCAGCGATACGTGCACGGTGTTGGTGTTGCCGAAGAGGTTGTGCAGATCGCCCAGGATCTCCTGATAGGCGCCGGCCAGAAACACGCCCAGAAAATACTCTTCCCCGTGGTTGTAGGGGTGCAGCTCGAGCACGTTCTTCACGTCGCGCCGGTCAATGAAGTGATCGATCTTCCCGTCGGAGTCGCAGGTGATATCAGCCAGCACGGCCCGCCGGGTGGGCTCCTCGCCCAGCCGATGAATGGGCATGATGGGAAAGAGCTGGTCGATGGCCCAGATGTCGGGCAGCGACTGAAACATGGAGAAGTTGCAGAAATAGGTATCCGACAGCGCGCGCTCCAGACCCTCGAATTCCTCGGGCGCCTCGCGCATCTCGCGCACGACCTTCAAGACGCGCTGGCAGATGGCCCAAAAAATGTCTTCCGCGATCACCCGTTCGGTCAGCGACAGGCTGCCAAGTGAGAACAACGACAGCGCCTCTTCGCGATACTCCAGGGCGTCGTGGTACGCCTCGCGCAGGTTCTTGCTGGAAATGTCGCGAGCGGTGTCGAACAGGTTGCGCACCAGGCGCGAAACATTGTCGGGCAGCTTGTCCGGGGCCTTGCCCACGTCAAATTCGCCCACACCCAGCACGTCGATGGCCAGCATGGAATGGTGGGCGACTACCGCGCGCCCCGATTCGGTGACGATGGTGGGGGGCGCGACCCCAGCCGCATCGCACACCTCTTGCAGGCCAAACACCAGGTCGTTGGCGTACTCTTGCAGGGTGTAGTTCATCGACGAGGCGAAATTGGTCTGTGAACCGTCGTAGTCCACGCCCAGGCCGCCCCCGGCGTCGAAATACTTGAGCGGCGCGCCTAGACCGACGATCTCGACGAAGAAACGGCTCGCCTCGCGCAGGGCGTTCTTTATGGCACGAATGGCCGAGATCTGGCTGCCCAGGTGAAAGTGCAGAAGCTCGAAGCAGTTGAGCATGTCGGCGTCGCGCAGAAAGCGCACCGCCTCGACCACCTCGCGGGTGGACAGGCCAAACTTGGATCGGTCGCCCCCGGAGGCCTCCCAGCGGCCCGACCCCTTGGAGGCCAGCTTCACCCGGATGCCGACGCGGGGCTTCACCCCGATTCTCTTCGCGGTGGACGCAATGAGGTCCAGCTCGGAGAACTTCTCCACCACGATGAGCACCTTGCGCCCGAGCTTGGAGCACATGAGGGCGATCTCGATATACTCCTCGTCTTTGTAGCCGTTGCACACGATCAGGGCTTCCTCGTCGTCGAGGATGCCCATCACGGCCAGCAGCTCCGGCTTGGAGCCCGCCTCCAGGCCGTAGTGGTAGGGGCGGCCGAACTCCACGATCTCCTCGACTACGTAGCGGTGCTGGTTGACCTTGATGGGGTAGACGCCGCGGTACTCGGCCTTGTAGCCGTACTCCGTGATGGCGCGCTTGAAGGCCTCGTGCAGTTCCACCACACGGCTCTTCAAGATGTCGGAGAAACGAACCAGCAAGGGAAGCCCGATGCCCCGGCGCACCACCTCGTCGATAAGCTCTTTCAGGTCGATGGAGCCCGCCTCGAGCCCCTGCGGGTGGCAGACCACGTGGCCCAACTCGTTGATAGAGAAATAGCCCTGGCTCCAATAGGGGATGCCGTAGGTCTCGGCGGAGTCCGCGATGTTCCATTTCCGCGGGATTCCGTTGGTGCTCATGGCCGCTACGTTGAAGAAAACTTGCGCAAAATTCCACAAGAAAACTCGGCCAGCGTGCGGAAAGGCATTTCCCGCTGCTGCAAAGCGCGGCAAGAATTCGCGTCGCCCGCGGCTTCGCGGGCGAGTCGTGGTAGCCTGGCGTCTATCGTGGCGAGCACATTCGGACAGCTCTTTCGTATCGCAACCTGGGGTGAATCACACGGCCCGGCCGTCGGGGTCGTGGTGGACGGCTGCCCGCCGCGTGTGCCCATCACGGCGGAAGAGATTCAGGTCGAGTTGGACCGGCGCCGGCCCGGCCAAAGCCGCATCACCACCCGCCGCGATGAAGCGGATACCGTGGCCATCCTGTCGGGCGTGCATGACGGCCTGACCCTGGGAGCGCCCATTGCGCTGCTCGTGCGCAACGCTGACGCCCGCCCTGGCGACTACCAAGAAATCCGGCAGGCCTTTCGCCCGTCCCACGCCGACTACACCTACCAGGCCAAGTATGGGGTTCGCGCGGCCGCGGGTGGCGGCCGGGCCAGCGCACGCGAAACCGTCGCTCGGGTCGCCAGCGGCGCCGTCGCACGCAAGCTGCTCGCCGAGCAGGCCCAAGTCGAGATCGTGGCCTACGTGAAGCAGGTCCACGAGCTGGGGGCCACGGTGGATGCTGGCAAGGTCACACGGAAGGACGTGGATGCGAACATCGTGCGCTGCCCGGACGCGGCCGTCGCCGATCAAATGATCGCGCTCATCGATCAGGCCCGCGCCGATGGCGATTCTTTGGGCGGCGTGGTCGAGGCAGTGGCGCGTCACGTGCCCGCAGGGCTGGGCGAGCCGGTGTTCGACAAATTGCACGCCGATCTGGGCAAGGCCCTGCTGTCGATCCCGGCCTGCAAGGGCTTCGAGGTGGGCAGTGGCTTTGCGGGTACACGCCTGCACGGCTCCGAGCACAACGACACCTTCTATTCAGAGAACGGGCGCATCCGCACCCGCAGCAACCGTTCCGGTGGCATCCAGGGCGGCATCTCCAACGGCGAGGACATCATCGTGCGCGCCGCCTTCAAGCCCGTGGCCACCATCCTGCGCGAGCAGGAGACAGTGGACATCGAGGGCAATCCCACCCTGCTCAAACCACGCGGCCGCCACGACCCATGTGTGCTTCCGCGCGCGGTGCCCATCGTCGAAGCCATGCTGGCCCTGGTGCTGGCCGACCACTTCCTGCGCCAGCGGGCGCTGGTGGGATAAGCTAGCTTTTTCACCACAGTCTCGCCNNTTTCAGGCTAGAGGCCACAGAGATCACAGAGACGGACCGGAAGGAAAAAAGGGTTCGGATCCAGATCCGAAACCCTTTCTTTCCGGCCTCTGTGGCCCCTCGGGCCACCCAAGATCTCGACATCTTCGTTGCTGCCGACGAGGAAAACATTGGCCAACTCCGCGCCGCGCTGCGATCGGTCTTCGACGATCCGGAGATCGCGGGAATCAGTTCCGTGGATCTAGCCGGTGAGTATCCGGCAATCCAGTACGTTCCACCGTCGGGAACTTTCCACATCGACATCCTGAGCCGCCTGGGCGAGGCCTTCCGCTTCGAGGACATCGAGGTCGAGGAACGTCTCGTAGAAGGGATTCGCGTGCCGGTGGCAACGCCCCGGATGCTCTTCCTGATGAAGAAGGACACGGTTCGGCCGCAGGATCGGGCCGACGCCGATCGCCTGCGACGCCAGTTCAACATCAAGGACTAGCATGCCTATCCGCCGATTCCGATCAGCCGCCGAGATGGAGGGCACCGTCTGGCTCGACCCAAACGACCCTCGGCTCTGGCCAACTATCGCGTCCGTATGGGATCTCTCTGCCCGCCTCTGCCCCGTGCATTTTCCGCCTGGGCTGCACAAGCACCGCTCGATCGAGGAAGCCAATCAGGTCAACCAGGAATGGGAAGCCACGAATGTTCTGCGTTCCAAGCCAGGTTGAATTGAACGGCGCCTATCCTCTGCCTCCCCCGCCGGCATGCAGGCGCGAGCCGATGGCCGCGCGATAGTAGCGCGACGGCATTTCGTGTCCCACCAGGCTGGCCGCCAGGCCCGAACAAGCGATCAGTTTGTCGAGATCGACTCCGGTCTTCACTCCCATGCCTTCCAGCATGTTCACCACGTCTTCCGTGGCCACGTTGCCTGATGCACCTGGCGCAAACGGGCAGCCACCCAACCCGCCCAACGCCGTGTCGATGCTGGTGATGCCCATCTCCAGTGCCACCAGAATGTTGGCCAGGGCGGTGCCGCGCGTGTCGTGAAAATGCACCGCCACGGCCTCACTAGGCGTGTCGGCCAGGACCAGCGAGAGAACGTCGCGCACCTGGCGCGGGTTGGCCACGCCGATGGTGTCGCCCAAAGAAACCTGGTAGCAGCCCACCGCGCGCAGGGCGGCCACCAATTCTACCGCCTTGGCTGGGTCGACCGCGCCCTGGTAGGGGCAGCCGTACACGGTCGAAACATAGCCACGCACGCGCATGCCAGCCGAACGCGCACTGGGCACAACCTGCCCAAGAACCCGCAGCGTCTCCGCGATGCTCTTGTTCACGTTCTTGCGGTTGTGGCTTTCGGACGCGGAAAGAAACACCGCGATCTCTGGCATCGCCGCCGCCTGCGCCGCGGCCAGGCCCTGTGGGTTGGGCACCAGCGCCGAATAGATGATTCCAGGACGGCGGACAACCTGCCGCGCCACCTCGCCCGCATCAGCCAGTTGCGGAACCCACTGCGGATTGACGAAGCTCGTGATCTCGATGGCGCGCAGGCCGCAGCCCGAGAGCGCGTCGATGAGCGCGACCTTGTCTGTGGTCGCAACCAGGCGGGTTTCGTTCTGCAGGCCATCGCGCGGCCCGACTTCGAAGAGCACGACGTCGGCAGGCAAATGATCGAACACGGCGACGCCTGCTAGCTAACTGCGATCGTCTTGGTCCGCGCCAGCAACCGATCGCACAACTCGTCGGTCATGCCGTCGAGGGTGTCAAGGACAACATCCGCCGACGACTGGTCGTATCCGAGGTAGTTGGCGGCACGGACCGCGATCACATGCGCGCCCGCAGCCCGTCCTGCCAGAATGCCGGGCTCAGCATCCTCCACCACGATGCAGGCGGCCGGTGGCACGGCGAGCAAGCGCATCGCGATCAGATACGGCTCGGGATCCGGTTTGCCCTTGCTGTAGTCCTCGGCCCCGAGCAAGACCCGAAAATCGCCGAGCATCCCCAGCCCGGCGACGGCCTCGTGCACTTCAACCCGGCTGGCGCCCGAGACCACGGCCAAATCCGCGCGACGGCCGAGACGCTTGACGGCGTCGCGCACCCCCGGCAGGGGCTGGTATCCCTTGTGCGCCAGGAGTTGCCGTTTCTCCTCCACCGCCCGCGCGATGACCTCGTCCATGCCCACCTGCAGCCCATGGTCGTGGCGAAGCATGGCGTAGATCTCATTCCAGGAATGGCCGACCACGAAGTGACGCTCGTCACCGTCGAGCTCGACCTGCCAGTGCCGCAAGGCCAGTACGACCGACTCCACGTTGTCGCGCTCGGTGTCGACCAGGGTTCCGTCGAGATCGAAGAGGATTGCGGCGCGAAAGGACATGGTTCCGCGATGAATTATACGGGGCCGCGTTGGCACACCGGCGACCTTTTTGCTAGAAGATCTGTTGTGGGACGCAAGGATTCGAATCGAGTTGCACCGCCCAGCATGAAAGACCTGCTGTGCGAGAATGCGGATCTGCGGCGCGAGCTTGCCAGATTGGAGGCCTGTCGCACCCTCGCCTACCGCGACGAGCTTACCGGACTGTGGAACCGCCGCTACTTCACCGAGCGTCTCACCGAGGAGCTGAGCCGCGCCCATCGCCAGCCGCAGCGCCACTTCGGCATCATGATGGTCGATGTCAACGATCTTGCGGCCATCAATGACGCCCACGGCTACGAAGAAGGGGATCTGGTTCTGCGCTGGGTGGCCGAACTTCTCGAACGCTCGCTGCGCGCCCACGACGTGATCTGCCGGGTCGGGGGCGACGAGTTCGCGGCGCTCTTCCCCGAAATCGGGGTATCCGGAGCCGAGCCGCTGCTGGCGCGGCTGGGTGCGGCGCTGTCCGAGACCCGCACCGGCGCTCCCTTCTCAATCGGCCTGAGCTTTGGATTCGCCGACTATCCCGAGGATGGCACCACCTGCGACCAGCTCATGCGCGTGGCCGACCACCAGATGTACCTAGACAAGCGCCGCCAGAAAATCATGCCGGCAAGCCCGACCCTCCCTCGGCCGCCGCGGGCGGCTGTGCAGGCATGACGATCGAACGAGGGAGCATCTCGAAACGGTTGAGATTTACAGCGCCCGTCGAGAGACTGTAGACTAGGGGTTCCCATGGAAGTGACTGCGACTCGTACCCTTGGTCAGAGCAGCTCCGACACCTCGGGCGTTCAAGGGGGCAAGCCGTGGCAGATGGCAGGGGCCGTGGGCCGTACCGGCTTCCGCCACGCCCTGGCCCTCGCACTGGCTCTGGGCGCCTGCCAGCAACGCATCACCGATGTGCCCATCAGCGCGGCTGTCGTGGATGCCGAGACGAGAGACGGCTTCTCCGTCAACCCGTCGAACAAGGACGCAGGCCGCTCCGCTGATGGCGGGTCAGGTTCAGATGCAAACCTCGGGACCTCGCTTGATGGCGGACTTTGTCCTGGGGCCAATTTTCAGACTGACCCAGAGAACTGCGGAGCGTGCGGAAACATCTGCGCGATTCCTCCCCACGCTCAAGCGGCGTGTGTGGCTGGCCTGTGCGGGGTGGGGACCTGCAATCCCGGCTACGTGGATCTCGACGGCCAGCCGGGAAACGGCTGCGAATGCCTGCAGAGCAACGGCGGCGTCGAGATCTGCGACGGCGCGGACAACAACTGCAACGGCCTCATCGACGAAGGCTTCGACCTGCAGAATGACGCGGCCAACTGCGGCCAGTGCGCCAATGTGTGCAGCTTTGCCCACGCCAGTGGAAGCTGCCAGCGGGGGCAGTGCGGGTTCGCCTGCCTGCCTGGCTACTTTGATGTCGACGGCAAGCCTGAGAATGGGTGCGAGTATGCCTGCACGCCGAGCAACAACAGTGTCGAGATCTGCGACGGCAAGGATAATGACTGTGATGGCACCATCGACGATGGGGCGACGGACGTAGGTCGACCTTGCGGCGGAAACGGGTGCCTGACAGGTGTTCTGACCTGCATCGCCGGTACGCCCATTTGCGTGGGCGCAGGGCAAGCCAGCGAGGAAGTCTGCGACGGAATCGACAACAACTGCAACGGCCTCATCGACGAGAGCGATCCCAACTTGGGCAAGCCCTGCTATCCGACGGGCGCCGCCGGCTGCAGCCTGCAGACCGGAGCCTGCACCGGTCAGTGCGCTCTCGGCGCCTGGGTGTGCACGGCCGGGTCTTTGGTCTGTACGGGCGCGGTGACACCGCAACTCGAAGTCTGCGACGGAAAGGACAACGACTGCGACGGCTCGGTCGACGAAGACTTCGACTTGCAGACTGATCCACGACACTGCGGCAGCTGCGATGTCGCCTGCACCTACCCACATGCGATCGGGCTGTGCAGCAAAGGTCAATGTCAAATGGGTCCTTGCCAGACCGGTTGGACCGATGCCGACAGCAACCCGAGCAACGGCTGCGAATACGCGTGCACGCCCGATGGACCCGAAGTCTGTGACGGCAAGGACAACGATTGCAACGGGCTCACCGACGGGAATGACCCAGGCATGATCCAGCCCACAGTCAACTTCTGCCGGCAAGCCGGCGAGTGTGGCAAGGGTCCAGGCGGCTCGAAGGTCTTCCCCGGTGACGCGAGTTTCCCGGTGTGCACCACCCCATCCGGCGCCAGTAAGCCGAGCTGGATCTGCAACTACCCGGCCACTGTACAGCTTACCGGCCCCAACCAAATCATAGCGCAGGAATCATGGTGCGACGGACTGGACAACGACTGTGATGGCGCGGTGGACGAGTTCGCGTCCACCGTCCTGGGCACGCCGTGCAGCGACACCGCGGCCCTGGGTGAATGCCGCCGTTCCGGAACCATGAAGTGCCAAGCCGACAAGACCCTGGCCCCGGCCTGTGATCTGTCCGGCTCGGCAGCCGCCACACCGACCGACGAGATCTGTGACGGCAAAGACAACGACTGCGACGGGCTCACTGACGAGAGCTGGGACAACCCGCCCGGGCTAGGACTTGCCCAGTGCGCGGGCCAGGAGTGCAAAGGTGTGCGCGATGCCGTGGTCCACGTCACGGCCACGGGCGCGCCAAGCAACGGCTACTACATCTACAGCTACGAGGCCAGCCGGGTCGATGCGAACGCGACCTCCGCCGGCTCTTCTTCCGCGCGCGCCTGCTCGCGCCAAACCAGCGCAACCGGCACCGGTACTCTGCCCTGGGGTTCGGTGACCTGGGCGGCGGCCGACGCCGCTTGCCGGGCCGCCGGTATGCGCCTGTGCAAAGTCACGCGCAACAACGATGCCGTGACCACCGACGAATGGGGCTTTGCCTGCACGCTTGGAAACATCTGTACCAACGGTTGCTACCCCTACGGTTCAACCTACGATGCGACCCTGTGCAACGGCGCCGAGGCAAACCTCAACGCGGCTGCGACCGTGGGCTCGTTCAACAAATGCATCACTTCCGGGGATCTCGACCCGGCCAGCACCGGCGAGGCGGTCTTTGACATGAGTGGCAACCTGGCCGAATGGACCGACGATCTGCGCAGTACCCTGGCCGATGGACGCAACGTCTACACCATCCGAGGAGGCGCATTCGACAGCTTCTCCGTCGGTCTGGGTTGCACCTTCATGGCCGCCACGCTTGCACAGAACTTCTCGTATCCTGACACCGGTTTCCGCTGCTGCTCTTCGTGCGGGCCAGGCCTCGCCGACTGCAGCGGGAGCTGCTCGAACTTGGGCAGCGACAGCGCAAACTGCGGTGCGTGCGGCACTGTGTGTCCCACGCCAGCCACCTGCAAGAACGGCGTATGCAGGTAGTTGGCACTTTCTCCCTTCTAGCTTTCGCAGCTATCGTCGCTGGGTGCCACGGAGGATCCGCTTCCCGAGACGGATCCGCTGCGCCCGAACCGGACGCGGCCACAGCGTCGATCGATACGGGCGGTTCAAGTTCTGCGCTTGACGCGTCCGGCGCCGGGGGCACGGGCGGTGTTTCGCGCGCGGGCGGCGCGGGAGGCTCAGAAGGAGGCTCAACCGAAACGGCTACGGGTGGTCTTCCTTCGACGGGTGGAACGGCTAGAACCGGCGGCACCACGGGCACCCCCGTGACCGGCGGCACCACGGGCACCCTCGTGACCGGCGGCACCACGGGCACCCCCGTGACCGGCGGCACCGCGGGCGCGCCTAGGACCGGCGGCACTTCGGGCGCGACCAGGACCGGCGGCACTTCGGGCACCACCGGAGCCCCGACGGGAGGCACCACGACCACGGGTGGAACGACCAGCGCGGGCGGAACCAGCGCTGGTGGGGCAGGCACGGCCAGCTCCGGCGCAAATGTGAGGTTCTCGCAGGCCAAGCAGGTGATCGATGGATTCGGTGTCAGCAACGCCTGGTTGTATCCCCCCAGCGCGTCGGCCAAGACCGCCGTCTACGACGCCCTCTTCAGCGTCAGCAAGGGGGCGGGGCTGTCGCTTCTGCGCAATCGCGTCCCCTTTCGAGAAAATCCCAAGAACGACGACAAATTCATCAACAAGAACAGCGACGGAACCTACCAGTACACCGCCAACAGTGACGGCAGCAAGACCTTCTCGCTCAATTGGTCGAACTGGGATCTGAACAATACTAGCGCGCTGCTCAGCGACATCAAGGCCAGCGGGGCGGACTATCAGGTGACGAAGTTCATGAGCACGCCTTGGACGCCACCCAACAACAGCGTCAGCAAATGGAAGGTGAGCGACAGCTACAAGACCATGAACTACAACACGCCCGAGGTGGGCGGAACCCTTGATCCCAACCACTACGCTGACTACGCCGACGTCTTGGCGGACTATGTCTTGGGATACAAGGCAAAGTTCGGGGTCGACCTGTCGGTCCTCTCGTTGCAAAACGAACCGAACTTCCAATGCACGTACGAATCGGCTGACTGGACGGCCGCGCAGTTCCACGACTTCTTCGCCATTTTGAAGACGGAGTTCACCAAGAAGGGCGTGTTCACTCAGTTGCCCAACCTGAAGATCATGGCGCCCGAGTTCCAGAATGTGAAAGAGGATCTCATTCTTCCCACGCTCAACGACTCGAACACCTCAGACTTGTTGGGCGTCGTGGGGGTTCACCAGTACGAATTCGGAAAGAGCAACGCGACATCGTACACGCCACCGACGCTGACCAACTCGCTGGCCGCAGACAAACGGATCTGGATGACCGAGTTCAGTACCGCAGCGTGGACCGGCGACACCAGCATCACCGACGCGCTCATCGTCGCGCGGCTGGTTCACATGGACCTGGTGGTCGCCGAGATGAGCGCGTTTCTCTACTGGTGGGCGTGGGGCGCTGGCAACGGCTGTCTCGCGCAGACAAGTGGCACACAGCCCAAGCGTCTCTACGCCCTTGGCCAGTACAGCCGCTTCATTCGTCCTGACTGGATCCGGGTCGATGCCGTGGCCAATCCGGCCACCAACGTGTATCTGTCCGCCTTCAAGAACCCAACCGGAGACCAAGTCGCGGTGGTGGCGATCAACGCTGGCACATCCCAGGTTCCGCTCGCTCTGACCATCGACACGGGACGCTTCGGCGCGTTGACCAGCTACCGCACTTCAGCGAGTGAGAACCTCGCCAACGTAGGCGCGGTGACGGCTGGCACGACGGTGAATGTCACCCTCGCCGCATCCAGCATCACCACATTCGTTGGCCCGGTCACGCCCTGAGCGGCGAGAAAGCTAGCTATTTCACCACGGAGGCCACAGAGGTCACAGAGTCGGACCGGAAAGAAGACGGGGTGGGCTCCTGTCCGGTCCGAACCCATTCCTTCCTTCCGGCCTCCGTGTTCTCTAGCCTGAAACTCGACTGTAACTGTTTGATCTTCTTAGTGTGCACTGTGGCTTGGTGGAGCAGAAAACCGGGCTCGGATTTGTCAGTTTCACGCCTGAAGGATCCGGGCCAGCGGCCCGGGGGCGAGACTGTGGTGAAGTAGCTAACGTCTGGCTCCCCGAGCCCACGTCTGCCAAAGTGACAGGAAGACGGGCGGATCGGCTGGAACTGTGTCAAGATGGCACGCGATCAACTTTGCCAGAATGTCGCGATCAGATAGCGTCGTGTTTGCGGCTGGTTGTGCGACGTCAGCCGAGTCGGATGCTCCTGGCATGCGCTTTGAAGAGAGGAGCAAGGAGCTGCAGACGTGACAAGTGAAGACCAAGCCACCGCGGCCCGAGATTCCGCCGCCCCGACCATCTTGGTCGTGGACGATGAGCCGGGGATCGTCGACTCGTTGAGTAAAATCTTCGAGCGCGAGTCTCTGCGTGTGCTGACGGCGCGCAGCGGGGGAGAAGCGCTCGATATCTTGCGCCGCGAGCCGGTGTCAGTGGTGCTCACTGACTTGATCATGCCGGGCATGTCTGGCTTGGATCTGCTCAAAGCCAGCCGCAGCATCTCGCCGGAAACCGAGACCATCCTCATGACCGCGTACGGCTCGGTGGAGAATGCCGTAGATGCCATGAGGCAGGGTGCCTACGACTTCGTCACCAAACCGCTCAAACGCGCCCATGTCGTTCGTGCAGTCGGCAAGGCGCTGGAGAAACACAATCTCCTGCAGGAAAACCGCTCGTTGCGCGCCCAACTGGCCGCCGAGCGGCAGAAGACGCTCATCGGCCAGTCGCTCGCCTGGCGCAGAACCATGGAGACAGTGATGCAGGCGGCGCCGTCCATGGCCACCGTGTTGCTCTTGGGCGAATCGGGAACCGGAAAAGAACTGCTGGCACGGGCCATTCACGCCGCCTCGCCGCGCGCGTCGGGTCCCTTCGTTCCGGTAAACTGCGCGGCACTGCCTGAGACGATTCTCGAAGCCGAGCTATTTGGCTACGAACGCGGGGCGTTCACCGGGGCCATCCAGCGGCACGACGGCCGCTTTCTGCAGGCCGACGGGGGTACTCTCTTCCTTGACGAGATCGGCGAAATCCCCACCCACGTACAGGTAAAGTTGCTGCGCGTGCTGCAAGAAGGCGAGGTGGAGCGTTTGGGCGGCCGGGCAGCCAAGGTTGACTTGCGCTTGGTCGCGGCCACCAACCAGGACCTGCGCAGCGCGGTCCGAGAGGGTCGTTTTCGGGAGGATCTCTACTACCGTCTCAATGTCATCGCCTTGCGCGTGCCGCCCCTGCGCGAACGGCGCGACGACATTCCCCTTCTGGCCGAGCATTTCCTGCGTTTCTTCGGCGAGCGCAACGGCCGCCATCTGGCGGGTTTCGCCCGGCCCGCGGCCGAGGCTCTGGTTCGCTACGACTGGCCGGGTAACGTGCGCGAGCTGGAGAACACAATCGAGCGCGCCGTGGTCTTGTCGCGCGGGACCGCCGTGGAGTTGGACGATTTGCCCGTCGAGGTGCGCACGGGTCAAGGCAATGCCAGCGACGGAAGGAGCATTACCTTCGCTATCGGGACGCCGCTCGGAGAAATCGAACGACGCGTGATCCACGCAACTTTGGGCCACGTGGGAGGCGACAAGCGCCTGTGCGCACAGTTGCTGGGGATAGCGACCCGGACCATCTACCGACGCCTGGAAGAAGAGAAAGAAGGGACACCAGCTCAAGACGTCGAGGCGGAGAAGGAAAGGACGACGGCTGAGACCAGAGCCGACGACGCAGAGACGGAGCCATCCTAGCGCGCTCGGCTGGGACAAGTGCCAAATTGGCAGGCAAAGTGAACGGTCGCGAACCGTAACTAGTTTGATCTATTAAGGTTTTTGCACGGCCCGGCTGGCCCCGGTGTTGCTCTTGCGCCCAAGCAAGCCGTGGAAACTCTTCTGAGAAAATACCTCTGGGCGCTCGACTTGGCCGTCGTCGCCCTGTGCGCAACTTTTCTCGGCAACGCGGCCTCGAGCGCGGTCGAGTCGAAGGTGGTCGCGTCGATGCCTTCCTCGCCGCCCGTCGCCAGCAAACCGCGCCGACCCGAGCCCACCACTGCCAGCAGCAAAGAGCCGGAAGGGATTCTCAGGCGGAACATCTTCTGTTCAACCTGTCCTCCGATCATCGACGAAGCCCATCCTGATGGCGGGGTCGGCGAAGGTTCCGGCACGGTGGAGGCGGTCAAGACCCAGCTCCCCCTCGCGCTGCTGGCCATCATGTATGCACCGCCGCCAAACGGTATCAAGTGGTCGCTTGCCGTTATCCGCGACACTGAGATCAAGTACATCGGGCCATACCCGGTGGGCGGCAAGGTCCACGGGGCTACGGTCATTGAAATCCAGGAAACCCGAATCTACCTCGACAATGCTGGCAAGACCGAGTTCCTGGACCTCTTCGAAAAGCCCGCGCCGCCCGCACCACCTCCCGCGGCCTCGGCAGCCGGCGGAACCGATCCTCTCTCGGTCGAAATGGACCGCGGCATCAAGAAGACCGGCGAGCGCTCTTTCGAAATCCAACGCAACACGCTGGAGTCAGTGCTGGGCAACATGTCGCTGCTCTCGCGTTCAGCGCGCATCGTTCCCGAAATGCGCGACGGCAAGGCGGCCGGCTTCCGGCTCTATGCGGTGAAGCCCGACGGACCGTTCGCCAAGATCGGGATGCAGAACGGAGACGTGATCTCGTCCATCAACGGCCTTGAGATCACCAGTCCCGAAAAGGCCCTCGAAGTCTACGCCAAGCTCAAATCGGCCAGCCACCTGTCCCTGGGCATGGAGCGCAACGGCCAAAAACTCACAGAGGACTACAACATCCGATGAAACGAAATACTAGGAACAGGGACTCTCACGAGCGTGCAACGCTTTCCGGCGCGTGCCATCGCCGCGGCACACTGGCCCACACCAGCGTCGTCGCCCTTGTCGCCCACCTGGTGGCGCTTCTCGCAGCGGGACCGTCGGCGTATGCGCAGACGCCGCCCATGCCTGCGCCTCCTCCTCCGCCACCCCGGCCATCGCGGCTCTTGCCCCGTCTGCCGTTGCGACCGAGTACCCCGGGTGCGAATCCTGCACCAACCCCGCCCGCGCCTCCGCCAGCTCCAGCCACCCCACCGACCGCGGGATCCGCCAAAGCCGGCGCGCCCGGCGTGGTGGAACTGCCGGGCGAGAAGGAGTTCAACTCGTGCAAGAAACTCCCTCCCGGCAAACGCATCGTGAAGCTGAACCTCAAGCCGGAAACCGATGTCATCGATCTCATCGGCTGGATCTCGAGTATCACCTGTTCGCAATTTCTAGTCTCCATCTCGCTGCAGGGCAAGAAGGTCACCGTGATCGCACCCGAGCTCATCACCCCCGAGGAGGCCTATCGGCTCTTCTTCGCCGCGCTGGAATCCGTCGGCTTGACGGTCGAGCCTTCGGGCAAGTTCCTGCGCATCGTCGAATCGTCCCGGGCGCGCTTCACCACCCTGCCCTTTGTGGGTGCCAATGAGCGAGTGCCCCACGACAAGCGATACGTCACCAAGCTGGTGCGCGTGTCCTATCTGGACACCAACGATCTCACGAACTCGGTGCTCAACCGCTTGAAGAGCGAGTCGGGCGACATCATTTCCTACCGATCGTCGCTCATCATCAGCGATCAGGCGGAAAACATCGACCGCCTGGTGTCCATCATCAAGCAGTTCGACACCCCGTCGGCCAATCGCGACAAGATCTGGATAATCCGGATCAAGAACACTGCGGCCATCGATATGGCCGGCCGGATCGCAGAAATCATGCCGGTTCAGCAATTGGGATCCGGCCAGAAACGCCAGCCCGGCTCGCCGCCCCCGAGCCCGCCCAAACCGCAGCCCGGCCCGCCCGGCGATCTGTCGACGGAAATGACCATCACCAAGATCGTCCCCGACGAAAGGTCCAACAGCCTCATCGTCGTGGCCAACCAGCGCGCCTACGACTGGCTGGTGGTTCTAGTCCACAAATTGGACGTCTCGCCCGAGGAATCGGTGCGCGGCGGGGCCGAGGTCCGCTTTCACGTCTATAACTGTGCTAACGCCAACTGCGATGAACTGGCGGCCACGCTGAGTGCCATCACCGGCGTGCAGGTGGTGGGCTCGCTGAGCACCGGCGTCCGGCGCCGGGGGGGCACCACACCGACTGCCGCCGCTCCAGCTCAGAACCAACAAGGCAATCAAAGCTCGCTCATGTTCGAGGGCGATGTGCGCATCACCTTCGACGCGCCCACCAACTCGCTGCTGGTCATGTCGTCGTTCAAGGATTTCCAGGCCCTGCGCCGGGTGATCGAGAAGCTGGATGCGCCCCGCAAGCAGGTGTTCATCGAGGCCCTCATTCTCGAGGTCACTACCGACAAGGCCCGTCAGACGGGCATCTCGTACCACGCAGGCGCGGGGGAGAGCATCGCGGGAGCGCAGAGTCTCGCACTGGGCGGGTTCAACGCCAACCAGACCTTGGGCGCCGCCTTCGATCCCAAGACCTTGCTCAGCAACATGGGCGGCCTGAGCGCGGCGCTGTTCGGGCCCGGCATTGACCCGAGTCAGACCAAGCTATTCGGCGTTCTCAACGTGAACATCCCCTCGTTCGGCGTGTTCCTGCAGCTTCTCCAGACCAACAACGACGTTAACGTGCTCTCCAACCCACACATTCTCATCATGAACAATCAAGAGGGTGAAATCACCGTGGGTGAGAACCTGCCCTTCCCGGGCGCCATGATGGGCACCGCGCTGACCGGCGCGACGACGGTAACACCATATTTGTCGGTCAACCGCCAGGACGTGGCGCTCAAGCTCAAGCTCCTGCCCAGCGTGAACGAACACAACGTGATCCGATTGGACGTGGAACAGGAGGTCTCCGACGTCGAGGCGGCGAACTACAACGGCCTCGGACCGGCGACATCGAAGCGGTCGACCAAGACCACGGTGGTGGCGCGCGATCAGCAGACCGTAGTGATCGGCGGCCTGATGAGCGACCGGTCCAGCGAAACCGTGACCAAAGTCCCAATCTTGGGCGACATCCCGGTCATTGGTTTCTTCTTTCGCAGCACCAGCAAGGACTTGAAGAAGACCAACATCATGATAGCGATCACGCCCTACGTGATCTCTGATTTGTCGGATCTGCGACGGGTAGCAGAGAAGAAGATGCGCGAGCGACGCGAGTTCATCGAGCGTTACAGCGCACTGGAGGATCGCGTCGCGTTGGACAAGGATCTGGATTTCCGGCGCAAGCGCGGAATGCTGGAGGAAATCAACAAGGCCGTCCGGGACATGGAGGATGAAGAGCGGGAGTTGCGCCAAATCCGAGAGCGCGACGAGAGCGAGGATTCGACATCCATCGAGCCGGCTGCGGCCAAAGCTCCGCCCGCGCCGGTGCCTGAGGCGGAAGAGAGCAGCCCGGCCACACCGGCCGACGAGACTAGTGAAGAGGCGCCCGCCGAGGAGATGCTAGCCCCCGCGCCGAAGACGGCGCCGGCGCTGCGTCCGGCGAGAGCCAAACGCAAGACACCGCGCAAGACGGCAACCGCGGCATCGAGCAAGACGTCCCCGACCGCCCCGTCCGTCGCGCCCGCGAGCAAGGCGTCGCCGACCGCCCCTCCTGTCGCGCCCGCGAGCAAGGCGTCGCCGACCGCCCCTCCTGTCACGCCCCCACCACCGGGAGAAACTTCCGGCAAGCCGGCTTCCGCGCCGGCCGAGGAATAGGGATGGCCGGCAAGCGGCTTGGCGAGATCTTGCTTGCGGCAGGCGCCGTCACTAGTGAGGCAGTGGAGCAGGCCCTTGCCCAGCAGTCGAGTGAGGGTGGTCGTATTGGAGAGATCTTGCAAAAGGCGCGCGCCGTGAGCGAGGAAGACGTGCTGCGCGCGCTCGGCACCCAGCTCGGTATCCCTTTCTCGGCCGACTTGGACGTCAAACAGATCGACGCCGACCTGGCCAGCCTGGTACCCATCGCGTTTGCCAAACAGCACCGCTTGCTGCCGGTCAAGAAGGACGGGACCACGGTCACAGTGGCCACCGCCGACCCGCTGGACGTGGGCGGGTTGGACGACCTGCGCGGAACGGTGGGGGGCGACGTTGCCCCCCTGCTGGTCCCCAGCAACAAGATCCTGGACGCCGTCAACCAGGTGTACGGTCGCAGGCAGGACGCGGGCACCCTGGGCGAAGGCGAGGGCGAGGACGAGATGGGCACGGCCGAAGAGTTGGTGGACATCCTCGACGTCAACGACGAGGCCCCCATCATCCGCTGGGTCAACGCGCTGATGTTCAACGCCGTCAAGGAACGGGCCAGCGACATCCACATCGAACCAGGCGAGAAAGACGTCATCGTCCGCTACCGCATCGACGGTGTGCTGTATGAGACGCGGCGGGCGGCCCGCCAGTTCATTCCCTCGATCATCTCGCGCGTGAAGATCATGGCCGGGCTCAACATCGCGGAGAAGCGCCTGCCACAAGACGGTCGTATCCGGCGCAAGATCGCGGGCAAAGAGATCGACATGCGCGTGGCCACCGCGCCCACGGTCAAGGGAGGCGAACGCATCACGATTCGTTTGCTCGACCGCGAGAAC